>JAKCEV010000045.1 GCA_023539495.1 Candidatus Wolframiiraptor allenii
CTAAACCTCCAGAAGGAGGGATGTAGCCCAAACCTCCCCACACCAAATGGGGAGGAGGTCAGTCTCCTGACAATTTTTACCTCGCAAAGGCGGAATTCATGCCAGACTATAAAGTTTGCTGCATGCCTTTCAGGACCGCAACAATTCCTCAATAGACTTGTATTCGCCCTTTTTGTAGTAAAGTATCCGCGATCGGAGTTTTACTGGCATCCCGAGATAGTCGAAAAGATTCATCAGTGTGCCTCCCCCTATCTTCTGGCTGATCTCCCCCTTGACTATCTTTTCCGCTAAGATCATAATTATCTTCCTAGTCTGCTCGGGATATTGTTCAAGCGCCGCCTCGAGCACCTCATCCCCTCGATCCACGAGATTATCCCTAACTATCCTAAGGGCTTCCTCAAAGCTTAACTGTTTCTCCGCCTCCTTCTTAACATTCGTGGTCTTTGCCTTAAGGGAGGCGAGCTCCATAAGCTTCCTGAGCTTGAGAGCTCTCAACTCCAGATCCTCGTCCATGTCCATCACCCCTGGCTGAGTATTTATCCGGGATCTCGCTATAAAAGGCTTGCAGCCCTTCAAAAACATCACTAATGCTCACTAGAACTGATTAGATTTTCCGAGAAAGTGTTTTGATTTCACCGAATTCTGTCGAAACGATATGTTTAATAGCTGCGCGATTAAAGCGAGGGGCGATCCAGGGTTGCCCTACTGTCGCGAGTGCGGGGCGAAGATAATCTATGACCGGAACACGCGTTCCTATGTCTGCCCGGGCTGCGGGCTCATTTACACCCCTCAGGATCTAATAATTGAAACAAGAAAGGATGTTGAAATGGGCGTGGCGGAGGAGAAAAAGAAGAGGAAGTATGCTGAGTATTTGGAGTGGTGGGCCTCATCTAAGAAGTAGGCGGTGATGGTCATGGAGCTCGTTCTCTACGCCGAGAAGGAGGCTGGCGAGAAGCTCATGAACATACTGCTGAAGGATGACATCGTGTCAAGGGCTAACGTAATCTCGCGGGATGCGGAGATATTGGGTAAGAGCGGCGTCTACATAAGGATACTCGGGAGCGAGGAGCAGTGTGGGCGCGCCCTCGAGCTGGCCAAAGATCTCGCGGTAGAGGTTAAGGGCGAGGAGAGGGATGAAGTGTTGAGGATCCTGAAAAGTGAGGATGAGAAGATGCTTTCAGGCTTCTCTGGAATCTTCTAACTGGTTAATGCTTATGATGCTTGCTTGTTGTCCGATGGGGAGGTGGGCGGCGTGAATACGATATTCATCGTTGGCACGGCTGGCTCGGGAAAATCCACGCTGACCTCCTCCTATGGGGACTGGCTCAGATCCCAAGACAGGTTCGTGGTGTTGGTGAATCTCGATCCAGCCGCCCAAGTCCTCCCCTATGAGCCGGATGTCGATATCAGAGATTTTGTGGATTATGAAAGGATCATGTCTACGAGACGCCTCGGGCCGAACGCGGCTCTCATAGCCTCTATCAGGGAAGCTGCTAGGCATGTTGAGGATCTCAGGGAGGAGATAAATTCCTATGACGCCGACTACGTCATCGTTGATACCCCAGGGCAGCTTGAGCTCTTCGCCTTCAGGCAGGAGGGTTATATCCTGGCTGAGAACATAGGCCTCAAGGATAGAAAGGTCATGGTATTTGTCTTAGACCCCATGTTTTGCAATGTCGTCAGGAATTTTATCTCGAGCATGTTTCTCTCGGCATCCGTCTATTTCTCGCTCGGTATGCCCATGGTCCACGCTCTGAATAAGATAGATGCCATTTCGTCGGAGGATGTTGAGAAGCTGGAGGCCTGGAGTGAGTCCTTTGACGCACTCCTCCTAGATCTCGAGAGTATGATGCGAGGCAGGCTTATGAGCTTCTCGCGTGAGATTGCTGAGACACTCCGGGACATCATAGCAAGCATTCCGATGGTCCCTGTCTCGTCAACAACTATGGAGGGGCTCTCCGAGCTTCACGCCGCGCTCACCAGATTCTTCTTAGAGGAGGATCTTGAGCTGAGGTGATTATCATGTCTTCCCTAAGCGAGTATGAGAGGATTGAGAACGAGGTCTTAGAACTGAGGGAGAAGCTGAGGCAGCTCAACATGAGGATAGGCGAGGTCGAGGAGGAGGTTAGGAAGTATGCAGAGAAGAGGGACAAGATTCATGAGGAAATGAAGCCCTACACGGAGAAGCTGAGGAGCTTAAGGGAGGCTGATAGGGAGAAGCGCGACGCCTTGGCCAAACTCAGGGAGGAACTCGCCTCTAGGAAGGAGGAGCTTAAGGCCAAGAGACAGGAGCTTAGAGTTGTTAGAGCCGAGTTTAGAAAGCTGCGGGTGGTCAAGGAGTCTAGGGAGGAGATAGAGGCAAGGATACAGGAGGTGGATTGGAGGATACAGACAGGGCCCCTCCCGAAGGAGGAGGAGAAAAGGCTGAGCGAACTTCTCGAGGAACTCCACGCGAAGCTCGAGCAAGTGGTTAAGAGGGAGGAGCTCCAGTCTAGGCTTCAAGCTCTAGAGGAGGAGGTCGCCAAGGCTGAGGCCGAGATAGAGTCCCTGAGAGAGAGAATTGGCTCCTTGAAGAAGGAACTGGGCGTGAGCTTCGAGCAGAGGAAGGCTTTGAGGGAGAAGATCCAAGAACTTAAACAAAAGAGCGATGAATGGCATGCGAAGTACCTTGATGCCAAGAAGAGGCTTATGGAGCTTGAGGCCGAGAAGATACTAGTCTCATCAAGGCTCATCGAGCTCCAGGAGAAACTTGAGAAGCTTAAGCAAGAGAAGGAAAGGAGGAGGGCTGAGATGGTCAAGGAGAAGCTTAAGGCTGAAGCAAGGCTTAAGCTGGCCGCTGGGAGGAAGCTAAGCTTCGAGGAATTCAAGGCGTTGATGGAGGATGGGGAGGGGCTGGAGGAGCTCGTTGGGAAGAGTTGAGCAACCCTTATTTCATCCCTCCAGAAACTTGATACGTGTAGATAATAGATGGCTGAGGCGCCGAAGAAGCTGCTGATCCTCGTAGTGGATCGTGACGATGACGTCGGGAGGAAGACTGGCATTTCTACACCCATCATTGGCTTTGAGGAGAATCTCAAGGCCGCTCAAGCCCTATTGCTGGCCGACCCAGAGGAGGCTGACGCCAACGCCATATTCGGGGCATTAAAGGTCTATAGAGAGCTCTCCGAGAAGTTTGGAGGCAATATCGAAGTTGCAACGGTCGCCGGGAAGGAGGGCGAGGGCATCGAGGCCGACATGAAGATAATGGGCGAGCTCGAGGAGGTCCTCAAGAGATTTAAGGCGGATGCATGCGTGCTCGTGAGCGATGGTGTGACGGACCAGTTTGTAACGCCGATAATCACCTCCAAGCTTCCCATAATATCCGTTAGAAGGGTTGTCGTGAGGCATAGTGAGGCTGTCGAGCAAACGTGGCTAGTTCTCGGAAGATATTTGAAGCTCGTCTTCACGGAGCCCAGATACGCTAGGATATTCCTCGGGATACCGGGTCTCCTCATGGCGATAATAGGAGTACTTTACATAATCAACGTGGCCTCGCTTCCCTTTATACTCTCGGCGATCGGGATATACTTCATCATAAGGGGATTCGGCCTCGATCAGAAGGTCGCATCAAGCTTCAAGAACCTGACAAGGTTATTCAGGATGCCTCCGTATACGCAGCTGCGAGCATACGCCGTCTTCACCTCCGCGCTTCTTCTCGTGCTCGGATTCTATATAGGCTACATCTCGACCCTAAAGACGATACAAGAGGTTTACCCGGATGCCCCCGAGTTCTCGACCCATGTTCTCTGGTGGCTTGGGAAGCTGCCTTTCATAGCCGGGACATACCTAAGCAGCTCAATAGACATAATCTCAATCGCCATCTTCATAATACTGCTCGCGAACATGGTATACTATCTGTTCGTGCGCGATCCAAGCTTCTGGCTCATGGTCCGCGGCTCGGTTCTACTCGCATGGCTTTGGGCGCTACTTAAGAGGACGGGCATAGTGCTTGTGGTTGGTGCATCGGGCGGCTTCGAAAACCCACACATCCTCTTACTAGTTATCACAGCGGTTCTTGGGATGGCGACAATAATAGTGACAATATGGGTTACTAGAATCCTGCGAAGAACCTACTCCAAATACTTTAGAAGAAAGGTCGAGCATTAAAGTTATCAGTCAGCCTCGCAGAGAATCCTTGACTAGGATGAGCATATTTCAGGGCCTGCTGAGGTTCTTGGGCGCTTACAAGCTTTACGAGAAGTGGCTTAGCCGAACAATATCGCGGGGCGCGATACCATTGCATATAGCGGTTATAATGGATGGGAATAGGAGGTGGGCTCGTGAGAAGGGGCTTGAGCCCTGGTACGGCCATAGGGTTGGGGCGGAGAAGGTTGAGGAGGTTATCAAGTGGTGCCTCGAGCTGGGGATAAAGGTCGTGACATTCTTCGCGCTCTCAACCGAGAACTTCAAGAGGAGCGAGAAGGAGATCGAGGAGCTCCTCAGAATATTGCGTGAGAAGATTGAGGACGTGCTTAATGGCGACTTGGTGCATAGGCACAGGATTAGAGTAAAGGTTCTGGGAAGGAAGGAGCTTCTCCCCGATGATTTAAGGAACCTGTTGGAGAGGCTTGAGGATGAGACGAGGGGGTATGATAACCTTTACGTGAACTTGGCAATCGCCTACGGTGGGAGGGCGGAGATAACCGATGCTGCGAGGAAGCTTGCGATGGACGTCTTGGCAGGGAAGCTACGTATAGAGGACATTAACGAGGATGTGATAGGCCGATACCTCTACACAGCGGATCTTCCAATACCGGATCCGGATGTCATCATAAGAACGTCTGGCGAGGAGAGGATAAGCAACTTCCTCTTATGGCAGTCAGCCTACAGCGAGCTCATCTTCTTAGATGTGTACTGGCCCGAGTTCCGCAAGATAGACCTAATGAGGGCGATAAGAACTTATCAGAGGAGGCAAAGGAGGTTCGGAGCCTAACCCAAGGACAGCTCATAGGGTGCTGAGGTCAGCTTCTCAATACCATCCCTCCTAACGAGGATTGTATCCTCGATCCTGACGCCGAATCTCTTCGGGATGTATACTCCGGGCTCAACTGTTATCATCATTCCCTCAGTTAGTATCTCCTTGGAGTCCCTGAATAGCCTCGGCGGTTCATGAATCTCTATTCCAATACCGTGGCCGAGCGCGTGCAGGAAGTAATCCGCATAGCCAACCAACGCGAGGACCTCATGTGCTGCATGATATATGTCTGAGACCTTTACACCTATCCTGATGAGCTCCTCGGCCCTGCGCTTGGCCTCCAAGACAGCTTGATGCACTCTAGACACCTCATTCGAGCCTGATCCTAGGTAGAATGTCCTTGTGATGTCGGAGCAGTAGCCCTCATATATGACGCCGAGATCGATCACAACGACATCTCCGCGCTCGATCATTCTATTCTTGTATGCTCCATGAGGCTTCGACGAGTTCGGGCCCGAGGCAACTATCGGATCGAATGCTGGCCCATCCCCACCTAGGCTTAGCATTTCCCTCAATATCTCGGACTTAACCTCATATTCTGTAAGACCCTCTCCAAGCAACTCGGAGGCGAGCTCCATGCACTTAGACGAGATCTCACATGCCCTTCTTATCTTCTCAATCTCGGACTCGTCCTTAACCATCCTGAGCGTCCAGATGTGCTGGGAGATAGGCATCATCGAGCCGGCTAGCTGACCTGAGATCCTTAGATAATCCTCCGCCTCCATCGCGTCGAATCCGATGCGCGTTTTGAGGTTCTCGGGTATGAGCTCAAAGACCCTGTGGATGTCAGAGCCTTGCTCGAGCTTAATGACCTGAATATCCCCGGGAACCGACTCCTCAGCCAGTTCAAAGTTCAGGGGTGAGACATAGAGCGTGGGAATCCCATCAACCGGGACCAAGAAATAACCTGCGCCGCGGTAGCCGGTGAAGTAAAAGATATTCGCGGGACTCCTCAACAGCGCCCCGTTTAACCCATCACCTCTCAGGGACTCTACAAGCCTCTTCACGCGGCCCAGATAGCTCATCCTGACGCCGGTTACGAAATCCCTACGCCGGGGTATTTAAAGCCCCCTCACTTCCCCCAGCTAAAGCCTTATCATGCCTGAATTCTTAAGTGAGATCTGTTGAGGATCTGCGGGATAGATGAGGCAGGTAGGGGAGCTGTCATAGGCCCGATGGTGATCGCGGGTATCCTTGTAGATCAATCGAGGGTGGGCGAGCTCGTCGAGGCGGGTGTCAGGGACTCTAAGGAGCTCACGCCGGGTGTTAGAGCCGAGCTCTCCAAGTTGATAAGGGAGATCGCAGAAAGGGTTGAGCTGATAGTTATTGAGGCTCGGCTTGTAGATGAGTCCACGAGGAGAAGCGGCGCTAGGGGGATCAATGAGCTTGAGGCTCGGATGATCGCGGAGCTTATTGATAAGCTTAAGCCCGATGCCGCCTACGTAGATCTGCCCTCGACAAAGTATCATGATTTCAGGGCGTTGATAGAACAGTATACGGGCCACAAGTGCTTCCTCATCCTTGAACATAAGGCTGATCAGAAGTATCCAGTTGTCTCAGCAGCCTCCATTATCGCGAAGCATGAGAGGGATATGCTTATCGAGAAACTGAAAGCCGAGCTTGGGGACTTCGGCTCGGGATATCCATCAGATCCAAAGACCCGGAACTTTCTCCTTCAAGCCCTTATAAGGGGGAACATCCAGAGAGAGCACATAAGGCTTACATGGAAGACCCTATCGAAGCTTGCTCAGAGAAAGCTGGATGACTTTTAGCCCCGGCATGGGGGAGCGGAGAATTGTCAAAAATCTCGAGAAGGATGTTTCTAGCGGGTGTCGTCGCAGGAGCCGCGGCGGTAATCTATTCCTCGGTCGAGGCGCATAGGATAATCGTGACGAGGCTTAGGCTCGGGTTGGGCGTTAAGACAGCCTTCCTAGCGGATACACATACCCATAGCATGGGGCCCGTTGAGAAAAAGGTTCTAGAAGTCCTCAGGAGGGAGAGGCCGAGGATAATCCTACACGGCGGTGACGTTATTGACGAGTTCACGGGCCCGCTTGATCAAATCAGGTTTTACCTCTCATACATGGAGGCGGAGGAGAAATATGCCGTCCTCGGCAACCACGATTACTGGTGCGGCAGGACTGGTGAGCTCATGCGGGTCCTCACTGAATGCGGATTTAAGGTTCTCCGAGATGAGGTTGTGGAAAGCGGGGTCGGAAAGATACTGGGCGTGGATTGGAAGGATGATAGGAGATACGCTTTTGGGAGGCGCCATGCTGACATAATATTAGCCCATGATCCTAATGTCGCCCTCTACGACCATAATGCGGGAGTGATTCTTGCGGGCCATACTCATGGCGGGGTGATGCTTGGGCCCTTCACGATACTCACGAACTCCGCTTACACCCGAGGGCTATACGATCTCGGCGGCACAATCCTTTACGTCTCGAGGGGGCTCGGTAACATGATCCCGCTCAGGCCAACTTCACCGCTTGAGCTCGTGATCCTCGAATGAACCCTGTTAAGCGAACATTCTTTATCGGAAAGAACTGTGAGTTGTTTCTAGGATATGAGCGCGGGGTCTGGGAGGATCTTCTACGCCTTGACGGGGTTGCCGGGATCGGGGAAGACTACGGCCATCCTAAGGATTGTTAACCGGCTCATGGAGCTCGGGATTAAGGTTGGCGGCATGTATACTCAGGAGATCCGAGACCGGGGGAGAAGGATAGGGTTTGCGGTCAAGAGTATTAGCGGTGGCGAGGGCATACTCGCCCACATCAATCTAAAAAACGGGCCGAGGCTTGGGAAATATGTCGTCAACTTGAATGACCTTGAGAGTGTTGGAGTTGCGGCCATACTCGAAGCTATTGAGGGAGCCGATGTCGTGGTCGTTGACGAGGTTGGCCCTATGGAGCTTTATAGCGAAAAGTTTAGGCATGCGGTTGAGGAACTCCTAACTTCCAGCAAGCACGCGATCATCACGGTCCATTATAAGTCGAGGGATCCGCTCATCCTCAAGGTTAAGGAGCTTGCGGGGAAGAGGCTGATCACCTTGACGCCGGAGAATCGCGATATTGTTCCGGATACCGTCGTGGGCGAGGTCTTGGAGGTGCTTGGAAGGAAATGATGCCAGAGCCCGGCTACGAGCTTGAGCTGAGAAGGGAGGGGAGGGCGGTCTTTTACTCGCCGAAGATCCCTGAGAGGAAGGATTTTGCTCCAACAAGTCTGCCCGTCTTCTTTAACCCTTTCTCTAAGCCGAATCGCGATATAACGGTGCTCTTTCTCGCCGCATGGTTTGAGGGGTTCAAGATCAGGGCGTGTGATGCTTTGGCCGGCGTTGGTGTTAGGAGCATCAGGATGCTCCTCGAGACCGATGTCATCCGCGAGGTGACCGTGAACGATGTCTCGCCTAGAGCATGCGAACTCATTAAGCTGAACATGAAGATGAATAAGCTCGAAGAACTTGCTGAAGTGACCTGCATGGATGCGAATAAGCTGCTTGCAGAGTGTGGTATGGAAAGGCCGAGATACCATTATGTGGATATTGATCCTGCGGGATCGCCAGCACCATTCATCGAGAATGGGGTTAGGGGTTGTAGAAGGGGTGGCGTGATAGGCGCGACGGCCACGGATATGCCGGCGCTCGTTGGAGCAAAGCCACAATCATGCCTGAGAAAATATGATGCAAAGCCCCTACGAGCACCATTCTCCAAGGAGGTCGCCCTGAGGATCCTCGCGGGTTTTATCGTCAGGTCGGCGGCTAGGCTCGGGATCGCCGCCAAGCCCATACTCTCATTCTCGAAGGACCATTATATCAGGGTCTTCGCTGTTGTCGAAAGGGGTAAAAGGCTGGCGAACGAGATACTAGGGAGCATTGGCTGGATATCCTACTGCCCCTCATGTCTGGCTATACGTGTCGCAGGCAGGTTCGACAGCCCAATCACCATATGCGAGTCCTGCGGTGGGAGGATGGATTATGCCGGCCCAGCATGGGTTGGAGAGCTCACGAGCCAAGACTTAGTGGAGAGAATTTATCAGAAGGCATTAGGAAGCCCAGAGCTCTATCAAGAATCCCTCAAGCTACTTGATGGATTAAGGAGGGAGGATCACGGCCTGCTCGGATACCACCAGGTAAATTATCTGGCTAAGATTTTTGGAAGCTCTCCGGCCAAGCCCTCCATGCTCGTGGAAAAGCTGAGGGAGCTCGGCTACAGGGCCTCGACAACTCACATAGATCCTAGTGGTGTTAAGACTGATGCCCCGATAGAAGCCCTTAGAAGCGCCTTTGAGGAGCTTAAGATTAAGAGCTAAAAAGATCCAGCCGGATGATTATGTCGGCTGAAGGGAATGCCTACCAGAAGATGGATTGATGAGGCTAAGCGCGACCCCTATAGGCGGAGGGCGAGGGAGGAGGGTTATAGGTCTAGGGCTGCCTACAAGCTCGAGGAAGCTCAGAGAAGGTTTGGGCTCCTCAAGAGGGGGGATATAGTCGTGGAACTTGGGGCTTGGCCCGGCGGCATGGCGCAGGCCGCCTCTAGGATCGTGGGTCCAGAGGGCCTAGTGGTTGCTGTGGATGTGAGAGAGTTCAAACCCTTCGAAGAGGAGAATATCATAACGCTTCAGCTTGACATCTTAGAGGATGATGTTATCGGGGAGGTTTTAAGGATCTTAGATGGGAGGCGCGCAGACCTCCTGATATCCGACGCCTCACCATCCTTCACAGGGATAAGGGAGATAGATATTGCCAGGCAATATGAGCTCGCTCTAAGATCCTATGAGATAGCTAGGAGCCTAGTTAGGCGTGATGGCTCTTTAATGCTGAAGGCATTCGATAGCGAGGAGGCAATAGAACTCGCTGAGAAGCTTAGAAGGGACTACGCGGTTGTAAAGAGGTTCGTGCCTAGGGCTAAGAAAAAGACGAGCTCCGAGTTCTATTTTATAGCTATGGGTAAACTGAGATAAACTGAGGATAGTGTCTAAATAAGGCTTTAAATACTCTCTAGAGGCGACTATTTCTACTCACGAGCTACTATTGGAGGACTTCAGCCATATAAACCCGTTAGTTATTTGGACACTATCGCCCTCCGAAAATGGGAAATGAAAATATAATGAAAAAATAAAAAATATGATGAAGAATGAAAATATGGGGTGTTGTGATGTTGGCTTCGGCTTTACGGCATGCTTGTCTCGGCGACCTTCAGCTTGAATAGCGTCGCGTCCCACATCTCTTCCCAGACATCCCCAAGATAATCTATCAGCTGATCCCAGCCCATCCTCCTGAGCATGTCGCATCCGTCACGCGCCTATCGTCCTCCCTCACGCCCCCACCACGAAATACTTGATGTTATCCCCGTCCCTGAACGGTATTATGAGTATCTGCTCCTGGGTCTTCTCATTGCCATGGAATCCTATGTTTAGCCGGCTTCCCGGCATCCCGACATCAT
>JAKCEV010000046.1 GCA_023539495.1 Candidatus Wolframiiraptor allenii
TCTTAGGATCGCCCGCTCATATCTCAGGGTCTTCGGGAAATATTCCAGCGCCCTCTCTGGGTTGAAGTCCTCGAGGAGCTTCATTCTTGCCATCCTATTCTCATTGCTCTCGAGCGGGGAGTATTCGGTGAGGAAGGTCTTGATAACCTCCTCGACTCTCCCCTCGATCATTAGCTTCCCAACTATGGGCGTTATCGGCCTCGAGATGCCGAACCTCTGATGGCCGTAAAAGTTGGGGGCCCCCTTCAGCCTAAGCTCCTCCAAGATCGTTTGAACAGCCTCAGTCCCGCCGCTCGGCCCCCGGATCACGATCTCGAACATGTTCCTCGCGAGCCTCTCGGAGTTTATCCTCCAGCCCACGTGCATTATCGGGAGAACCTTTATCACGCCTCCAACATCAACTCCTTCCGATCTCATGCTCCAGGCTGGAAGTGTTATGAACTGCCAGCTCACGCTCACCTTATCCTTGATGCCGCATACGCCGATCTGCGCCGGCCTTATCCCGAGCTGTCTCGCGAGGATCGTGCAAGCCCTTATCGTGTCCACGCCCCTCTTCCACATCACCGCGAGCAGCTGATCCCCAAACCCCTCCCTCAAACCTTTCCAAGACTCATACATCGATCTCGCGTCAAGCCCATCCACGAGCTGCTCCCATGTCTGGAAATCCTCCGGAGATGACTTTATGACCCCGCCTATCCCGCTTCCACGCGTCACGTAACACTCTATGCCGATAAACTTCTCAACCGACTCTGGTGTTAGGCTCGCGAGAATCCCCGGTATCATCTACTTACAAAAAGCCTCATTCGGGGATTAAAGGAGCTTGAGTCTTCCTGTCAGCTTGTCGAGGATCTCGGATGGCGCCGGCCCAATCCCGCACGCGGTTAATGTCCCCGGCGGGATCTCCGTCAACCCTGCATCCTCTATCAAGCTTGCCGGAAGCCCCATTCTTTTTGCCTCCTCATAGAATCTCCTGAGCTCATCCTCGCTCTCAACCCTCAG
Source organism: Candidatus Wolframiiraptor allenii (assembly GCA_023539495.1). Lineage (GTDB taxonomy): Archaea > Thermoproteota > Nitrososphaeria_A > Caldarchaeales > Wolframiiraptoraceae > Wolframiiraptor > Wolframiiraptor allenii. Next base: position 1,000 of record JAKCEV010000046.1, read on the forward strand.
GATCACCTTCTTCTGGCCCTCGGATAGCCATGCCTCAAGCCAATCGGGCCTAAGTTTCCTACACTCCTCCGCCGCCGAAACGGCTGCATGGGCGGCTTGAGCCGCTATCTTCCCCTTACTCATCCTCAGGTCCGTCCTCACAAGTATCGCCTGCTTATACCTGAATTCCCTCAACATGGTTCCACTCATGAGGATTCTCAGTAATCTTTCTGGGCTATTGTTCTGAGCCTCTCAACTCCCCCTATCCTCTTGATGTACTCGGCGACGCTGTGCGGGACGAGGTTCTCCCATTCACCTCCCCCCAGCATAAGCTCCCTAATCCTCGTCCCCATCTCCAAGTCCCTCTGATAGAGGTTTACCGGCTTCACCTCATAGCCCTCCTCCTCGAAGAGCCTTCTTACAAGCGGGTTATTCGTGTAGACCACGTGGAACCTTGGGCAGAAGGACTTGACCCGCGCAACCCAGACTGAGTGTTCCCCAACATCTGGGACCGGGATTATGTAGACTCGCGCTAAATCTATGTTCTCCTCCGACAAGGCTCGGCGTATCATCTCAATCCGCTCACCAGCCGTGAACGGGTTCTCAAGCGTATGACTATACTGCGCGCTTCCCACAACTATCACGAGCTCATCGCACTCGCTTAGAGCAGCCTTGATAGCGTGAACATGGCCCAGATGCGGCGGCTGAAACCTGCCGACAAAAAGCCCCCTCCTCAAGCCCCTAATCAGCCTCCAGCCCCTATGCCGCTGCCTCACGTGACCCGCGCTCGAGCATCTTTAAAGTATTCGCTCAGCCGGGCCTCCTATGCCCAATCCCCGCAATCCTTATCGTCGCGGGCTCTCCAAGCCTTCCATCAACCTCGGCGCTTATGCCCGCCATGATCCTGCAGAGATCTATGCTCGTCGTCGTGTGCATCGTTAGCTCTGCAACCCGGTATTCGGAGACGCCGGACGCAAGCGCTGCCCATATCACGAGCTGATCGCCTAAGTGTTTGTCTACGGGCGCACCTGTTTCGAGCTGTTTTATGAGGCTCTGAGCAGCCTCCTCTGCAACCCTCTCTGCCGGGACGCCGAGCTTCCCGAGATTGTCAGAGGCCATTATCGCACCTGACTCCAGCTCCGCCACCAAGATTATCCCGCAGCCCGGGTCAAGGGAGCATGCGTTATCTCCGGGTTGGAGAGCCTGCCTCTCAACATGAACATCACCATATCCCGCGCTTCTAAGGATCCTCTCAGCTGTTGAGGCCATGCGCTCGACAATATGTGCTGGCAGCCTGCAACTATAACTTAGCCCCCGTATTTTCCTCACGCTACCAGACTCCATCAATCTTATCGGCTTGAGGCTCTCGACGGGCTTCGACCTCGCCCTAACCACGCCTCCGCCCCTCGGGTAAAAGCCCCTCCTCAGGAGCTCGACCTCGAAGCTGCAGCCCATCCTCTCCAAGATCGGTATCAGGACGTATTGGAAGTACTCGACCGGCGGTGCCATGGGGTTGTTCGTCCCACCCCTAAGCTCCACCTCGACTGGTTCCCTGCTGAATGCCATGACAGGCATGAGGCTCTGGAGTATGAGCGTCGTACTGCCGGCTGTTCCGGCATCGAAACTCATTTTACCCCCCTTAAGGGCCCTCGGCCTGAAGACTATCTCCTTGGAGCCCACATAGAGACCTGAAACCTCCGCCGATGAGAGGGCTGCAACAGCCTTGACCCCCGTGAGATGCTGTGGCCTCAGCCCCGGATTACTCCTCTTAGCCCTGATATTGTAAACCCTTATCGGCTTCATCAAGACGGCGGAGAGCGAGACCGCGTTCCTGAGAATCTGGCCACCGCCCTCACCCATGGACCCATCTATCTCGATCAGCTCCATACCAAGCATCACTTCCAATATCCCCTCTTAGCTTTGACGTGAGCCTGAGAGAATCTTCTCCGCAATTTCCCTAACCCGCTCGGCCTCTTCAATGCTCACCCCAAGCATCTCGGCCACCTCATCCACCCGGAGCCTGATTAGCTGGTTCAGCGTCACTATCCCGCGATCGCCGAGCTTCGTGATCTTTTCAGTAGGAAGCTCCTTGAGCATAGTTATCGGATAGATTCTCTTGCTCGATACGATGTCGCTGAGCGAGAATGCCCTCGGATACCTCCATCCCATGTACATTATCCCCTTACACCTCGCATACTGTTCTGCATGTTGGGAGATCTTCGTGTTGCAGACTAGGATCGCGGATGTGAAGGCATATGGGTGGAAGCCCAGCCTATAGCCTTCCTTTAGATCTTCAAGCGCGGCCCATAGCTCCAATATCGTGCCAAGCCCAGTGTACGTGTGATGGTTGAAGTGATGCTTCACCTCGACAACGAAGACTTCATCACCTTTGAATGCTATGCCATCTATCTCATGGCTCACGCATCTGCCCTCGAGAACCCTCCCGGGCTCGACAAGATATCCAGCTTCCCTTAATACCATCCTAGCGTAATCCTCGAAGTCGGGCTTCGGCCTCATCGCCGAGATCGCCTCCCTAATATCCCTAGAGTGGGAGAGCTCGGGCCTAACCTCCTCCGCGAGCTCGCGGATCATCGTGAGGATCTCGGATGTTGGTATTCCATCGTAAACCCTCTCAGAAACCTCCCTCTCTATCCTTTCCGCGTCAGCCCGGTCCAGCCCAAGGTAGAGGGCTGTCCTCAGCACCTTAGAGCCGTCATAGAGCTCTAGCCTGCCATCAGCCTTCCTAACCCTTATCACGCCCCATCAAATGCCGCACCTAGGAATAAACGCTTCCCCAAAGCCGCAAGAGAGGCTGGATTCATATATTGGACCGTAAACCCACGTCATAGCGATGATGAATCCTGGCTGACTGATGGAGTGAGGATAGTTAAAAGCTCTGAGCTTCATTATATTATTTGACCTTCAGGATGGCGGGTGCTAGGCCTGTTATCTCGATCCTCACGGACTTTGGGCTCGCGGATCCATACGTGGGGCAGGTGAAGGGTGTCATACTATCATACTGCAGGGATGCGGTGATAGTTGATCTCACGCACGAGGTTATGCCGTTTAACGAGCTTCAGGCAGCTTTCATCCTGAGAGTGAGCGCGCCATACATGCCTCCGGCCACGATCCATCTCTGCGTAGTTGATCCGGGAGTAGGAACCGGGAGGAGGGGAATAATCTTGGAGACCACGAGGGGTGATGTATTCGTCGGCCCTGATACGGGCTTCATGGCGCCGGCCGCCGAGATCCTTGGGGTATCCGCGGCCTATGAGATCGATGAATCTAGGCTTCCGCCTAGGGATGTTGAGACATTCCATGCGAGGGATGTCTTCGCCCATGTTGTCGGTAGGCTCGCCCGGGGAGAGAAACCCTCAAGCCTCGGCAAGAGAGTTGAGTCCTATACAGTTATGAGGCTGCCGGAGCCCATTATCGAGGGTGACTCAGCTGAAGCGACAATAATGCATGTGGATAGATTCGGGAACCTTGTGACGAATCTTAGGCCCGCGCAGCTCAGCTTAGAGCTCGGCAGCGAGGCCTTTGTAAGCATCCCGGGGAGAGAGATTAGATGCAGATATGTGAAGTCTTATGGCTTCGTGGAGGCTGGCCAGCTGTTGCTCACAGTCGGGGGATGGGGGTATCTCGAGCTCTCGGTGAATCGTGGAAATGCCGCAGAGATCCTCGGGCTTAAGCCGGGTGATAGGCTTAGGATCAGCAAGTTGGGGTGATCGAGGCTGATCGGTAAGGTTGTGATTCTCGCGCGCGGGATGGGCAAGCGGATGAGGAGCAGCTTGAGCCAGGTATCCCTTGACCCACAAATTGAGAAGTTCGCGAAGCTCGGCTGGAAGCCATTCATCCCCATCTCCGGGAAGCCGTTCATTTATTATCAGTTAAGGGTTCTCGCGGGGCTTAAGATCCGTGAAGCCTGCCTCGTCGTAGGGCCGGAGCATCTCGAACTAAGGAGCTATTTTGATGAGGTTAGCCGAGAACTGGGGATCTCTATCAGCTTTGCGATCCAAGAGAAGCCCCTCGGGACCGCTGACGCCGTCTATGCCGCCAGGGACTTCGCCGGGGATGATGTCTTCCTCGTGCTGAATGGCGATAACTTTTACCCGAGGGATGCTCTTGACCCCGTGATCAGGGCAGAAGATCATAATTCATGTTATGTAGGTGGCTTCAGGCTAGAGTCCCTGCTCTCGTCTGGAAACTTTGGGCCGGAGAGGGTTAGGTCATTCGCGGTCATGGAAGTTGATGATAACCTGAACCTTGTCAGGATAATCGAGAAGCCTGAGAACCCGGGGGCATATAGGACTAGGTATGGTGTGCTCGTGAACATGAATCTCTGGAGGTTTAGCCCGGCGATATTCGAGGCTTGCAGGCGCGTTAAGCCCCATCCCATCAGGGGGGAGCTCGAGCTGACAGCAGCCGTCCAGCTTATGATAGACGAGGGCCTATGCGGGGTAAAAGTTATCCCGCTGGACTCATGGGTCCTCGACTTAACCTATAGCACGGACATAGAATTCATTGAGAGGGCTCTAAGAAGGGTTCTTGGAGAAGACTTAAGCCCTTGAGAGGCGGGTGTCTAGCGTGCTCGTGGCGGTCTATGAGGATGATGCCGAAGAGTTTTTGAGGCCCCTCACGTTGGCGAGGCCGGTCTACACCCTTAGATGCGGCACGAGCATGCTCTACGAGAAGATCACATTAAGCGTCGAGGGTCACATAGTTTTCTATGTTAGGAGCATGTTGTTCGATGTTGCTCACGAGAGGCTTGCAAACGCCGGCGAGGTCCACGCACTTGATGATGTTAAGGCCCTCATGAGAGACGAGGATCTCCTCATCATTAATGGTAGATGGCTCTTCGACGAGAATCTCCTCAAGCTCGAGGATGGAGTCACGGTGAAGGAGGGCGAGCCGGTCTACGCGCTCATCAGGAAGAATGATGTCGAGAGTATGCTGAGGGGGTGTGGGAATATCGGAGAAGTGCTTGAGAGGGTTGTGCATGAGCTTGGAACCCGGGAATCTGATGGGGTGAGGTTTGTGAAATACCCATGGGATCTTGTGAAATATCATAGGCTCGAGCTTGAGAGGGATTTGGAGAGGCTTAGACGGCTTAGGTCATGGGAAAGGCCGGGCGGCGAGGGCGTCTACGTGGTGGGGGATAAAGAGGACGTCATGGTCTCAGGGAGCGCCAAGATTTATCCATGTGTAGTTCTTGACACGACAAGCGGCCCGATAGTAATTGATGATGATGCAGTGATCTTTCCACATAGCTATGTTGCCGGGCCATGCTATGTTGGAAGAGGTTCTTGGATCGTGGGCGGCAGGATCTCCGGTTCATCGATAGGGCCCATGTGCAGGGTTGGAGGGGAGGTTGAGGAGACAATATTCCAAGGATTCTCGAATAAGTATCATGCGGGCTTCGTGGGCCATAGCTATATCGGCGAGTGGGTTAATCTCGGAGCATTAACGACGACCAGCGATCTTAAGAACGATTATGGTTCGGTCAGGGCTCCAGCGGCTGGAAGGCTCGTGGACACGGGGATGATCAAGCTCGGGGCATTTATAGGTGATCACACGAAGACCGGGATCGGCTCCCTCCTATCAACAGGCTCCATGATAGGCATAATGTGCAATCTCGTTACATCCGGAGAACCATATCCCAAATATGTACCGCCATTCACATGGTATGTTAAGGGCAGGGTCTGGGACTGGGTTGGCGTGGACCGAATGATCGAAGCTGCTGAGAGGATGATGGCTAGGAGGGGTTATGTGATGAGCGAGGCCGAGAAAAAGCTCTATCGAAGGCTTTACGAGGAGACAGTGGAGGAGAGGAGGCGGTTCTCGGAGAGCCTTCTAACGGGGCGCTATGGCTAGTGCGCGAAAGGTTAAGAACCGGGAATCCCAACACTAATCGACCCTCATGGCATTCCAATACCCGTTCCCCGGCGCGACCACGGTCGGCATAAAGACGGCTAATGCCGTCGTCCTGGCCTCAGAGAAGAGGCTGACATATGGCTACTTCGTGATGAGCAAGAATGTTAGGAAGGTCTTCCAGATAACCCCGAAGATAGGCGCCGCCTGCGCAGGCCTAGTCGGTGACATGCAGATCTTGGTTAAGGGTGCTCAGGCCGAGATAAACATCTACAGGTACACGTATAGGAAGGAGCCCAAGGTTGTCTCTGTCGCAAAGGTTCTCTCAAACTACCTGTTCGATAGCAGGTTCATGCCCTATATCGCGGAGACTATTGTCGGCGGATTTGATGATACAGGGGCGCATATCATAGTCCTCGACCCGCTGGGATCCATGATCGAGGATGATTACGCGGTTGTGGGCTCTGGTGCCGAGATAGCCATCGGCGTGATCGAGGCTGATTATAAGCCTGACCTATCACCCGAGGACGTTAGAGCCCTCGCGATAAAGGCAATAAGGGCGGCGATAGCAAGGGATGCGGCGAGCGGGAACGGCATAGATCTCCTGCTCTTCTCGGAGGAGGGCTTAAAGCTAAACGAGACCATAAGCGTTTGAATGCCGCTCGAGGAGATCCTCAGCGGTAAGGGTAGGATTATCCTTCGCCTAGCCCAGGAGAATGCTCTTGTTGGTGGCGTTAGGATTTCTACGGCCAAGCTCGCCGAGGAGATTGGGATCTCGCAGCAATCCGCCTCAAGGCTATTGATAGAGCTTGAGAAGGAGGGGCTTATTGAGAGGGAGCCATCGGGGAGAGGCGCTGTCATAAGGCTGACGAATAAAGCGCTTGACCTGATGCTATCGCTTCACGCCAAGTTGAAGGAGGTTCTGGAGAGGCCGTCCGAGATCACGCTTACGGGCAGGGTCTTCACCGGGCTGGGTGAGGGCGCCTACTATGTCCAGATACCATTCTACACTAGGCAGTTTGAGGAGAAGCTCGGGTTCAAGCCCTATCCCGGGACATTGAACCTGAGGCTGATCGGGAGGGATGATATATTGAAGAGGGCTTTGGTGGAGAGGGCTGCGAGAATAGAGATAGAGAGGTTTAGTGATGGGAAGAGGTCTTATGGCGGCGCGAAATGCATCAAGGCGCGTGTCGGGGAGGAGGAGGCCGCGATACTCTTCATAGAGAGGACACATTACCCGAGAGAGGTCATCGAGATATTGTCGCCCGTCTGTCTCAGGGAAAAGCTCGGGCTGAGGGATGGGGATATAGTGTGCGTGAGGGTGAGCTTGAGCCCACTCGACCTAGCATGATGAGCTCAGAGTTTTGGCCCTGATCCAGCTCGAAGCCGGGGAGGCCCTCGATCAAGCCCTCCAAGCCTCTAGACAGTTCGTGAATAGGACTCTTCGAGCATGTCACTTGGATTATGTCGTAGCCAACCCTATAGCCCGCTAGAACTATAGCCCCGAGCTGCTCAGGATCCCGGCACAAATCGGCATTTAACCTGCAGAAGCTCCTCCTTAGCCTAGCCTCAGGCGGGCTAAGCCTAAGACTACCATCAACCCCCTCGCTTATCTCTAAGACATCACCGGGCTTCAACCCCACCCTAAGAACCCAGCTCTTGGGAAGGGATATGGAGAAGCTCCTCGGCTTGAATGAGAGTCTCCCTCCTGACTATGAACCATAATGTCGGGGTCTTGACTTTACGGCATACTCGTCTCGGCGGCCTTCAGCTTGAATAGCGTCGCGTCCCATAGCTCCTCCCAGATATCCCCGAGATATTCGATCAGCCGATCCCAGTCCATTATCCTGACCATGTCGCATCCTGTTACGCGCCTGTCGCTCTCTCTCACGCCCCTGACCACGAAATACTTGACCTCGCCCCCTCCCTGACGGTATCATGAAGACCTGCTCCGAGGCCCCTCTATCGCCATAGAATCCTATGTTCAGCCGGCTTCCCGGCATCTTGACATCATCATAATAGTCTTCCATTTTCAGGCAGGTCCCCAAGAAATAAGGGCAGGCGTGTACTGAGAGGGTATTGTGGGGGCATGATTGGCTACGTGGACGCCTTCGAGGAGGCCGGCCTCCTGAAGGAGTTCGTCGGGATCTTGGATTACGTGGACTCGACGCTTGCCGCTGTTGAGAGATACAGGCCGCCACCAGCCATCGCTAGGATGCTTGCATATGATGGCCCCAGGATGCTCGACGACTTCGCCAGGGAGTATCGCGGACATGTTGGTAAGGTGATGGATTATGTCTGCATGGAGCTACGAAGCCTACTTTACGAGGCCTTCGAGGAGGGCGGGGACCTCGGGGGTGAGTGATGATGCCAGTTGAGGAAATAAAGCTCACAGCAAACTTCAAGGTGGATCTCGCAGATGCTGATGAGGCGACGATTTCCAAGATACATCGCCTGTTCAAGGAGTATCGGAGGATCGTGAATGAGCTCATTGAATACACCCACTCGCATGGGATCACCAGCTTCATCAGCCTGCATCGCGCGAAGTATCGCGAGCTACGGCAGAGGCATCCAACGTTGCCATCGCATTATATTTTTACTGCATGCAGGTATGCCAGCAGCGTCTACGAGTCATTTGTAGAGATGAAGAAGCTGGGGATGTGTGAGAAGGAGAAGCCGATATTCAAGGGGCGGGCGATATGGCTGGACAGCACGTTATTCAAACTCGATATCGAGGGTTGGAGGGTTTCAATAATAGTTCATGGTGGAAGG
>JAKCEV010000047.1 GCA_023539495.1 Candidatus Wolframiiraptor allenii
CCCGGCCAAGGGCTGAACTCCCCAATGAGGGAGGATGTAGCCCAAACCTCCCCACCCTAAGTGGGGAGGGGGTCATTCTCCCCCCTCACGCTCTCGATCCAGACTCCCCTGCCCCTAACAACCTCGAAATCGGGGCTGCCGCATCTCGGGCACCTGAGAAAAGCATGGGCAACCTCTGGGATCACGTGGATCGCCTCCCTGATATCCGGGTCTAGATCCTCCCTCTTGAAGGGCCAGGTCTCGCCGCAGACTCTGCACCTGAATTCCGCCCTCTCCTCCCTAAACTCGAACCTGGCATGTATGGAATATTGGCCGCTAAGCTGTTCCAAGGCGAACTTGAAGGCATCTAGATCTATCTGCTGGAGCTCGCCAATCCTAATAGTCACATCAATGATGCCTCTAACATTCTTATTGGCGGCTATCCTCGAGATCGTTGACACCACTGCTTCGGCTAAAGCCCACTCATGCACGAAGATGACCCCTTCTGAACTCTATTTAAGGAAGAGGGGGATGTAGGTGGCGGCGCTAAAACTTGTAGCCTATCTTCCTGAGAAACTCCCTCCTTTCCTTGATGTCTCTCTCAGTCTCTATCCCCCTCGGTTTGTAGCCGTCGATGACGGCGACTACCCCTCTACCTTGGCTTGTCTCGGCGACGATTATCTGAAGCGGGTTGGCTGTGGCCGCAAGTATCGTGCAGACCTCGGGGACGGACTTGAGCCTCTCCATGACGTTGATCGGATACATGCCCCGCATGAAGACGATAAACGTGTGGCCGCATCCTATCCTTAGAAGAGTCTCGGCGGCGAGCTTTCTGAGCTCCTCATCTGTCCCCTCATGTCTGATAAGACATGGGCCGCTTGCCTCGGCGAACGCGAGCCCAAACCTCGCGCCGGGAACAGTATTCACGAACGCCTCATAAATATCCTCGACAGTTTTGATGAAGTGGCTTATCCCGAAGATGACATTACATCCCTCTGGAATCTTAACCTCGATAACCTCAAACCTCACCTCAGAGCTCATAGAAGTAACTTGGCTTAACCCGGGGAATAAATCTTCCCAGCCCTTAGAACTCCCTCCTTATCAGGAACTCCGCGAGGACTTCGAGCTTCCTCCTGCTCTCAGACTTGGGCAGGCCTCTTCTCAGGGCCTCTAGGGCCTCCATTGCGAGCTCCTCAGAGACTTTTCTCGCATAATCTATGCTCCCGGCCTTCTTCATCAGATCTATCGCCTCCATGATCAGGCGCTTATCACCAGTCCTCATGTCGAGTATCCACCTAAGCCTCTCAGCCTCATCAGCCGGGAGATTCCTGAGCGCGTGGATTACCATCAGTGTCCTCTTACCCTCCGTTATATCTCCCCCTATCTCCTTACCATACTTCGCCTCATCGCCGACGAGATTGAGGATATCATCCTGTATCTGGAATGCGACGGCTATCAACTCCGCGAACCTCTGGATCATCCTTGCCCTCTCCTCGGGCGCGTCAGCTATTATCGCGGCCATCTTGGCCGCGAAACCTGCCAAAGCACCAGTCTTGAATAACGTCATCTGGAGATACTGGCTCTCATTCACCTCCTTCACGATCCCCCTATGCCATGCGATATCCATTGCCTGCCCGAGGCTTAACCTGATCATCATCCTCACATACTCCTCGAGTATCTTCAGCTTCTTTTCATCCGGGATCGCGACCTCATTCAATACCAGAAGCGGTAGATAATACATCGTGTTGCCCATGTTTATCGCTATATCCTCGCCATAGATCCTGTGTATGCAGGGCCTCCCTCTCCTAAACTCGCTTCCATCCTCGACATCATCAACCGCCAAGGTCCCATTATGAATCGCCTCGGGGATCACAGCTAGAGGCGCGATCTCCCTAGGATCCCCTCCAAGAGCTTCATAGATCATGAGCATCAGGGCAGGCCTCCACCTCTTACCACCTCGATCAGCAAGATCCCAAAATGGCTCAAACACCCCCTTATTCAGGGACTCAACCTCATAGGCGTACTCGGGGGCCCCGAGAACACGATTAAGCCAGGCCTCATCGATTCTTCTCGGGATATATTTCTCGAGCGCCTCATTAACAAGCCTAGCATACTCCGCTAGAACCCTCACCGCCTCCTCCATGCCATAAACCCGTAACCACGAGGCTAAATTAATATTCAGCGACTGGCCCATAATTAAGCAACTTTTCCCAAGGAGGCTTAAGCACCCTCCCGAATATAGCGCCTTCCCCAAATGTGAAGAGGAGATATTACCGAGGTCACCTCTCATGCAAAAGAACATCCCCAGGACATTGTATGTCCGCGTTCGGTATTATTGCGGCTCTGAGATCCCTCCTCCCAGCAATGGATATCGCCTCCTCTAAAACCTCATCCCAATCTCTAATCCACTCAACCTTCTCCGCCGCTATCGGAAGCTGGGGATCAACCTCCGGATACCTTGAATAAATCATCAGCTTGCCTATACTTACAAGCGGCCTAGGCGGGTTAAATATCGAATATGATGAAGAACCTGCCCTTATTTCTTGGGAAGACCACCGAAAAATGGGAAAAATATGGGGGTGTTGTGATGTCTATGGCATGCTCGTCTCGGCGGCCCTCAGCTTGAATAGTATTGCGTCCCACACCTCCTCCCAGACTTCCCCGAGATATTCTATCAATTGATCCCAGTCCATTACCCTCACCATATCACATCTTGTTACGCGCCTGTCGCCCTCACATATACCTTTGATCACGAAATACTTGACATCGTCCCCATCCCTGAATGGTATCATGAATATCTGCTCCGAGGCCCCTCTATCGCCATGGAATCCTATGTTCAGCCGGCTTCCCGGCATCATCATAATAGTCTTCCACTTTCAGGCGGGTCCCCAAGAAATAAGGGCAGGCATGTATTAGGATGGTATTGTGGAGGCATGAATGGTTACGTGGACGCTTTCGAGGGGGCTGGTCTCCTGAGGGAGTTTATCGTGGTCTTGGATTACGTGGACTCAACGCCGGCTACCGCCGAGAGATACTATCGCGGATACGTTGGCAAAGTGATGGACCATGTCTGCATGGAGCTATGTGGCCTACTCTATGAGGTCTTCGAGGAGGACGAGGATTTCAGGGGTGAGCGATGATGCCGGTTGAAGAGATAAAGCTTACCGCGAGGTTTAAGGTGGATCTCACGGATGTTGATGAGGCGACGATCTCAGAGATACATCGCCTGTTCAAGGAGTATCGGAGGATCGTGAATGAGCTCATTGAATACGCCCACTCGCATGGGGCCACCAGTCCTAGAAGGCTGTGGTACGCGAAGTATCGCGAGCTACGTCAAAGATATCCAACACTACCATCGCATTACATTCATACGGCATGCCAGCTTACGGCCGGCATCTACAAATCCTTTATAGAGATGAAGAAGCTGGGGATGTGTGAGAAAGAGAGACCGATATTCAAGGGGCGGACGATATGGTTGGACAGGCAATTGTTCAGGCTCGATGTCGAGGGCTGGAGGGCTTCAATAGCGGTCCATGGAGGGAGATGGGTTGCATTGAGGCTACTTCACGGGAGGTATCATGAGAAGTTTAAGAACATGAGGCTGGGTGAGGCACGGCTGGTACTGAAGGATGATGGCAACCTTTACCTGAACGTCGCATTTCATCAGGCCGTTATGTTACCGGAGATAAGCGCGGATGCCAAGGTTATCGCCGTTGACGTTAATGAGAACGCCATCGTATATGGAAACGATGACTTCATCGAGAGGTTTGAGACGAACGAGGGGATTATTAGAACCCGATACTTCCTCAAACGCAGACGGATACAATCAAGGATTCGTGGCAAATGGCTACGGGCGAGATTGCTGGAGAAGTATAGGAGCCGTGAATGGCGGAGGATCAAGGAAATCTATCACAAGGCCGTCAAGAGGATAATTGATAAGGCTAAGGAAGCCGACGTGAAAATAATTATCATGGAAGACCTTAAGCACCTTAATAGGAAGAATACAGGTTCCAAGGAGTTGAATGGAAGACTACACCGCTGGTCATACAGTAGGTTCCAAAAAATCTTAGAATATCAAGCAAAACTCTGCGGATTACATGTAAAGTACGTAAATCCCAGAGGCACTTCAAAGACGTGTCCTATATGCGGAGATGAGCTAGAGGAGAGCTCGAACGGGCGCAGGCTGATGAAATGTTGGAAATGTGGGTTAGAGGAGGATAAGGATGTGATAGCGGTGAAGAATCTGGTGAAACGCTATTACGAGGAGTGCATGGATGCCAAGCTCCCTAAAACCTCTTTTAATGGCCGGCGCCAGATAGATGTGGGGAGCCCGCGTTCCCCCCGAAAGCCTCCCAATGAGAAGAGGGAGGAAGGGCAAAAAGCCCAGAACGCTAAATTAACCTTCCTTCCCCCTTTATCCCCCCAATACCTCAAGTCCTTCCTAAGAGCATGCTAGAACCTCATCAGGTTCTCCTTCAGGAACTTCTCAATAGCATCATAAGTTTTCTTCAGCTCGTCATTGAATGTCGTCGCGGACTTGAGGTATTCAAGATAATCCATGTTGAGGCCAATGTATTTCCTCACGTAATCCTCCCTCCTCATGGCATCCCCAAGCTCCCTTATGTACCTCTTAAGATCCTCTTCCCCAGCCTCTCGATAGGAGTTTCTGAAGAAGACTAGGTCTAGGGGGAGTCTTGGCCTAAGCGGGGGAGATTCGCCCCTCTCACCGACGCAGAGGAGGATTAGAGGCGTAACGCCCGGAGGAAGTTGGAAAAGCTTCGCGAATTCGCTTGGATAAAGCATTGGGTGATAAAGAATCGTTGAGCCATAGCCTATTATCTCAGCGGCCATGATCATGAACGCGGTCACGAGGCCGGCATCGAAGACGGCGAAGACTGACTCGACCGGGTGCTTGTTAGACCTTAGGACATTTGGGTGCCCGAGGAGGCTGAGCATCCTCGCAGGCCTATTCAAGTCGGCGCAGATGAGAAAGATCGCTGCCGCGTTCATTATCAGTTCATCCCGGCCCTCACAAAGCTTCGCAATTTCGCCCCTAAGATTCTCATCAGCCACAATTACTATAGAGTATTCTTGTAGATGCAGGTAGCTTGGAGCCCTAACACCAGCCTCAACAATAAGCCTCGCGACATCATCCGGCATGCGAGCTCTCTTAAAGACCTGGATACTCCTCCTCCCCCTAAGAAGCTTTAGAAGGCTCCTACGCCTCAGCAACCCAGCACCCACGAAAATACATCCCCCACCCCTTAAAATAAACTCCGCAAAAAGCAAGACTCTGGTCCAGAAGAGGCGGCGAAAATATTAAAAATGGTGTCTCGCTAAAAGAAATCGAGAAAAGAGCCCGGGTGGCCGAGTGGTGCAGGCGGCGGGCTGCAGACCCGCCCAAGCGCGGTGACCCGCTCTACAGGGGTTCAAATCCCCTCCCGGGCTCACTAAAAGACAACCATACACACCTGCTGACGATTTCCCGCCTTTTACATGCTTGGGAAGCCGGAACCATAGCACCGCGCCCCCCGGCGGAATTAATCAATATCGCATACAAAACCCGGGTCTCTCCGAAGGATCCCTTTCAATCCCGAGGAGATATTCGTCAAGGAGACATTGTCCAAGCCCTAGAGAACAGTAATGGCCCTCGATGAGGTGGCCGAGGGGCAGATAACGATTCTCCAAGAGAGGATACGGAGCCTGCTCGGGATCAATGGAGGCAAGTTAGTTTTCAGCTCTAGATGAGGGGTATCCGTATTTAGGGTTAATTATGGCCTGTTTATAGGCTTGGGCGCCCTTATGCCCCCTCGATTCTCGGGGCTACGAGATATTCTAGCCTCCCGGATGGTATTGGGAACCCGAGTTTTATCGGCTTATTTGTGGTCAGCTCCATGGTCATCTCGTCGCTGAGTGCCGAGCCCGCCTTCACGATTTTCTCGAGATAGTTTATGCTGAAGTGTGCCCAGACTTCCTTATTCGCCACTATCTCGTATATCGCGGCCCCATGTCTCGAGAACTTTATCTGGGCTCCGCCGAGCTCCCCCTTAGCGAAGAGGATAACTTCATCTGGGCTTATTGTTATCTTCACATAATCGCTAAGGGCTTTGCAGTCTCTTATAGCGTCTTTCACCGCCGCCGAGCTTATCCTGGCCTTCGCGTCAAACGTGAGCTTTGGGGTAACGCTCCTAGCCTCAACGGTCTCAAGCGTGTTAAACGTGAAAATCCTTTGCTTGGATCCTGTTGCATCTATGATTATCAGGTCAAGTTTTCTCTCGCCCTCACTATATGAGAGTGTTAGGCTCTCGCCGCTCTTAACATACTTCAATAGCTTCAGGAGCTCGGAGATATTCACGGTGATCTGTAACTCGCCGCTGCACTCATACTCCTCGGCCGCTGAGCTGGAGAGCTCGAAGTCGACGAGAGATATGTGAGCTGGATCCATGGCAACAAGCCTCATTCCGTCAGCCGAGACCTTGAATGTCCCCTCATCAGCGACCGCGTTTATGGCCTTAAGTAGGTCTGAGAAGTAGTCAGCGCTCGGCAACTTCATCCTGAAGGACATGCCACTCCCTCTAGTGGAGAAATGCACTCAGGACTTAATTAAACTTTGATTCTGCCGCGGGTCTGCAAGCTGCTCCGTTATACCCTGAAAATCGCCGAAGGGGCACCGGGCGAATATTGATATTGTTGTTAATTGGGGGAATGATGGAGCTTGGATGAGCCTCAGATTTCAGCTCTCGGGCAGGATTGAGCTAAGCTCGGATGCAAGTGGTGCTATGCAGGAGATCAGGGAGGCGTTTGATGAGCTCGGGGAATTTCTTAGAAGGGGTGCGGAGAAGTATGGCGAGGAGTCCGCTGAGCTGATGGGTTGGAGTGTTGAGGGAAGCGTGCTCAGGGTCTCGATCAGGTCTGGGAGGAGCCTTAGAGCACATGATGCCCTTCTCAGGCTGAAGAATATCTTGGCCCAGAGGGTTGGGTCCAAGAGGATTGGTGTTAGACGTGTCTTGGTGGAGAGCTTGGAGGTGAGGATCAGCGGCGGCCATGTGGGGAGGCAGAGGGCGGAGGAGCTCTTGGAGGGGATGGCGGAGGTAAGCGAGTCGAATGGAGATCTGATCCTCTCCTTCCACAACCTGACGGAGCATGATCTTCAGGATAGGATTGTTGATAGGGCGATTAAGCTTGTCAGGGTTGAGGAGGCACGCGTCGAGGGCGAGAAGCTTGCGCCATTCGGGACGGTCTTGAGGAGGGGTACCGAGAAACTGCATAAGCTCGAAGTTGATGTCGCTGTCGAAGCGGAGAGGAGAGGATGGGTGAAGAGATATCCCGGCAGGGGTCAGTGGATCTACATGCCCCCGATGGCAGCCCTAGTAAGAGCGATAATCCAGCTGCTCATAGAGAGGGTAGCGAGGCCCCTCGGATTCGAGGAGTGGATGTTCCCGAGGCTTGTGCCGATGGAGGTTTACAAGAAGCTCACAACATATATAGAGCATCTACCCGATGGGGTCTTCTATGTATGTGTCCCGCCGAGGGATCCATCAGCCTTCGACGAGTTTAAGAGAGAGTTTAAGCTTAGAAGGGAGCTTCGGACGGACCTGTTGAAGAATATTCTCGGAGAGCCAGAATATATTATGGAGGCGATTCAGTGCACAGCATTCTACCAATTCTTCAGCGGGGAGATTGTCAGGCTCGAGGATCTACCGGTCAAAGCCTACGAGGTCATGGGTGGATGGACTTGGAGAAATGAGGCTGGGGGCGTTGAGGGCCTTGTGAGGACGAATGAGTTCCTCAGGATGGAGATGGTCTTTCTCGGAGCACCAGATCAGGTGATAGAATTGAGGAACAGGGTGGCCGATCTGACGATAGACGTTCTTGAGAAAGATCTGGACATGGAGTGGAGGCTGGTTGCAGGAGCCCCATTCTACCTCTCGCCCCAAGAGGCTTCAAAGAGGCTGATAGATGTCTCGCATATAGACAGGATACCGACACTCGATGTTGAGGTTTATCTGCCATATCGGGGCCCGAGAGAGGAGGCCGAGTGGCTTGAAATAACAGCGGCCAGCGTTCACAGGGATTTTTACGTGAAGAACTTTAGAATAAAGGAGGCTAGGGGCCGGGAGATCTGGACTGGATGTGTCGGCCATGGGATAAGCAGGTGGGCCGCCGGATTCCTAGCAAGACATGGATTCGATTTCGATGAATGGCCGGACTCTATAAAGAGCATGATCAAGAGGCTGCCGCAGCCGCCGAAAACAATTACATGACGTTCTGGGCTTTTGGCCCTTCCTCCCTCTTCTCATTGGGAGGCTTTCGGGGGGAACGCGGGCTCCCCACATCTATCTGGCACCGACAATCAAAAAGTTTTATTGGGTTTTTGGCATTTTATGTACTCCTTGTAGTAGCGCTTCGTTAGATTTCTTACAGCTATCGCGTCTCTATCTTCCTCTAAGCCGCATCTTTGACATCTTCTGATCCTATGCCCATTCGAGCCCTCTTTTAGCTCATCTCCGCATACTGGGCATAGGCTCGAGGTATATGCTGGGTCAACGTACTTCACGTTAAGTCCATGGAGCTTTGCTTGATATTCTAGTGTTTGCTGGAACCTTCTATATGACCAGCGGTGTATCCGCCCATTAAGCTCCCTAGAGCCCTTATCCTCCTCATTAAGGCGCCTGAGGTCCTCCATCACTATTACTGTCGCGCCAACCTCCCTAGCCTTACTGATTATTTCCTTAGCCGCCCTATAGTAGATCTCCCCGACTCTATGCCTCTCACGTCCCTTATACTTCCCCAGCAGCTTCCTCCGCAACTCCTTACCACGAACCTTTGACTGTATCCGTCTACGTTTGAGGAAGTATCGCGTCCTAATGATGCCCTCATCAGTCTCAAACCTCTCGATGAAGTCATTGTTACCATATACGATGACGTTCTCATTAATGTCAACGGCGATAACCTTGGCATCCGCGCCTATCTCCGGCAACATAACGGCCTGGCGAAAGACAACGTTCAGGTAAGGGTTGCCATCCTTCTCTAGCACCAGCCGCGCCTCACCCAACCTCATGCCCCTGAACCTATCGTGATATTTCCCGTGAAGCAGCCTCAATGTAACCCGCCTTCCACCATGAACTATTATTGAAACCCTCCAACCCTCGATATCGAGTTTGAAT
>JAKCEV010000048.1 GCA_023539495.1 Candidatus Wolframiiraptor allenii
AGATGCCGGGAGGCCGGCTAAAAATAGGATTCCATGGCGATGGAAAAACTTCGGAGCAGATATTCGTAATACCGTCAGGGAGGGGACGATGTCAAGTATTTCGTGATCAGGGGCTTGAGGGAGGGCGACAGGCGCGTAACAAGATGCGACATGGTCAGAGTGATGGACTGGGATCAGCTAATCGAATACCTCGGGGAAGTCTAGGAGGAGGTGTGGGACGCAGTGCTATTCAAGCTGAAGGCCGCTGAAATGAGCATGCCATAAAGCCGGAGCCCGCATCACAACACCCCACTCTTTATTTTTTCTTCCACTTTCAGGATAGAGTCCAAGAAATAAGGGCAGGTCCTTCATCATGCTCGGTTGTGGGAGCATGAGGATTGTTGTAGGGTGGTTTAGGGGGTAGCCGCGACGCATACTTCGAGGTCTATGAGGTTTATGATGAGGAGTTTTTGGAGGGTGCTGGAGGAGGTCTCGGATGACCCCGACCGGGATCTAACATATTACGTGAGGGAGAGGGGTAGGCTCATATGCGGGATTGAGCCAAGCTACACCATAATCGTTAATGATGCGAGGTGATGGGGATGTGGGTAGAGGTTTCCAAGAGGGTTGGAGTGGTCAGGCTACTATTGAAGCATATAATAGGCTGACGCGCTAGCTGCTCTCTGGTGACGCTCGCTCGCCTACGAGCTGATCCCTAATAATCTTCCCAACCTCCTCAAATCCGTGAACTAGGAAACCATAGCACTCGCTTGGGTTCTCCGGCGAGGCATATATAACCAGCAGCCTCTCGAAGTCGGCGCATATAAAGCTTAGGGGGATAAGAGCTGTGAAAGTGTTGCCTCCAAGCTCCTTTAACATCCCCTCCAGCTGATCTAGCGGGAGCTCCCTCCTCAGAACACGCGTATCGATGTAGAAGTATACTTGGATGTTTCGCTGCTTAAGACTCCTAAGCCTCTCCACGAGCTCCATCAGTACGTGTGATGGCAGATAGAAGATCCTCGCGAGAAAATCCCTCCTCGACCGCTCAACCAGATCCATTATTGCCTCATAAACCCTATCACCCCTGAACAAAATCATATTAAATCTTGGAATAGTCTTCGTCGAGGCATACATGAGCTTCAGCCTGTCAATCGCCTCCGAGACCTCGTCGAATAACTTCCTTCTTAGCGGCTCCAGTGCTCTATCGGGCGGTATCGCTGAGTATACGGCTGGCCTAGACTCAAGGATCTTCTGGATTATCCCCGCCGACTCAAGCCTGCCGAGGACATCATAAATCCTAGTTCTCGGGACGCCGGACCTTCTCGAGATCTCGCTCGCATCCGCCTCGCCAAGCTCCACAAGGGCGATATAGGCTCTCGCCTCATATTCGCTCAGCCCAAGCTTCCTGAGCGCGCGGACAAGCTCCTCCTGCCCGCTCATCATGAAAACCTGTAATAATACTCCGCAAGTTACAAAAAATACTTATTGCGCTCTGAAAAAGCCCCGGCTGGGTGATGGCGTTGGAGCAGCCGGCAATAAAGTTTGAGAACGTCTGGAAGATCTATAAGCTGGGCAGGGTGGAGGTCCCGGCGCTCAGGGGCCTCAATATAGAGATTAAGCGGGGCGAGCATGTGGCGATAATGGGGCCATCGGGGAGCGGTAAATCCACGTTCCTGCACCTGGCGGGTGCTCTCGATAGGCCGACGAGGGGCAGGGTTCTGATCGAGGGCAGAGACCCGAGCAAGATGAGCGATGAGGAGCTCAGCAGGCTGAGGAACGAGCTTATAGGATTCGTTTTCCAGACATTTAACCTGATACCCCGACTCACGGCCCTCGAGAACGTAATGCTACCACTCGCGATCAAGGGCGTTAATGGCGAGGAAAGGATGAGGAGGGCTAAGGAGGCGCTGGAGATGGTGGGCCTAGCACGTAGGATGAATCATAGGCCAATAGAACTCAGCGGTGGAGAGCAGCAGAGGGTTGCGATCGCTAGGGCCATAGTGACGAGCCCGAGGATAATATTAGCAGATGAGCCGACTGGAAACCTTGACTCAGCCTCAGCAGCCGAGGTTGTGGATCTCCTCACGAGGCTTAACCGGGAGCTCGGCGTAACACTGGTGGTCGTAACGCATAACCCCGAGACGGCTGCTCCAGCCAAGAGAATCGTGAGGATGAGGGATGGTGTTGTTTATGAGGAGAATTAGCCTAATCCTAGCCTGCCTACTACTGGCAGCAATCGTCATACCGCTGGCAGCTTCAGCGGACTCAGTCCCGGACATAATATTCTCGGACGCTTGGTTTGGGAGCATCAACAAGAGAATGGAGGTCGCTCCAGGAGATAGGAACACGCAACTCGTCATCGAGCTCATAAACACTATGGACAAGGACATTAGATACGTTCAGGGAACGTTATATCTGCCGGAGGGCTTTAGGGACTCCAAGAGCGGCGAGCGCTTAACAAGCCCCTCAACAAGCGG
Organism: Candidatus Wolframiiraptor allenii; assembly: GCA_023539495.1. Classification (GTDB taxonomy): domain Archaea; phylum Thermoproteota; class Nitrososphaeria_A; order Caldarchaeales; family Wolframiiraptoraceae; genus Wolframiiraptor; species Wolframiiraptor allenii. The sequence goes on from JAKCEV010000048.1 coordinate 2,457, forward strand.
CCATGTTAGATCAGGCGAGCGTTTCTACCTAACATTCCTCATAGACATAGGTGAGAATGTGAAGGTGGGCGAACATGAGGCGAGTCTCGCCCTGAGATACGTCAAGTGGGATGAGGATTCGATAACCCTGACAATAGTCAAGGTCAGGTTCAGGGTCACGGGCAAAGCCGGCCTCGAGCTATCCATTAGCCCAAGCATTCTCGAGCCAGGATCGGAGGCCAACCTCAAGCTGACCGTGGAGAACACGGGATCGGCTCATGCATCATCGGTTGAAGTCTGGGTGAGATCCGCCTCCGCTGGCTTAGCCCTCCTCGAGGGCGGTGGCAGGCATGTTGTTGGGAACTTGGCGCCGGGCTCATACGTAATCATCCCGCTAAGGATATTCGTGAGCAGGGCGCTGGCAGATGGCTCAGCTATCCTAGTCGCCGAGGTGAGATACCAGAACTCCTATGGAGAGCAGGTTACCGAGACGCACGAGCTTATGGTGAAGGTTAAGCCGCTCGGAGGCGTTGGGGTCCTTTTAGACGTACTGCTTGATGATCCAGTCATGGAGCCCGCGCACTCCAAGACCCTGAACATCATCGTGAAGAATAGCGGGAGCGAGACTGCAAGAGATGTCAACGTGGAAATCGGGCTAAATAAGCTTATCAGCCCACCTCTGACAGTTCTAAGCGGCTTAACTTCGCTCAAGCTTGGAGATCTCGAGCCTGGATCCGAGAAAAAGATCTCGATAGACGTTCTAGTGAATGAAAGGGCTGCCGGAGGATCCTACTCAATACCCGTGTTGATAACATACGCTGATGATGAAGGAAGACATGTTGCTGAAAAGGGTCTCACAATAACAATTCTCGAGGAAAGTAAGAGGAATAGGTTGAGAGTATACTCGGACGAATATGTAAGAGGCGGGATGATAGAGCCTATAAACATAACAATAGAGAACATTGCAGGCGAGAAGCTCAGGGATATAACTGTGACTATAGCGCCGACAGCTAGCTGGGTGACACTCATCGGGCCGACGACATGGAACATACATGAGCTGAGAGAAGGCGAGAAAATGACGCTAAGCCTCAAGGTCTATGCGCCCTCTGAAACCACCTCCGGCTCGACGATTGGGGAACCATTTAACCTAAGGGTTGAGGCGAGCTTCAAGGAATCCGGAGGCTGGATTAGAAGCGAGGGCCATTTGATCGGCATGTATGTCAAGGGGATAATCGACATCAAGCTCCAAGAGATATCGCTTGAGAGGATGGGCAAGGAGATGATCCTAATTGGAAAGATATTAAATGAGGGAACCGAGAAGGCGTCATACACGAGGATAGAGATCATCAACGGCGACCTCGTCTCAACCCAAGTAAGCTATCTCGGCGACGTCGAGCCGAACGCGCCAATACTCTTCAACATACCTGTTGAGCATGTGGAAAAGAAGGAGGGCGAGGCAAAGGTGATCCTCAAGGTAAGCTACTTGGACTCCCTGAGAAATAGGGGTGAAACGATCCTTGAGGGAGTAGTCAAAGTACCGCAGCTCACGGAATCCTCGGCAAAGGAGCAGGTGCCGCAGATCCAGTTAAATCAACTGATCTTGATAATCGCAATAATAATACTGCTTGTGATCATAGTATATCTTGCGAGGAGGCGGAGAAGGGTTGAGGCCGGGTGACATTTTCTCATATGCGTTCAAGGGGCTCAAGGATAGGAAGACGCGGAGCATCCTCACGATACTTGGAATAACAATAGGCATACTGGCAGTAATAACTCTTCTATCGAATACAAGTGGATTCGACAACTTCCTAAATGAAGTTCTCTCGAAGATCGGCAGTAATAATATCTGGATAATCCCGACTAGGGAGGGCTCAGTCAAATTCACGGACACGGATGTGATTATGCTTTCAAGACTTCCTGGTGTCAGGGCCACAGCACCATTCTATCTCACAAGAGTGATGTTGAGGTCAGGTTCTATTGAGAAGCAGGTAATCTTTCTTGCAACGGATCCTAGAATGATTAAGCTTATACTCCCGGACTTAGAACTCCTTGAGGGCGAGCCACTCCAGCCGGCGGACGTCACAGCCGTGGCCCTTGGCTACAAGGTCGCGCATCCGCCAGACGAGCCGAGCAAGAGTATAAAGCTCTACTCATCCGTTTCCGTGCTTTTCCAGAGCGAACGGTCAATTAAGACAAAAACATTCGTGGTAAGCGCGATCTATAATGAGTTCGGCTCGACACCCTACCTAGACGTTGATAACAGCATCCTCGCAACGGTCGAGGCAGCGAAAAACATGTTTGGTTCAAAATATTATCCCGCGATAGTGATAGTCGCGAACTCTCCTGATGCCGTCGAGCCCCTGATAAATATGCTGAAGGATATCTATGGTAACGATATAGAGATAATTAGCCCTCTCACAATAGTCAGGAATGTCAGGGCGATAATCTCCAACTTCTCGATCTTCATGCTCATCGTTGCAAGCGTTTCGCTCGTTGTCGCCGGCATAGGTATAATGAACACGATGATAATGTCCGTTATGGAGAGGACTAGAGAAATCGGAGTGCTAAGGGCCCTAGGCTTCACGCAGAAGCACGTGGCAGCGGTCTTCCTAGCAGAGGCAGCCCTGATAGGGGCTATAGGAGGGCTCCTCGGAATAGTATTGGGAGTCTTGGCATCACTCTTCTTGGGAGACATCTTCGCGCGAATGCTCCAAGTGAGGGAGGCTAGCACATCCATAGCCCAGGTACTTCAAATCTCATACACACCAGTGATCACGCCGGAGCTCATCATAGAGAGCTTCTTCTTCGCCATCCTCGTTGGGGTATTCTCGGGATTATACCCGGCGGTGAAAGCAGCTAGGATGGACCCGGTTCAAGCTTTAAGATCCGAGTAGCCCATCCAAGAGGGAGGATGTGGGCAGGTATGAGGATAGCCTCTTGGGAGGAGGCGAAGAAGCTGGCGCTAAGCGAGGCCGAGAAGAGGCTTGGAGCCAAGATCGAGAAGCATTGGGTTGACTCGATAACACTCGAGCCAAGCACACATGGCGGCCTATGGAATGTCAGACTAGATCTGCGGATCAGAGATGGACGGAGAAGATTCGTCAAAGTCATGATGAGGCTTAGCCCGGAGACCGGCGAGCCCATAGAATTTAATGTCGAAAGGTGAAAAGCCGGCTCGGTGAGGGCCTATTAACTTCACCGCTCCGAACTCGGCAAACTCATCATCGCCGGCAATAGATCTTTGGAAAACCCTAGATATTATCCTTGCTCATAATTATCCTGGAGTATGGGCGGCGGGGAGCCGCTCTATGACGTCCCGGCGGAGGGCTATGATGAGCTTTATGGCGAGGAGCAGGTTGCTAAGTATGCCGCGGCGCTCGGGAGATTTTCCCAGCCTTTTAGGAGGCCTTCAGTCGTACTCGATGTCGGCTGCGGTACGGGCCTCCTCGCCCGCTTTTTGAAGATGCTGGGCCTTCGCCACATCTACATCGGAATAGACTTGGATGCTGATAGGCTGAGAGTTGCAAGGGATAGGTCTCCCGGCGCGATGGTGATTCAGGCTGATGCGCATGCGCTCCCGATAAGATCCGGCGCCGCTGATCTAACAGCGTGCTTCACCGTGATCCACCTGCTTGACCCGGAGCGGGCGGTGAAGGAGATGGCAAGGGTCTCACGCGATACAATCATCATAACACTCCTGAAGAAGAGGATCGAGCTTAAGCCGCTCATACTAAGGCTCTTCAGGGAGCATCTCAAGAACTGGCATCTCGAGCCCTTGCAGGTCACCGAGGATGTCAGGGACGAGGTCTATATCCTCATGAAGCGGGATGGTGAGGATTTCAGGGTAGAAGCCTCTCAGGTGTTCTCGGGAATGGCGTCGCCTCCCTGATATTTTCAAGCCCCAGTATCACCATGGTCAGTCTCTCGATCCCGATTGCGAATCCCCCGTGAGGGGGTGCGCCGTATCTAAAGTGCTCGGTAAACCACTTGAAGTCTTCTAGATTCAGCCCCTTCTCCCCGATCTGCTGGATTATTCTCTCGTAGCGGTGCTCCCTCTGCCCGCCGGAGCTCAGCTCGAGGCCGCCGCCTATCAAGTCCGTGCTCCTTGCCCACTCGGTTCCATCTTCCTTCATCACGTAGAAGGGCTTAACCCTATACGGGAACTTGTTGATAAAGAAGAAGTCATGGTCATAGTTTTCCTTCACGTATTCCGCGAGAAGCTTCTCAGCCTCCCGGTCGAGATCCTCCCCCCACGGGATCCTCTTCCCAAGATCCTCCAAGATCTCGTAGACTTTCGGGAACTCGAGGATGGGAAATGGTCTCTTGGGAACCTCCACCTCGACCCCGAGCAGATTAAGCTCGCTTTCACATGTCTCGACGACCTCTTTTATCCCGGCGGCCACAAGCTCCTCCTCAACCATCATCACATCCTTCTCATTCTCTATGAATGATAGCTCGACGGCGCATGACCGGTATTCGCAGAGATGCCTCGGAGTATGGCTTGGCTCAGCCCTCCAGCTCGGCCCGAGATCATATATCCTATCGAGGCCTGCCACCATGAGAAGTTGCCTATGAAGCTGTGGATCCTGCCTGAGGTAAGCCCTCCTCCCAAAGTAATCGACCTCGAAGAGCTCGGCACCACCCTCAGATCCCGCGCCTATCAAGCATGGCGTGAAGACTTGGATGAAGCCATTAGAGTCGAGATATCTCTGCATCCCCCGGACGAGAGTTGCCTGGATCTTGAGAATGGCCATGTTTCTGGGATCCCTAAGATCTATCGGTCTCCAATCTAGGCGGGTGGATAGGCCTGACTTCACAAGCCCACTAACATCAAGGGGTAGGGGGGAATCAGACTTGCTGAGAATCATTATGCTCGTCGGCTTTATCTCGACGCCCACCTTCGCGATGGGCTTCTCAAGAACAATGCCGCCAACAGCTATGAAGTCGTGAAGTCCCAGCCTCAAGGCCACATCATAGACCTCCCCCTGATCCTTCTGCACAGTCACTTGGCAGAGCCCACTCCTATCCCTCAGCCAGATGAACCTGAACTTACCAACATCCTTAACCCTATCAACCCACCCCGCTATCCTGACCTCTCCGGCCATACCTGGCCTGAGGTCGCCGATGTAATGGCTTCTTAACATGTCGTCCCTCCACCCTAAGATCCCAGAATCCTCCTAAAAAGACTAAGTCCACCTTAGGTTGATGACTTCTCTCTAGCCATGGCCCCCCTTGGAGCCCTCTCTTTCCTCTGAGGCCCCCGGAAGCGCCTCTTCTCAAAATCGATCATCAACTTCATCCCCTTAACCTCCTCCAGCAGCTTCTTCAAGGCCTCCTCGCCAACCTTGAGGTTTCTCTCATGATCGAAGATTACCCTAGTCTCCTCGGAGCCATCCGGCAGCCAGATTTTATTGACGGCGACGACCCTAGCCGGGGCCGCAACTCCCTCCAGAAACTTCAACGGATCTGGATTATCCTCTATGAGCCTAACATGTTTTCCAAGCTCCTCGCTGAGAACCTTCCTGAGCTGGGCAACCTCCCTCACCTCGAACCTCCCCAGATCACCGCTTCTAAGAATAACGAATATGGTATCTCCCCCATCAACGGACTTAACATACCCAGCTTTCTGGAGCTTTGTGAACTTCTTCTCGAGCTCAAGGAAGAGCTTCATCACCCTAACATCTAGATCATTATAGAGTCCCCTCTCAAGCTTCTCCGAGCATCGGGGGCAGAAGATGCCAGTCCTAAGATCGAAGGAGCATAATGGGAGCTCCACCTACCCACCTCTCTATCCTTCCCGCTCTTCAGGAAATATAATAGCTTCTCGTCCGGCATTCCCGCCCTAAAGGCAGTCGCGTGTGGATAAAAGGCTTCCAGCCTCCGGCTGAAGGTGCGCTCTCAAACCTGTTAAAGAGCTGCCCATATTCTGTTAGGGCCTTCTCCAACACCCCTTCATACTCTTCGTTCATCGGCCCTAGAAAGGCTCCTTCAGCAACAACCTGACCCCTCCACGCGTCCCCCCGAAAGCTCCCGAGAGATGGGGGGAAGGGGCTTTGAGGGTAAGCCCACGGAGAATTTGAATTTAATTCTAGCTTGGAATAAAATTGGTGGAGGGGGTTTCAGGACTCGCGCTTCAGCAGTATCTCGATTGTGCTGACGGGTACAGGCTGATTATTGGGACCCATGACCTCCTGCGTGCCCAGCTTTATGTCGGCGACCTTCAAGTCTTTGTAGAACCTTCTCTGGAGGATCTGGACAACATCGACAGCCCTGCTGATGGCCCTGCCCCTGGCCTTGATCATCAGCTGCTTAGCCCCTCCTTGAAGAGTCGTTAGACAAGCGAAGACATAGTTCATCAGCGGCTTCTTACCAACTAATACTGTTGGAATCTCGCTCTGGGACATTCTTCTACCACCGTGGGCTACACTTTAATTGACACCGGCCTCCACATAAATTTATTTCCCCGCACGATGTTAGGCCACGATCCTAAGCAACGGCCTCCTCCCCACTTAAGTGGGGAGGTTTGGGCTACATCCCCTCTTCCTTGAGGGTTTAGCCCTTGGCCGGGTCTCCGGCCATTACCCCTACCCTTTTCAGGG
>JAKCEV010000049.1 GCA_023539495.1 Candidatus Wolframiiraptor allenii
AGCACGTGGTGGGATGATATTGTCGCAGAGAAATACGTTTCGCTGATAGCGCGCCGCTTCAACTCGTCTTATCCTTCTCATCTATTTGGAAGGTTATTAGGAGTGGTGTAGGTGATGGATTCATTCTCCCGAGGAAGTAGAAGTGGCCCTCGGGCAGTGTTAGTAGATTCTCGGGCGAGATGTAATATGATGCAGCGAGCTTCTGCGCCTCTTCGAAGTCGAGTGGATGGATCCTCCCTATGAACTGCGTATTGAGGTTTCTCCTGACGGCGGCGTTCAGGCCTATCTCGCCCGCCATGCCCTGCGACAGGATCACTATAGAAAGACCATAGCTCCTTCCAAGGGCACAGAGCTCTATTATTATGTCTGTTGTCTCCCTTTCAAGGCCGCGGGGCTGCCATGGTGCATACTGTGGCCCCTCATCAATTACGAGCGCTACATCAAGTCTCTGCTTGTTCTCCATCAGCCTCTTCAAGTACCTTGCTATGGAATAGAATGCAGCAAGCTTCTGCTCTTTCTCACCCTTGCTCATGTCTATCACGACGGTACCCCTCTCCTTCGCCATAGTCAGGATTTGCCACGGCTCGATTGTCCCGAGAAAGCGCTCAATTTCCTCCTCGGTTATTAGTTCGAATGAGGAGTTGAGCCTGTCAATCCAGAGTTGGAAAGTCTCAGCCTTAACTCCTCTAGCATTTTGCTCCAAGATCATCCTCGCATGCTGGAGGATCAGGTTTCTCGCCTCCTCAGGTGACCTCCCCCTCCACTCAACCCTCCTAAGCGCCTGCTCAACAGCCATCGAGACGGGGTTCTCCTCTCTCTCAAGATAACCGAAGTTCTTCGTGATTTGGCTGAAGTATCTCAGGACAATCGCGTTATCCACCTTGACCTGGTCCAAGGGGATCGTGTTCTCAAAGTACGGCGCGTAATCGCTCCCCTTCCAGTCCATAATTATCACGCTATAGCCGGCTTTCCTAAGAAGCGGTATCACTTCATATCTCGCGAGATAGCTTTTCCCGGACCCAGTTACCCCAAAGATTCCTATATGATAGTTGATGTACTGCTTGAGGACGGGGACCCTCCACCTCGGCTCAGCCCAGTAATGGCCTATCGTCAGATCAGACTTGCAGAGATACTTCATCGGATCATCCTCACTCACATACATCTCAACAAGCGATGTCGGCGCGATTATGAGCTTGTTCTGCTCGAGCCCGTTCTCGCCTATCATACCGATTATCTCGAGGTTGAATATGTAAAACTCCTTGACGCTGCTCGGCGCCCTCCCTGTCTTCGCATATGCTATGCCCGGCGTGAAGCTGGCAGTCCTAACGTTATCATTCACACCCCTTCCTCCCCTGCATATCGCCAGCACATCTCCACCGTTCTTGTTCCTTATAACGACGAGGCTCTCATTCTTGACAACCCTCTCCATTCCATCATAGAGTATCACGGAGGCCCTCGACTCGCTCGCGCCGCTCGAGACAACCCCTATCGGTATCGGCAGCCTACAACACCCCATAACAATAAGCCGAGCAGCAATATATAATTCCATCAGAGTTGAGCGAATGTGGAGACGTATCTTTACCCATCCTCGAAAACCCTCTTATGCTCCTCGTCGTCATAGCTCCTATACTTCAGTATTATAGGACACCATTTCCTCTCGGGGCAGTACCCGAGGTATCTACACTTCTCACCCATCAGCTCGCCGAGCCATGGAGCTTTCTCGCCAACCTGTCTCCAAACCTCATATGCTATCTTCCTAACCTCCCACTGGGATGTGCTACACGTCCGGGTTGCTATGAAGCCCTGCGGCCAGAGGAGGTTGAAGCCATTGTAGGATCTCACCGCATATATCTTCATGGCCTGTGGGATGAGGTAAATCGCGTCAGAGGGGTGGGCGCCGCCTTCAACCATCTTTTCATAAGCTTCTAGAAGGCTTGTCGCCGCCTCCATGAATAAGCTCATGAGCTTCTCGCTCCCGGCTATTCTCGGCGGGATCACCAAGTTCTTCTCAGGCCTGGATATACATCGCTCGGCCGCCGAGTATATTGATTCAACAGACGTTGGGATCGTCCTATGTCTTATTGCCTGGTGATATGCGGCGAGAGACATGGACTCGAGGAATACTGCTTGGATGAGGGGGCTCAATGCGTGGGCCTCCGCAGAATTCTTGAGGGATTCTCTAGCTAGGTCATGCCGGTCTATAAGCGAGATGAAGCTCAGCATCACGGGGTTTTCCGCGCCATGCTTCTCCACGAGGCTTTCCACCAATCCACCCGCCTCTCTATATGGGTTGGCATACGGGTATGTTGGAAGCCCGATCCTAAACCTCAGCCTAGCCTCGGTTAGCATGGGCGCGATGCTCCTGGCAATCTCGCCGATCCTCTCACCGATCACTGAAAGCTCTTCCGGATACCAAGGAGAATTCCTGCCATGTCTCCTCGCATCCACAATGAGCCCGAGAAATGTCTCGAGGCTGCCGCTCATGAATAGCGATGTCGCCGATGCAAGAGGGAGGATGTATCTAGCATCCTCGAGCTCGACACCCTCATCCAGCAAGCGCGAATACGCCTCATATGATACCTCGATCGCCCTGATGTAATTAGATCTAAGCCCATTATCCCCCGCGACCCTAGATGGTATGAAGAAACTCCCTCTTCCGACGACGCTCCTACGTTGGGATTCTTGGAGATATGAGCCGAAGGGCGGCGAGACAAGAAGCATAGAGGCGGCTCTACTACACCGACCCACCTCAAGCTGAAGCATCACCGATGTTGTCAGGGAGGCATGGCCCCTCCGCGTGGACTCGCGGTGAAATGCCGATATAATCTTCCCGAGATCCTTGCCGGATCTGAGAAGCTCCTCATACCGCTTGGCCATCGATACCCCTGTCAGCGTCCCGAGGCCCTCGAGGGCGATAAGGACATCAGGCTCAAGCCTTATCATCTCACCATGGAGCTCTATCTCAGCAGCCGGCCCATAACTAAGCAACCTCACCTCCACATCCTCAATACCCAGCATGCTTTTCCCAAGGAGGCTTAAGCGCCCCGAATATAGCGCCTTCCCCAAATGTGAAGAGGAGATATTACCGAGGTCGCCTCTCATGCAAAAGAACATCCCCAGGACATTGTATGTCCGCGTTCGGTATTATTGCGGCTCTGAGATCCCTCCTCCCAGCAATGGATATCGCCTCCTCTAAAACCTCATCCCAATCTCTAATCCACTCAACCTTCTCCGCCGCTATTGGGAGCTGGGGATCAACCTCCGGATACTTTGAATATATTATCAGCTTGCGTATGTTTTCAAGTGGCCTAGGCGGGTTGAATATTGTCCCACCTCGCAGCTTCCCAAACTTCCCATAAGCATAGTGGGTTACCTGTCCGCGCGGGTCATCGGCGATTAATATCACGACCACCCCGGGCTTGATATACTGGCCCCAGGCCGCAAGCGCCAGACAGGCCTCATTCGACTTCGAGGAGACATTAAGGACCAGTACATCATAGTCTTCTGGAACAGCACTGGAATAGACTATCTTAGCGTTCTCGACACCCAGCCTATACTCCGCCATCACCTCGCCACAGAAGATATAGGTAGAATCATTAAAGCCGTTAATCAGTACGTCAACCTTGAAGTCTAGTTTAGCGATCCTCGCGAAATCCTCAGCATCCTTAACCAAAATATTATTCTCCACGCGCCCCCAGCCTGTCGATGGATGAGGGCTTGACCCGGCTACATAGCCGCCTAAGGAGCCGTGATTATGATTTATCGCGTTTATTGATGCTATTCCCGGAATCATGATCTTTGGCCCGCCGCCGAATCCGAACATCGGGTGAGGCACTATGCAGCCCACAGCTATCCTCAAATCACATGATAGATATTCGCCATTAATCTCAACGGGTGTCCCATACTTCGTCTCGCCCACGAGCTCGCAACCGTGAAATGGATCATGATTATAGACCGGATACTCCTCCAAGATCATCTCGCCAAGTTTTCTCGAAAAATCCATTCTATTCATGGCACCATGCGCCCCGGTTGCCGCAATGAACCTGACATGATCCGCTGATATTCCCGCGGCCCCCAGCTCCCTCAAGATCGCCTCAGCTATCGGCCCCACCCTCGTAGGCCTAGTATGATCATCGAAGACCACAACAGCCTCCTTTTTTGCCCTCAGCAAGCCGTCGCAGTGGCCTAGAGCCGGCAGGATTCCTTAAAGCATTGACGATGTCTTCCACGTTGATAGGTTCTTCATCATAGCCCCTCATCCGGTAAACCTTAATACTCCACCCCTTGGGAAACTCGAGAACCCTCTCCTTTGAATCGCTCCAAGCGATATCCGGGATGACGATCCTTGATACATCGCTCATTTACTCGAAGCCTAATATCAACCTCCATTAAATCTTTCTCGGGGAAAGAGTGTTTTCTCTGAGGGATGATGCGGGGGGTGGGATTCGAACCCACGAACCCCTACGGGACAGGGGCCTGAACCCTGCGCCGTTGACCAGGCTTGGCTACCCCCGCCTCACTTGATAGGCTGCTTGTTAAGTTCTCATTAACTTTTCGCATACCCTCTTACAATTTAGCCCGGCGGCCACATGCATGGAGTTACAAAAATTCCTAAGAATAAGTTAGAATGTATTCCAAGGAAAGAAATCGATCTTAGAACATGAGACAGAGCTTTATGGGCTTAATGTGGAATACGTTAATTTGGCATGTATTTCAGAACTACATCCTCTATGTGGAAGTGAGTCAACCCTAAGCCTAAGTGGGTGCAAGCTGATGAGGTGTCAAATGTTCGGTTGGAGGAGGTCATCCCGGAATTATCAACGTACCAACTTTCTCTCCGGCCAGAGCCTTCTCCAAATTCTCGGCCTTCCTGCCATCTATAACCATCGCCGTTATCCCGCTCCTCCTGAGAACCTTTAGAGCAAGCTGGTCTATCAGCTTATACTCGCCGGCAGCATGGGATGATTCTCGAAGAATATCCTCGAGCCTCGATAATGTGACCTCCTTGAGCAACTTTGCACCCGGGTTCTTCTTCGGGTCATCTGTGTAGACCCCCTCAACATCAGTTGCTATGATGAGTTTTTCCGCTCCGAGGGCCTCGGCCGCAAGCGCCGCTACCGCCGTCGTGGATTGTGCCGGCTGCAATCCTCCCGCCACAACTATCACGCCATCCCTAGAGTATTCTAGTAGCTGCTCGAGGCTCTCTGGGATAGCTCGACACGCTTTCTCGCCTATCAAAGCTGAGAACATCATTGCATGTATCCTAGTCACTTTTATCGCCAGCATATCGCAGAATGACTCACTGAATCCTAGGCTCCTCGCAGCTGACACATATCTCCTCGCTTCCTCCCCTCCACCAACTACCACGCACCATCTTCCACCAGTAAATCTTCTTAATATTATCTCGGCGTAAGCCTTCATGAGATCGAGACTGAAGCCATCAGGCCTAGATATTAGATGCCCACCTATCTTTATCACGAGATTAGAGTGCATGACCCCATGTGAATATGGAAAAATAATGTGAAAATAAGTATTTGGGTCAAGGGCCTTTTTGGGTTATCTCTTTAACTATTCCGGCCGCTATCGTCATTCCCATGTCCCTTATCGCGAATCTGCCGAGCTCAGGGAAGTCCGCATAGGTCTCTAGGGCCACTGGCTCGAGAGGCCTCAGCCTCACCAGCGCAACATCTCCGGTCTTGAGGAACTGCGGGTTCTTCTCCAAGACCTGGCCCGTTCTCGGGTCCATCTTCTGGATCAGTTCGACGAACTTCACCGCCGTCTGGGCTGTGTGTATATGCATTACGGGCGTGTAGCCTGCGGCTATCGCGGTCGGGTGATAGATTATGATCACTTGTGCTATGAACTCCTTCGCCACGCTGCATGGACTGTCCGGGTGACTTACGACCATCCCTCGCTTAAGCTGGGACTTATCAACGCCCTTCAGGGCGAACCCGATATTGTCTCCCGGTATGGCCTGCTGCATTGGAGTATGATGCATCTCTATGGATTTTACCTCAGCCTTGAGCCCGGGCGGCATTATCACTACGGTGTCGCCGACCTTGAGGACCCCAGTCTCAACCCTCCCAACCGGAACTGTTCCAACGCCCTTAATAGAATAAACAGCCTGGATTGGGATTCTCAGCGGCTTGTCTATCGGCTTCGGCGGCTCCTGGAATAGGTCGAGAGCCTCATATAATGTTGGCCCATCATACCATGGCATATTCTTGCTTTTCTCGATGAGGTTGTCGCCAGTCCAGCCGGAGACTGGTATGAAGGGTATCTTCGAGACGTCGTAGCCAAGCCTCTTCAGGAGATCTGCCACGCCCTGCTTGACCTCTTCATATCTCTCCTTGCTCCAGTTCACCGTCGGGTCATCCATCTTGTTGACCAGGACCATCAGCTGTCTTACCCCGAGGATTGAGAGGAGGAACGCATGCTCCCTTGCCTGGCCTCCCGGCGCGATGGCAACCTCATACTCACCCTTCTTGGCGGATACGACGAGTACTGCGCAGTCCGCTTGGCTGGCACCCGTAATCATGTTCTTGACGAAGTCCCTGTGACCCGGAGCATCTATTAGCGTGAAATGGTATTTCTTAGTCTCGAAGCTCTGGAAGGCGAGATCTATCGTCAGCCCTCGCTCCCTCTCCTCCTTGATCCTGTCGAGGATCCATGCGTACTTGAATGTCTCCTTGCCCAGCCTCTTCGCCTCCTCTTCATACTGCTGTAGCGTCCTCTCATCGACTATGCCAAGCTTCACCAAGAAGTGGCCCATGGTGGTGGACTTCCCATGATCAACGTGTCCCACGACGACGAGGTTTAGGTGAGGCTTCTTGCTGGCCGACATCTAGAACACCTCTTCCCAACGGCTAGCGTATAGAGGAGTTCATCCCATATATAAATGTAATATGCGAGCCGGGGAGAATCCCAGTCATTCATGGCGCGGAGACATGCTATGAAGTCCGCGTTAATCCCACTTTCCGCACCTCCCACCTTCTGAGGGTTGCTTCCATCCCTCCGCCGTGATTATTATGGAAGATTACAGGCTCAGCGTCCTCAATAAACCTCTTCACAAGCTTCTTCTACCCAACCCCGCCTAACCACCCAAACACGCCACTCCACGATAAACCTCTCACAAAACCTGCCTTTATTTCGTAGAGCCTCCCCCAGAAATGGAGAATAAAAGAAGAGGCTATTTCAAATGCACTCGGCTGAACAAGATATTCAACGCCGACCTCATTGCGGCATACAATATTTTAATGACGCCGAAGAGTACCTTGATAGCGCCGATAACCCCGAGCCCCGAAAAGGGGGTAGGGGTCATAGGTTTAAAAGATGCGATGCGCGTGGTGAAGGTCGTGAGTGAGGGGCAGGAGGCGCCGTCGTATCCGCCTGAGCTCGCCGAGAAGTTTCTCCTCTTCGGCAAGTGGAGGCTGGATGAGGTTGAGGTGAAGGATCCCGGTCTGAAGGGGTATATCTGCCTAAAGCCCATGTTGGTCCCGCATAGTGGCGGCAGGCATGAACATAGAAGATTCGGCAAGGCCGAGGTGAATGTTGTCGAGAGGCTCGCGAACATGCTTATGAGGCCTGGGCCGAATGGCGGCAAGAAGTCGAAGGCCCTCAAGATAGTCAGGAATGCCCTCGAGATAATCCACTTGAAGACTGGAGAGAACCCGGTCCAAGTCCTAGTCAGGGCTATAGAGAATGCCGCCCCGAGGGAGGATGTTACGAGGCTGAGCTATGGTGGGATTGTCTACTTCAAGGCCGTTGACATATCGCCTCAGAGGAGGCTTGATCTGGCCCTGAGGTGGATGGGGGAGGCTGTGAGGATGGCGAGCTTCAGGAGCAGGAAGACGCCGGAGGAGGCTCTGGCGGACGAGATAATAGCGGCCGCCCAGAATGACGCTAGCAGCTACGCGATAAGAAAGAAGAATGAGCTCGAGAGGATAGCGCTTGCATCTAGATGACCTCCTACTTAGGGTGGGGACGTTAACGAGTTTCTGCCAGCGGTCTTCATCAAATAGATTAGAAAGACAAAGAAGACTGCGGGATAATAGGGGCGGAAGCCCCCCATTAAACCCCTCTATTTTCCCGTCATTTCAGAGGCCTCTCCTCCAAGGAGTAAAAAGCCGGCAGTACGACGCTCATATTCCTAAGGGGATAATGTACATGGGATGGAGATATTCGAAAACATTCTCGCTCAGCGATATATTATCGAGCAAGAGAATCACGTTATACAGCTTAAAACTTTAAAACCCTAAATGGCTCACCACGCTTGAGAGCCTCAACCTCCACCAAGTGGGCTATCGATGATGTCTTGATCTTCTTTCCGAGAACCTCCTCTACCTGGAATATTCCAGCCTCATTATCCATATCAACAATTATCCTTATGGGCGTCTTCTTCGGTTCTCCTCTTGTTACCTCAACCCTTCTTATTGCGAGGGCTGAGAGAGCGTGTATGTCGTATTTGCCCTGCCTGTAGGGCATCCTTGCCCTTCCCTCGGCCATATCAACGCCGTCAGCCACCTTCGTTATCCCAGCTTCCATACTAAGAGCCATTACGCTCTCATCATGTGATAGAATGCAGTGGAGTATCTCGGTGGTAATCCTATGCGCCTTGAAGGGATCCTGATACAGCTTTCTGAGCATTCTTGGGAGGAATCTTGCAGCCAGTGCCACGCCCGACAAGTAATGGTAGCTCCGATGGACAGCGTTTCCTATATCATGGAGGTATGCGCCCATCATGACGACTAGGCGAGCATCTTCCTCATCACCTACATTATCCTTGACGATGGATGGCATGAATCCATCCTCCAGCAGTATCTCAAGCATCTCGAGGGCGGCGCCGGCCACGATTCTAGAGTGAACCGGGCCATGATCATTATAAAGCAGTCTCTGGACCGCCATCACATTAGCCATCGAGAGATATGCTTGGACCTCACGGCTCCTCTCCAACATCCTGAGGGCCTGCTCGAGTAGGGGATGGCCGCCAATCCTATCCTTCAGAATGCTGGGCGAGACCAGAACCATACG
>JAKCEV010000050.1 GCA_023539495.1 Candidatus Wolframiiraptor allenii
GAGCCCCGAAGAGGGGAGGGGGTAATGGCCGGAGACCCGGCCAAAGGCTGAACCCTCAAAAAAGAGGGGATGTAGCCCAAACCTCCCCATATAAAATGGGGAGGAGGTCGATAGCTTCCCTCCCGACAAATACCCTCCCCCACAAAGTGGAGTGTTAGGGGTGCGCGCAGCCCTTAATTGCGGGATGTGGCCAGACTCTCCCGGGGTTAATAATGGTGCTATACACAGATATGTAAAATATCCGCCTACTGGTTCAGAAGATTTTAAATAAGGTTGTAAAGAATGTTAGGGCGTCATGAGGGCCGGGAAGATCTCTAGAAGAGAGTTTCTCGGGGTGGCTAGAAGTGCCGCAATAGCGGGGATCGTGGCCGCCGGCGTGGTGGGAGGAATAGCGGGATATGTTGGCGGCTCCTCAGCAGCTCCTCCCAAGACCATTACCGCCACGACAACGGTTACGGGCGTTGCTCGAACTATAACCGAGACTAGGACCGTGACCCAGACAGTTAGCGGAGCCGTGGAGCCGCTTAAGGTCGGCTACGTCTACGTTGGCCCCGTCGGGGACTATGGCTGGAGCTATGGCCATGACAGGGGTAGGCGCTGGGCCGACGAGCACTTCGGCCTGCCCGTGAAGAGCTTCTACAGGGAAAGCGTCCCAGAGCCCGAGGTAGGTAGCGCAATAGAGACCCTGATAGATGAGGGCGCTAAGCTCATCTTTACGACGAGCTTCGGCTTCATGGATGCAACGGCTGAGTATGCCGCGAAGTATCCAGACCGCTATTTCGTTCACATAAGCGGCTATAGGAGTGGCGCCGCCGGCAATGCCCCGGAAAACATGAGCGCCGCCTTCGCCGAGTTCTACCAACTCTATTACCTGAATGGTCTCGCAGCTGGAGCAGTGACCGAGACAGGCGTGGTTGGATATGTTGGCGCCTACCCGATACCCGAGGTTGTCAGACACATAAACGCCTTCGTTCTCGGAGCAAACTATGCCTACAAAAAGAGGACGGGGAAAAACATTAAGGCGCACGTGAACTGGATATTCAGCTGGGTTGCCCCAGATGCTGCTAGGAAGGCGGCCATAGCGCTGATCGAGGAGAAGAATTGCGACGTCATAGCATTCACTGAAGATACACCATCAGTCCTACAGGTCGCCGAGGAGTATTGGAAGAAGGGCAAGAAGGTCTGGAGCTTCAGCCACTATAGCGATATGAGGGAATACGGGCCGAATGCCCACCTCACGGGTCAGATAGCGAACTGGGGCCCAATCTACCTCGACTTCTATAGAATGGTCGCGACCAACAGTTGGATATCCGTTGATATCTGGGCTAGGATCGGCGACTACACGCCATATAGGTGGAGGAGGCCGGTTGAGAAGAGCACGGCAGGCCAGGCTGAGGGAGTGGTGTATCTCGCCCCACTGAACCCGGCGATCCCGAGCGAGTGGCAGATTTTGATAAAGCAGAGGTATGAGGAGATGAAGGAGCTCCTCTTCGAGCCCTTTAGCGTCGAGGGTAACCTCGGAGAGCCGATAATGGATCAGAATGGCGAGGTTAGGATTAAGGCCGGCGAGCGCGCTGACCATGACATGCTTTGGAACATGGACTGGCTGGTTGAATACATTGAGGAGCCGCTGCCGAAGGCCTAGCTATACGCGTCATGCTCTTAAAGCCCCTCCCCCAAATTTTTATTCGCCTTTGAGCACCCCACTCTCACATCGTGTCTTGAGAAGGTGTGATTGGGTTGGAGAAGCTTGTTGAGCTCCGGGGGATAGTGAAGAGGTTCCCCGGCGTGGTGGCCAATGATAGGGTGGATTTTGAGCTTAGACGCGGCGAGGTTCACGCCCTTCTCGGCGAGAATGGTGCCGGGAAGACCACGCTCATGAATATCCTCTATGGGCTCTATAAGCCCGATGAGGGGGAGATATATGTCCGGGGTAGAAGGGTTGAGCTCAAGTCTCCGAGGGACGCGATAAGCCTTGGTATAGGAATGGTTCACCAGAACTTCAGGCTCGTCGAGAGCCACACGGTCTTAGAGAACATAATCTTGGGGCTCGGAGAGGATAAGCTGAGAATAGATTTTGAAAAGCATCGTAGGCGAATAATGGAGCTGGCCGAGAGATATGGCTGGAGGATAGATCCAATGGTGAGGATCTGGCAGCTCTCTGCGGGTGAGAAGCAGCAGGTCGAGCTCCTCAAGATACTCTACAGGGGCGCCGAGATCCTTATACTCGATGAGCCGACATCCGTGCTAACTGTTCAGGAGACCCGGAGGCTCTTCGAGGCATTAAGAAGGATGGCGCGGGAGGGCAAGGGCATAATATTCATCACGCATAAACTCAACGAGGTGATGGAGGTAAGCGACAGGGTCACGGTGATGAGGAAGGGGAGGGTCGTAATCACTAAGGAGACTCGTGAAACGACAAAGGCCGAGCTAGCAAACTACATGATTGGGAGACCTATAGTCTTCGGCCAGAAAAAGGTCTCGGCCAAGCTTGGCAGCATAGTCCTCAAGGTAATCGACTTGAAAGTCTTAGGTGATAGGGGTTATCCAGCGATTAATGGTGTGAGCTTGGAGGTTAGGCGGGGCGAGATACTTGGAATAGCTGGCGTGAGCGGTAATGGGCAGGTTGAGCTCGCGGAGGCAATCGCAGGCCTGAGAAGGCCCCTGGCAGGAAGAATACTGCTAAACGGTGTTGATGTGACGGGGATGGATGCCGGGAAGATGATAGAGCTCGGTGTAGCATATATCCCGCCTGAGGGAAACAAGCTGGGGATAGTGCCCGGGTTCAGGGTAGTGGACAACCTCTTCCTTAAGGCCTATAGGTACCCACCATACTCGAATAATCTCCTCCTGAATTGGGGGAAGATGTTGGAGAAGGCTCAAGAGCTGATAGAGGAGTTTGGGATTGTTACGCCGAGCGCCCTTTCCAGAACAAGTTCCCTCTCAGGTGGAAACATTCAGAGGCTGATCTTGGCGAGGGAGCTCTCCGGGATCGTCGGCGGAATCCCGAGGCTCATAGTCGCCGCATATCCCACGAAGGGTCTAGACATTGGCGCGACGGAATTCGTCCACGACCTCCTCTTGAGATACAAGGAGATGGGATCAGGTATAATCTTCATCTCCGAGGATTTGGAGGAGCTCCTCCTACTCTCCGACAAGATAGCGGTAATATCCGGTGGAAGGATAAGGGGTGTACTCGCGAGAGAGGAGGCGGATGCTGAGAAGATAGGCTTGCTGATGTCCGAAGCGGTTATCCAGGCTGGGTGAAGCATCGTGCCCCCCAAGATCGAGACGCGGTTTGGCAGGATCAGGGTTGAGCGGAGGGTCGGGTACGGCAGGCTCTACTCAATCTCGATGACGCTCCTCTCACTCGCGCTAGCATTCCTCGTAGTAGCGCTGATACTCACCTCACTGGGCCTAGACCCAATCAAAGCATTCCAAGTAATTTTCGGCGTCTTCACGAAGCCTTCGCTCCTCCTTGAGAGCATAAAGCAGTCAATCCCCATCTGCCTAGCTGCACTTGGCCTCGGCATAGCATTCAAGATGAATTTCTGGAATATCGGCGCGGAGGGCCAGATCTACATGGGGATGATAGCCTCAACTGGAATAGTCCTCCTACACGAGTACTATGGATTCTTTTACGAGTGGATGGTCATGCCCCTTATGTTCCTTACATCATTCCTGCTCGGCGGGGCTTGGTGCCTGATCCCGGGCGCCCTCAAGGCAAGGCTAGGCGTGAACGAGATTCTGCCAACACTCATGCTCAACTACGTAGCAATACTCATAGTAGACTTTCTAGTCCATGGCCCATGGAGGGACCCGAAGGGATACGGGTTCCCGCTCTCAATACCTTTCCCGGAATATGCTAAGCTGAATATCGTCCTCGGGGATCCCGCATACACAGGACTTCTGCTTTCAATCCTCGGAGCAGCCGCGGCATTCTTCCTCCTAGAATACACGAGGCCGGGTTTCGAGATAAAAGTGGTCGGCCAGAGCCCGGCTGTCGCAAGATACGCGGGCATCCATGTTCGAAGCACAATATTATTGGGGTCATTTCTCGCTGGCGGGCTGGCCGGCATAGGTGGCCTCTCGATAGTGAGCGGGATAATCGGGAGGCTAAGGCCCGGCGCATCTCCAGGCTATGGATACACGGCTATAATAGTCGCGGCCCTCGCGGGGCTGAATCCATGGGTCATAGTGGCAGTGAGTATCTTCTTCGGCGGCTTAATAACGGCTGGTGGCGCCCTCCAGATGAGCATGGGGATCCCAAAGGCGGCGGCCCAAATGATCCAAGCAGTCATCTTCCTCATGATACTCGTGGGCGAGTTCATCAAGAGATATAAAGTGACCATTGAGAGGCCGAGGGTGGATGAGGAATGATCGAGTGGATAGAGTCCGTGCTCGGGCTAACAATACAGGTTGGAACAGTCTATCTCCTCGCATCCTTGGGCGAGATATATGCTGAGCGCTCCGGGGTCTTGAACCTCGGCCTTGAAGGAATAATGGTCATGGGAGCTGCCCTCTCCTTCATCTTCACGCTGGCCTATGGCCACCTCGCGGCTATACTCATCTCGGTGATCGCGGGGATATTAATGAGCCTGATACTCGCGGTCATGGCGGTCTACATGAGGCTCAACCAGACGGTCACGGGGCTCGCTCTAACGATGCTCGGCCTCGGCCTCAGCGGCTTCTTAGCATCACCTGAGGTCAGAAAGGTGATACTTCTAGCCCTTAACCCATCACTCCCCGAGAGTCTTCTCGCGATCCAGGAGGCGCCGAAGCTCCCCGAGATACACGTGCCCCTCCTATCCGGGCTCCCGATAATAGGATGCTTCTTCAGGCAAAATGTGCTCGTTTATGTCTCCTACATCGCCGCGCCGCTCATGTGGTTCATATTATTCAAGACTAGGCCGGGGCTGAGCCTTAGATCTGTGGGAGAGAACCCGGCAGCCGCCGACGCGATGGGCATAGACGTCTTCAGGGTGAGATGCCTTGCGACCATGATAAGTGGCGGGTTCGCGGGCCTCGCGGGAGCATACCTCTTCCTAGGATTCCAGCCATTCTGGCAGGAGGGCCTAACAGCTGGAAAGGGCTTCATAGCATTATCCCTAGTCATACTCTCAACCTGGAACCCGCTGAGAGCAATTCTGGGGGCATACCTCTTTGGCGGCGTTGAGGTGATCCAATATAGGCTCCAGCTCTTCGGTCTCGGAGCCTTAAGCCCATATCTCCTCGCGATGCTCCCGTATCTCGCGGCCATAGCAGCCCTAGTAGCAGTCTCGATCGAGAGCGTCAGGAAGAGGATAGGCGTCCCAGCATCCCTTGGAATACCATACTCACGCGAAGAGTAGCTGCCGGGGCTTAGGCCTTCCTAGCCTCCGCCTTGAGAACGGCCTTCGCCGCCTCCTCCAAGAGCTCCCTACCCTTCTCGGTCACGATCCTGCCCTTGTTATCGTATTTCTGGACGAGGCCGGCCTCCTCTAGCTGCTGGAGGATCCTCCTTATTATCGCGCCGCTTCCCTTGGCGAACTTCGGGGGCTTATGCCCCCTTCTATGCCTACCACCATAAAGCTTCCTAAGTCTAGAAACGCCAAGAGGCCCCCTGAGATACAGCTTCCTAAGCACGGCGGCAGCCCTGATATACCACCAGTCCGGGTCCTGAGGCGGCCTCTCCTTATGCACGCCCGTCTTAACAAATGGGGCCCATGGAGGGGGCTCAATAACTCTATTCTCCTTGAAGTAAGCCGCGACCTTTTGAATGAGCTTCATGGGATCCGCGAGCTGCACATTCGACACCATCCGCGGCTCCTTAAGACCTGCACGCTCACTTTTTAGGCTTTGCGTTCTGGGCCTTTCCCCCCTCCCCGCAGGCTTCATCGAGTGGTTTGAGAAGACGAAGAGGAAGGAGGATGGCGGATAACTAGGGAACCTGCTTCTTAGGTTTTCCACGAGTCCTCTCTCCTACTTGCCCATATAGCTTTCTTCTCCTTGACAGCGGGGATCCTCTTGACATAGCCGCATGTGGTGCATGTGATGATGACATGTGTGCTCCGCCTGCTCCTAACCCTCACCCTGAAGGAGCCGGGTATATAGAATGGCGTTCCACACTTCCTGCATATCAGACGC
The DNA here is from genome assembly GCA_023539495.1 of Candidatus Wolframiiraptor allenii. Classification (GTDB taxonomy): domain Archaea; phylum Thermoproteota; class Nitrososphaeria_A; order Caldarchaeales; family Wolframiiraptoraceae; genus Wolframiiraptor; species Wolframiiraptor allenii. The sequence continues at coordinate 6,127 of JAKCEV010000050.1, forward strand.
TTATAGGCCGCTGGAAGTCTGATCCTCGCCTTCCTGCATATCCTCAATATGAGCCTCCCAGCCTCCCTTGCCAGCTCCGGCCTCTCCGAGGCATGTCTCCTCGCGAACTCCATAAGCCTCGCAATCCTGTCTAGGGCGATCCTCCTAACCTCACCAGAATGCGTCAATCCCGGCCATTTCAAGGGTTTAAGCGATCCTTAAACATGGCCTCGGCCAAGGGCTCTCGGGAGCTTGAGGAGATTGGAGAAGCTTATCCTGATTATCGTTGAGGCGGCGATCGAGCTTGTTCCCGAGAGTATTCAGGATCACCCATCTGTGAGGGCTTATGCGGCAAGGAGGGGTAGGAAGCCTTGGGAGATACTGCTTGACAGGAGCTACCATCACTCGGCGATGAGGAGGCTGCCCGAGGCGGAGAAGCGGGGCAGACCCGATATAACGCACTTCATACTTCTCGAGGCGCTTGGCTCGCCGCTTAACAAGCTCGGCCTCTTAGAGGTATATGTTCATGCTAGAAGTGGCCATGTGATCTGGGTGAACCCTGAGACTAGGCTCCCAAGGGTCTATGAGAGGTTTAAGGGCGTGATAGAGAAACTGTATCAGGAGCCGGTGGTCGAGGCCGATGGAAAGATTCTGCTAAAACTAGAGGAGAAAACGTTAGGTCAGCTGCTGGATGAGGTCAAGCCGGATCCGAAGATACTCCTCTCTGAGAAGGGTGAGCTGATTAGGTGGAGCAGCTTCGGAGAGCTCGTCACATCCGCGAGGAGACCAGCAATAATGATAGGCGGATTCCCCCATGGTGATTTCCACAAATCAACTTACGAGGCGGCGGATAAGATCGTGAGCCTATGGCCCGAGCCCCTCGAGGCCTGGATAATAACCTCAAGAACAATATCCATTGTTGAACATACGCTGGGGGTTGGGGAAAAGGTTTCCCACAAGGATTAAGATGCGAGAGAACAACATTGAGTACCGATATATTTAAGATCAGATACATGATTGTTTAGATGAGCATCATTGGGAGGTGTTCTTTTTGTCCGATGAAAAGCTTGCTAGACAGGCTTTAGAGTTCGGGGATGGGATTTTATGGCTTGCGCCAACATGGGTTCCAAGGCCGCTATTCATTGGCGAGCCCGGTGGAAGGCTCAAGCTTGATAAAAGGGATCTCTATGCCCTTGGGGCTGATCGCGGGGGGATATGTGAGAGATGGATAGCCTCGACCGTTAGGGCCGATAACCCTGGCGCCCCGGAGGATGAGGGCCTCAGCTATGTTGTCTTCAAGTCGGGTGGGGAGCTTAAGAAGATCCTGCTAAAGAGGGTGATAGAACTTGTCGGAGATGATGTACTGGGTAGGGATGTTATGCGGAAATATGGTGGCCTGAGAACGTTTACGAAGTTCTTCGATTATGCCGGCCCGCTTCCATTCCACCTACATCAAAAAGATGAGCATGTGAGGAAGTATGGGAAATTTGGGAAGCCCGAGGCCTACTATTTCCCGCCACAGCTGAACTTCGAGGAGAAGAGGTTTCCATACACCTTCTTCGGCCTCCACCCATCGGTGACGAGGCAGGACATTATCGAGTGTCTGAAGAATTGGAATCGCGGTGACAATGGCATCCTAGACCTTTCGAGAGCTTATAGGATCAGGCCTAGGACAAGCTGGCTCGTGCAAGCAGGCATACTCCACGCGCCCGGCTCACTTGTAACATACGAGCCCCAAGGCCCCTCTGACGTCTTCGCAATATATCAGTCCATGGTCGAGAATAGGCCGATACCATGGGAGGTGGCCATGAAGGACATTCCCGAGGAGCATAAGAATGACCTAGAATACATAGTCGATCTTATAGACTGGGAGCTGAACACGGATCCCGACTTCAAGAAGAACCACTTCCTAAAACACATCCCGGCACGGGATCCGGAGGAAATGAAGGAGGAAGGTTACTACGAGAAGTGGATAATATACGGGTTTGAGGGCTTCAGCGCCAAGGAACTCGTAGTCTACCCGAAAAGATCCGTCGTGATAAGAGACGCGGAGGCCTATGGCATGATAGTGGTTCAGGGTAGGGGGATGCTTGGAAGGCTCGAGATGGAGTCGCCGACGATAATCCGGTTCGGGGAGTTAACGCGCGATGAGTTCTTCGTGACGAGGGAGGTTGCTAGGGAGGGGGTAAGGATAGAGAATACTGGAAACGAGGAATTGGTGATACTAAAGAACTTTGGCCCGGGGAACCCTGAAGCGCCGAAACTATAACCATGCACGGATGAGGATATCCTTCCCTCAAAATTATTTTTTATTATCTCCCATAACATGTAGATTATCTTTTGCCGCCTCCTCTCGAATCATGTAGCGAGAACATCTCTCTAAAGTTTGCTATTTTTGGCAAGTTTGCACACATATGTGTAATTGAGCTTTAATGTTAGGTCTCGGGTAATGGGGTAAAATCGTATTAGCCCGGAAAATTTTTAATTAGCGAGCTGGTTCTTTTTCATCACGAATGTCTCAATTAATGGGGATTGATCTTGGGACATCGAGTGTTAAGGTGTTGGTTGTGGATGATAGAGG
>JAKCEV010000051.1 GCA_023539495.1 Candidatus Wolframiiraptor allenii
TCGCCCTTCAACTTTTTGATTAAGTCGGCTAGGGCTTCAGCAGCCTCATCTGCATGTTGATATGGATACTTCTGTGGATGCATAAACTTGAAGCGCACGAGATAGCAGCATACGTGGTTCGCGGCGGCCGCAGCAAGCTCCCTAGCGATCAGCTGGTGTTCCTCGACCTCCTCAGCGGCCTCAACCTCCCTAATCCTCCTCTGGCCCTCAGCAGCCTGGAGGTCCTTTAGTCTCCTCTGTAGAATGTCCTCGGGCCTGAACTCGAGGACGACTATCGCGTCCGGCTTCAGTATCTCGGCAACCCGGGATGGCATGCCAGGATAGTATCCGTAGGGCGTCTTTATCGCGGCATGAGTATCTATGATCAGGTCGCCATCGAGCTTTGAGATCTCCTCAGCCGCCTTCTCCTGGAGCTGCTTATAATCCGTCGGCTTAATTCGTTTCCTCATCTCATCCCTATCAGATATGCCGAAAACTTTTCTTGCCTCCTCAAACATGTAATCTCCAAAGTTCACGATCTTAAGCCCCGGGACCTTCTCCACGAGTTTCTTGAGTATTGTAGATTTGCCCGCACCCGGAACAGCTACAACAACTACCCTAACCATGAGTGAGGCTTGGGAAAGCGATGAAATAAAGGTTGCCGGGCGGCTAGGATAACTGCATCTGCCTCTCGATCTTCTGCTTCGCCGCTTGATACTCCTCTTCACTCAGCTCTCCAATCTTATATCTTAACTCGATCTTATCAAGTTCCTTCTTCAGCTTCTCATAGATCTTCATGAGGTCCTTTAATGCGTCCAGCGTCTCATCAAGATCTCCGGTGATCATGTTGATATCCTCATCGCTCAAGCCGAGAGATGATCCCTTCTCCAAGACCCGCTCCCTTAGACTCCTGATACGCTCCTCGTAAGCCGGGATGTCGCTAAGCTTCACGTCGAGGAAGTTCCGCAGCACATCTATCCTCGGCCTAATTTTCGAGATCTCCCTATCTATCGCGAGCTTCTCTGTTATGTACTGCTTGTCCGAGATCTCGCCAATCTCATGCCTAACCCTAAGCTGCTCAAGCCTCGTCGTCAATTCATTTAACTTCTGCTCGAGCGAGTTTATGAGCTCGAGCCTTCTCGAGTTAATTGATCTAATTTTCCCCTGATATTCCTTGTAAAGGTCTAGGAATACCTCGGCCGATGCCTCTCCGCCGAGGAACAGCTCGAGGAGCTTGTGCCTCCAATTGAGATAATTCGCGAGCTGCTCCACGATCTTCCTCTCCTCCGAGATCTCATGAGGCTTCTTCTCAACCTCCTCTGGAGCTTCTTGCTTAACCTTCTCCGCCTGCGCCTCTATCTCGGAGACAACCTCATCCTCAAGCTTCTCCTCGGTGAGCGGTTTTCCACAAAACTTACAGAACTGAGCCTTAGGCGTCTCCCGGCCACAGTGGGGGCAGATGACCTTCTCCCTCCACATTACCTGATCGAGCCAAATCTCGTAATACTACATTATAAAAATTCCCTCATATCACCGCAGGGATGAGCAACCTGTAGGCAACTACGAGTTCGCGAGGTAATACCTCGGCGGGGGCGTTCACAGGCTGGGCTAAACCAATAAATACATCTAAGACCAGTTACACGATGAAAGGGAGTTGAGATGGTGAGCGAGAGGGAGCTTTCACTAGCGCCTATTCACAGGCTGATAAAGAAGGCTGGAGCTGCTAGAGCGAGCGAGGATGCAGCAGAGGAACTTAGGAAAATCCTAGAGGAGATAGGGATAGCAATAGCCAAAGAGGCCCTGAGCCTGGCACAATATGCTGGCAGAAGAACTGTTAGGAGAGAGGATATTGATAGAGCGGCTAGGACGCTCCTTAGAGGATATTACTCAACCCAGTAAGAATCATTAAACGTTTGCCCAAGCGCGTAGCATAGCTTGTTGGGAGGCTGGAGGACCTCGTCAGAAGCTCTGCCGCCCACCCTTACTTATAAGGGATGGCTGATAATCCTTAAATTCAGCTCAAAGGCTCTCATCCCAGATCAGATTCTCCGGTTTTAGGAGGTGTAATGGTATGTCCAGAGTTGTTGGTGCTGGTCAACCTGTTCTGATACTGAAGGAGGGCACTAGCAGGACTAGAGGCAGGGCTGCTATGCGGAACAACATCGCCGCAGCGAAGATAATCGCTGAGATAGTGAAGACCACGCTCGGCCCAAAAGGAATGGATAAGATCCTTGTCGACTCGATCGGCGACGTCATAGTCACGAATGATGGCGCAACGATCTTAGATAAGATGGATGTCGAGCATCCGGCAGCTAAGATGCTGATCGAGGTTGCTAAGGCCCAAGACACCAGTGTCGGAGACGGCACCACAAGCGCTGTCGTGCTCACCGGCGAGCTCCTAAAGAGGGCCGAAGACTTGATCGAGCAGAAGATACACCCGAGCACGATTATAACAGGCTATAGGAGGGCCCTCGACATAGCCCTCAACGAGCTCCAAAAGTTAGCCAAGCCCGTCAAGCTCGAGGATAAGAAGACGCTGATGAAGATAGTGAAGACTTCTCTCGGGAGCAAGAGCCTTGGGTTCGCGACGGATCATATAGCCGAGCTCGCGATCGAAGCCGTCCTACAGATAGTTGAGGAGAGGGATGGAAGGCTTTACGCCGATAAGGACAACATCCAGATCATAAAGAAAATGGGTAAAAGTCTGTTAGAGAGCGAGCTCATTAAGGGCGTGATCATCGACAAGGAGGTCGTTCACCCGGCGATGCCGAAGAGGGTCGTGAATGCTAAGATAGCACTAGTAAATGCTCCATTCGAGATAGAGAAGACGGAGTTTAGTGCCGAGATAAGGATAAGGGATCCGCTCATGATGAAGCAATTCCTCGACGAAGAGACCAGAATACTTAAGGAGATGGTTGACAAGGTCGCGAGCGTTGGGGCCAATGTCGTCTTCTGCCAGAAAGGTATAGATGATATAGCCCAGTACTTCCTCGCTAAGGCCGGCATACTTGCTGTCAGGAGAGTAAAGTCCTCGGACATGGAGAAGCTCGCTAGGGCGACGGGCGCCAAAATCGTCACCAACTTCGAGGACCTGACGGAGAAGGATCTTGGAGAGGCGGGCCTAGTGGAGGAGAGGAAGATCGGAGAGGATAAGATGGTTTTCGTCCAAGAATGTAAGAATCCGAAGGCCGTTTCGATACTAGTAAGAGCTGGCCTCGAGAGGCAGCTGGATGAAGCTGAGAGAGCTCTCAATGACGCAATCATGAACCTGATCTCCCTGATCAGGGACCTGAAGTATGTCCCCGGCGGAGGCGCAATCGAGATGGCCTTGGCGGCGGCTATAAGGAGAGAGGCTCCGAAGTATCCTGGAAAGGAGCAGCTCGCGATGCTCGCCTTCGCCGATGCCTTGGAGACTATTCCAAGGACCCTCGCCGAGAACGCCGGCCTAGAGCCCGTGGAGATCCTGACCGATCTCAGAGCAAATCATGAGCGCGGCCTACACAACTATGGCGTCGAGGTATTCTCCGGCAAAGTTCAGGACATGGTGGAGGTCGGCGTCATAGAGCCCGTGAAAGTCAAGGAACAGGTCCTGAAGAGCGCCTTCGAGGCCTCTGCGATGATTCTAAGAATAGACGAGGTAATCGCTGCCTCTAGAAAGAAGGAAGGCAAGGAGAAGGAATCCAAACCTGAAACAAGCTCAGAGTTCGAGTAACGCGTCCCACATTTCTTTTTCCATTTTTCTTTTTCCAGTCAGCCCCTTCTCGCAATACTTGAATACTATCATGTTGCTTAGAATTATGGTATGACAACTCCGGTTGGCGAGAAGCTTAGGAAGGCGTTTCAGAGGCTAGGCTTGACGGAGTATGAGATGAAGGCTTATCTAGCTCTTCTTCAGCATGGGGAGATGACTGCTAATCAGGTTAGCGAGGCGGCTGAGATCCCATACTCGAAGGTCTATGAGGTTCTTGAGAGCCTTGAGGAGAAAGGGTGGATTGGGAGCGAGGGTGGGAGGCCCGCAAGATATCATGCTAGGAGCATCTCGACTGCTTTGGAGATTAGTAGGATGAGGATCGAGAGAGATCTTAAGAGAATTGAGAATTTTCTTCTCAGTGAGCTATCTCCAATCGCCAAGGGCCTAGGAACTAGGGAGAAGCATGACGTATGGATACTTAGGGGCGAGCTGAACATATTGTCTAAGCTTAAGTCGCTTTTGGATGGCTGTGATTCCGAGCTCCAGCTGGCCACACCCTGGATGAGTAAAGAAATATTCACCATGCTTCTCCCAACGCTCACAACATTAAAGGCGAGAAATGGCAGGGCTCAGATAATGCTCTCTAGTGACTGTAACAGGGCCATAGCTATGAGACTGAAAGAGTATGGCGAGGTCAGGCTCAGGGATCAGCTATTCGGTGGGGGGGCGATCGCGGACTCCGATGAGACGATAATAATACTCGGGGAGGAGGGGAGGAGTCCCACCCTCGCAATTTGGTCCGATCATGCGGGGCTAGCAAGAATAGCCAAGGTATACTTTGAGCATCTCTGGAGAGACTCGGAACCACTTAAATGATAGAGTGTCTAGGAGTAGTGGCGCGGAGGGGGAATGGTGCTCCATTATAGTCATCGCTCCAGTAGGAGGAGCCCGGTGTGGCTAATCATCCTCCTCGTGATTATGATCATAGTCGCGTTCATAGTTATCTCCCAGATGATCTGGCTCATCCTAAACCTCTGGGAGTTCGGAGATCTATTTATCAGGCCATTTTACTACTCACTTCTCGGGGGCCTAATCCTCGCGGCGATAGCCTTCTTTCGTGTTGACTTCAAGAATAGGAGATCTCTCACTTTCTGGCTAGTTTCACTCATCCTGAAGTTTTATCGAAGGGCGGGTTACTTAGAGCTCCATGACATAGACTTCTCGGCATACAGGCTCAATGTGAGCAGATTCCTAGCATGGCAGGTCACGAAAGTTCTCATAGGCTCCCTGATATTCGCCAACAGCATCTTCGGGCTCGCGGTCTCCGCAGTGCTCCAAGGAGTAGACTTGGGGATCAAGAATATCCCGGGGCTGTTCGCCCTCCCATTCACTTCTATGTCAGCTGGCGATATCTCGCCCGCCCTCCGGGTGATCTCCTCCGCGCCGGCCCTGATAATGCTTATCCCGCCGATCCTCTCCGCCCTCGGCCTCAGGCTGATGATCCTAATAGGTTTAACCGCCATAGTCAAGGCATTAGCCAAGACCATCGTCGAGTATGTCAGGACGGGGCTCTTCCGGATACCGGCTGAGACCATCGAGGCGCTGATAGCCCTAGCTGCCGCCTGGACAGGCTTCAACTTCTTCTTCTCAAGCTACATAGACTATAACACGAGGGTGTATATTCTCGGAGCCTTCGCCATCGCGGCCATATTCCTAGTCTTCGCATATCTAGATAGGAGAAAGCCCGGATTCCTCTACGCCTTAAAGATAAAGCTCGGGACCGTGATACTGATCCTGCTGATGGCTGCCGCTGTGGCGGCAATCCAGAATGGAATAGCTGATGCTAGGAAGGTCGAGTGGCTCGGCCCATACATCAAGCAGGAGATAGAGGTGAATCGATATCTCGCGGACATATCAGACATAACGATAGTTCATTACAATTTTACAAGGGGCCAGGTTGGCAGGATAAATCTGGAGAAGGCATATAACGACTTATCCCTTGTGAGACTGTGGGACTGGGACGCCGCCTTCACGAAGCTCAAGCCGGAGATAGGTCTGATACCATACGTGGGCTTCGAGGATTCGGATATAATCAGGTTTGGGAACAGGCTTTACTGGAGCGCCTCAATGAAGCCTATACTCCCGAGGGGGGTTCAGCTCGAGAACGTGTGGTATAATGAGCATCTCGTGTATACGCATGTGCCGAACGGCTTTCTACTCCTCGATGCCAACAATGGCAGCATAGTTGATAGCTCCACATTCTTCAAGCAGCGGAGAATCTATTATGGCGAGGGAGGCCTCCTCGAAACAACATGGGCTGCAATAATACTCGGGAAGGAGGAAAGCGACGAGATAACTGGGACACGATATAATGGTAGGGGAGGCGTGGTGGTCGGCCCACCGATCACATGGCTCTACGATGCGACATTCCTCCTCTCATACCCGGATAAGCAGGTCAAGCTGCTCAGATACAGGGACGTCTACGAGAGGCTTGGCCTCCTCCTACCATACTTCACATACAGGTGGAATGGGGGATACGTTGACATGTTCCCGGTGACTGATGGGGAGAACACCTACTGGCTTATGCCGCTGATAGTAAAGCTCCCGGCCGGCAATGTCCCATGGAGCAAGGGTAATAGCTATGTCAGGTTTGTGGGATACGCGCTAGTTGATATTTATAATGGTGATGTGAGGCTGATAATAACTGGAGGCGACTTCTTCAGTGAGCTGATAAGAAGAGCCTACCAAGACATATTGATCGAAGAGATCCCGGGTTGGCTGAGAAATCAGACCAGGTTCCCTGCTGAGGTATTCGAGTATCAGGTTGAGATGTTCAATTATTATCATATCGATGACCCGGCGACATTCATACATGCAAGGGAGTTTTATGAGATCCCTGAGGGCGTCGAGCCATACTTCGTGATAGCGAGGTATCCGGGCTTCGAGAGGCCCGAGTTCGTCGGCATACTCTCGCTCCAGCTGAAGGGCTCTCTGGGGAGGAATCTCGCCGGCTTTATGATCGTCAGGAATGATTACCCGCATCTCGGCGAGAAGATCTTCTACAAGGTGCCGGTGGAGGGTGAGACGAAGCTGCTTGGGCCATCAGCTGCTATGGAGGCCCTCGAGAGGCACGCGGAGTTCAGGAAGCTTAGGACACTTCTCGAGAATCCAAGGATTGGTGATATCCTCCTATACTATATCGGGGACCAGCTAGTCTACATTATCCCGGTATACACGTCGCCAGCCGGCGGCGTTGTGGCCCAGCTCGGGACGATAGCCACGATAGGCGCTGAGTTTACCGGAACATATTATATCGGGCTTGGTTCAAGTCCCCAAGAATCGTTCAATGCTTTTCTGAGGGAGCTTGGTGGCGCGCCTGCCCCCCGGGAGATTAATGTACGTAACCTGACGCTGTCCATCCTCCGCGAGCTCGGCGTGAGAATCGTTTATCCCAAGCAGGTGAGCCCGCACCTCGTCTTCGAGGAGGGATCATTCACGGGCGAGTCCGAAGAGGAGCTGCGGATGCTCGTAACGGGCTTCGTGGAGAAATGGGTCCTCGGGAAGGGCGTTGACAGAGTGCTAGTCTGGAGCGAAGGTGAGAAAATGATCGTAGGCTCAATCTTCTCGGAGAATGGAGTAGTTGAACTACATTATATTACAGTATCTGAGAAATAGAAGGCATAGGTTTAAGCCTTGGTGCCCACACGACTTAGATAGGAGTCCGGCCTTGTCCATGAGAAGCAGTCTCTCGCTCGTGGTGCTACTCCTGATCCTCGGGCTCTTGGGGCTAGCTGTATTGGCGAGGCTTCAGAGGGGCCTCCTAGGTCTCATACTTGCGGGAATCCTGGTGATCCTAGGATTTTATTGGTTTAGGGAGATTAGGAGGGCGCTGGAAGGCTCGAAGCAGCTGAAGAGGTATCCGGTCGAGGTTCATGAGGAGAATGGCTTGATAAGCGTGACGGCCGAGGTCCCGGGCCCCGAGAGCGAGGTCTCCTTCAAGGTCTCGGAGAATAAGGTATTTCTCAGGGGTGGAGGGGGCTTCAGGAGGAAAATAAAACTCCCATGTAGGGTTAGGCTTCTCGAGAGCTCTTATGTGAATGGTGTACTCCATCTGAGACTCGTGAAAGCTGATGTGATCGAGAACCGGAAGATGGATAGATGACCTCCTCTCCCTGCTTAGTGCGGGGAGGTTTGGGCTACATTCCTCCCTTTTGGGAGGTTTAGCCCTTGGCCGGGTCTCCGGCCATTACCCCTACCCCTCCCGGGGCTCGGGGTTACTGGCGTCAATAGAATATTGCGTGCCGCAACGAGATCGGCGTTGAAGACCCTGTTCATCGTCGTGCACTTGAATAATCCCCTGCTGATTCTAGTACCACAGCCGTCACCATGCCATGAACACCTCGACGAAGTATATGCCTCATCCACGTAAACCACGTCTATCCCATATTCTTCGGCGACTTCAGCTATCCGCCTCAACAAGTATCTGTATGTCCAGACATTATTATTATCAAAGTTTCCATTCTCCTGCGCAATGCCCTTTGGATAGCCGACCTTGACCCTTGAGACGCCGACGTCGTAGAGCCACTCCACGGCCTCCCTCACCCTAGCATCTATGTAGTGTCTTACCTGCCTCCTCCACTTCGCGTACATCCGCCCAAGCCTCCTAGAAGTCTCCAGGCCATACTTGTTCAGCGTTGATTGATATTCAGCGATCTTCTTCCTCCAGTAATATGATATTGACTTCAGCGGCCTACCGTTAATGAGCATCGTCAAGCCATTCTCAACATAGATCGCCATCAAATTATTGATGCCGACGTCTATGCCCGCGGCCAGATTACCCTTCGGCTGC
>JAKCEV010000052.1 GCA_023539495.1 Candidatus Wolframiiraptor allenii
GTTAAGGGGTTGCGGTCAAGATTCCTAGAGAGGGGGATGAGGCGTGACGTATATTGAGCGTTCCGGTATCAAGGCGTTTATACATGTCTTCGTAGAGTCCAGCCGACTGGAAAATGTCTGCAAGGAGTTGAGCAAGCTTCCTGAGGTTATTGACGTCTATGAGGTGACTGGGGAATTCGACATAATCGTGGTCGTCGCGACCCCTGGGATCAGCGAGTTCAGGAACTTCCTGAAAGATAGGGTCCTAAAGATACCGGGTGTGAAGAGCGCCGTGACCTCGATAGTGCTCCACACGCATAAGCGCGATGGCCTAGAGCTCGAGGAATAATGGCTATCTAGAAGGTTGAACCTTATGCGGTGACCGTGTATGGGCGTGGGCGGCGGTCTCTACAGGTCAAGGCTCGAAAAAATGGATGAGGAGGCGTTATCCTATCTTTCATCACTTGCCGAGGATCAAGAGATACTCTTAGATGATATCGAGGGGACGATGGCGCATGTTATCATGCTCTGCGAGCAGGGTATAATCCCGAGGGATGACGCGGCGAAGATTCTCTCAGTGCTGGAGGAACTTGGGGAGAAGGCCATCCAAGGCGAGCTGAGGCTCGAGGGGGATTACGAGGACGTTCACGAGTTCATCGAGTCAAAGGTAATAGAGAGGCTGGGCATCGAGATCGGCGGAAAACTACACACCGGCAGGTCTAGAAATGATCAGATAGCCCTCGACATAAGGCTGAGAACTAGGCGTCTCCTCCTCGAGATCTGGGAGGCCGCGCTCAAGCTGGCCGATGAGCTCCTCTCGAGAGCCGAGAAGGAACTTGAGACGCCTATAATCCACTACACCCACCTACAGCACGCCCAGATCGGATACGTCTCCCAATATCTCCTATCCCACCTAGATCACCTGCTAAGAGACATCGAGAGGCTGGAGGGGTGTTATCGGAGGACGAACATGTCTCCGCTGGGGGCATGCGCGGTCGCCGGATCCACATTACCGCTAAACAGGGAGCTTGTTGCGCGCCTCCTCGGATTTGATGGCTTAGTAGAGAATTCCGTCGACGCGGTCAGCTCTAGGGATTTCGCTCTAGAAGCATTATCAGCCGTCGCCATAATGATGGTAAACCTGAGCAGGATTGCGGAGGACCTGATAATATGGTCCACGAGCGAGTTCGACTATGTAGAGCTCCCGGATAGCCTCGCCTCGCCATCCAGCGTTATGCCCCACAAGAAGAACCCGTGCATCCTAGAGCTTCTCAGGGCGAAGACGGCGAAGGTGATCGGCCTCCTAACAGGCTCCCTATCACTAATGAAAGGGCTGCCGACGGGATATGATCGGGATATGCAGGAGGGCAAGCCGCTAATCTGGATGGCGCTCAAGGAGGCAAGAAACTCCCTCAACATAATGGCAAAGATGATAAGTTCAATCAGGTTTAAGAGGGAAAGGATTGTCGAGGTAATCGAACAGAGCTATGCGCCGGCGATCGAGTTGACCGAGGCGTTGATAAAACATGCAGGCCTCTCCCTCAGGGAGGCGCACAAGCTAGTTGGCTCCATAGTGAAGACCCTTCATGAGCAGGGTAGAGTGCTGAGAACGTTGACGCCGGAGGAGCTGTCAGCAGCCGCCAGCCGCGTGCTCGGCAAAAGCATAGCCCTGCCGCCCACAATCCTAGAGAAAGCCATAAACGCCATGGAGATACCGGGGCAGAGGATGACGGTAGGCTCCGCAAGCCCCAAGGAGGTCAGGAAAATGATCGAGAAGCGGCGTGAGATGCTTACCCGGGCATGGGCAGGTCTCAAAAGCGCCGAGAAGAATCTTTTGCAAGCAAGACAATTTTTCGAAGAATCTTTGAAAAAGATCATAAAAGACTGAAGATTTTTCAACATATCCTTATTAATAGCTGATAAATTTAAACCCGTCCGAGGACATGGCGGGCAAGAGGGTTGTTTTGGCATATTCGGGAGGATTGGACTCGACTCTGATAGCGATCCTGCTTCGAGAGCATTATAAGTTCGATGAGGTTGTCGGGGTCTGCTTGGATGTAGGCCAGGGTGATGAGGAGATAGCCTTGGCAAAGGAGCGGGCCGAGAAGATAGCGATAGATCTCAGGCTAATCGATGCAAAGGAGGAGTTCGTCAAGGAGATGGTGCACCGATGCATAAAGGCGAATGGTAGCTGGGAGGGATACCCGATGGGTACATCGATGACGCGGATACTTGTTGGGATGAAGGCTGCCAAGATAGCAGTTGAGGAGGGCATAGAGTATCTGGCCCACGGCTGCACGGGCAAGGGCAATGACCAGTTCAGGATCGAGACCGCGGCCAAATACGTCGCACCCCACCTCCAGATAATAGCCCCTGTCAGAGAACTCAACTTGACAAGGGATCAGGAGGAGGAGATGCTGAGAAAATACGGCATAGATCCCAAGAAGAGGGCGAAGGGCAAGATCGGCGGGGACGTGAACCTCTGGTCCCACTCGATTGGAAGCGGCCAGTTCACAGATCTCAAGACCCAGTGCCCGGACGAGGAATACTACTGGGTTAAGCCCTTGAGCGAGGCGCCCGATAAGCCGCGAGACCTGGCAATAACCTTCAAGAACGGGGTTCCCGTCGAGGTAGATGGAATCAAGGACCCGGTCAAGATGATAATAGACCTAAACTATATCGTCGGAGAATACGGGATAGGCAAGATCGACATACTCGAGGACGGCATGATAGGATTCAAATCAAGGGAGATCTATGAAGCCCCCGCTGCCACCGTCCTCCTAGCAGCCCACGCGGACCTAGAACACCTAACACTAACAAGGGAGCAGCTGATGTTCAAGCGGATGGCCGACCTCCAGTGGTCCTACCTCGTATACAACGCCCAGTGGCTCCACCCGCTGAGAAAAGACTTAGACGCCTTCATAGACTCAACCCAAAAATACGTTAACGGCACGATAACCATACGGCTGGAGAAGGGATTCTTCAGGATAATAGAGAGAGACTCACCCGACTCACTATTCGCTCCCGAAATAAGAAGCCTAAGAGCAACAGGATTCGACCAGAGAGACGCAACCGGAGCCGTGAAGATATTCACACTACCATTCCAGCTATACGCCAAGAAAGGAAGATAAAGACCGGGACAACACTCACAACCTCCACCTCTACAAGAGCCTCGAGAAGGAGACCGGAATAAAGGTAATTATGGTCTCGCCGAACCTATTCTATGAGAAGAAATTCGAGTTCGGGTCATTTTCGAGCCCAATAGATGCGGTTAGGCGGGAATCTATCAAGCGCACAATCGAGTCAATGAAACTAGCGAAGGAGATCGGCGTGGAATTCATAGTGATCTGGACTGGCGCGATGGACGGGTATGAGAACCCGCTGGGGGTCAACTTCTACTACCTTTGGGAGAGGTATGAGTCAGGACTTGCCGAGGCGATAGACGAGGTTCCCGGCATGCCGGTTGCCTTAGAGCCGAAGCCCTATGAGCCGAGGGGGAACACGCTCTACAGGAATACTGCGAATGGGATACTGCTGGCAAACTATATCGAGCGGAGGCTTAGAAACCCGGAAAATAGGCGGCTCCTCGAGCAGGGCTATAGGATAGTCGGCTTAAACCCGGAAGTTGGTCACGTCTTCATGGGCTATGAAGAGCTCTCACTAGCACTAGCCTCGATAATGCGTGAGGGGAGATTATTCCACACGCACTGGAACAGCCAGCCCCTAGGAAACTATGATCAAGACCTAGATGTTGGAGTTTTAGGATGGAATGAGATGGTGTCGGCATTATTGACCTTAAAGATGTATGGCTATAGGGGGTACTTCGGAATAGATATAAACCCTGAGAGGATCCCGGTTGAGACAGCCTTGACGAACACAATGAACGCCATTAAAATCGCCAATTCGATAATTGAGAGAATGGATTATGACAGGCTTATTGAAGCCTTCTATAACCCGGCGGAAAACAGGGGGGTAATCGAGGATGTATACCTGAGAGCGATCGCGCCTCCGGGCACGGAGCTAAAGCCTATACCAAAAACCAAATACTGAGGTTCTTAGGCAATACTCTTTCCATAAACATTTTTTCTCAGCGCCTATGCGCGATTCGACAGCTTGGATAAGGTGAATGATGTGGGCCCGGTGGGATTCGAACCCACGACCACCCGGTTATGAGCCGGGCGCTCCGCCAGGCTGAGCTACGGGCCCTCCTTTGATTTTCTTTCTAGCCTAGATTTAATGGTTACTTTCAGGCTGAGAGAAATCCGCCGTCAACGGGAATTATTGCGCCGGTTACGTAGGATGAGAGATCACTTGCGAGGACTAGCGCTATTCTCGCGACTTCATCGGGCTCTCCCATCCTGCCTAGGGGGGTCCTATGCATGAACTCGATTGCTGTTCCGACGAGCTCGATCTTCAGCCTGAGGATCTGCTTGGCCGTATCTTTAACGCCTCGCGTCATTATGCCTCCCGGGACTATGGCATTAACCCTAAACCCGTGTCTGCCATATTCCTTCGCCAGGCTTCTTGTGAGGGCGATCACGCCAGCCTTGCTAATCATGTAATGTGCGAGATCTTTGGCAAAGGGCAGTATGGCCCTCGATGGACCCAACATTTATGATCACGCCACCCTTATCGAGTCTTCTCCTTATCATCTCTTGGCACATCCAGAAGACAACATCCAAGTTTATGCTGACAACCTTTCTAAGAAATTCCTCATCGACCTCCAAGAAGTTCTTGAAGGGATATATTCCTGCATTATTAACGAGGATATCCGGCTCCCTGCCGTTCAACCCCTCCCATAGTTTACTAATCTCAGATCTATTAGATAAGTCCACGACATGCGTATTCACCTCGACGTCGAAGTCTGTGATCATCTCTTTGACCCTTTGCAGTCCTATCTCGTCAATGTCCGCGAGCTCCAGATCCGCCCCAGCTTCAGCGAACCGGTAAGCAATCGCCTCGCCGATTCCGGCTGCTGCACCGGTGATCAAAGCCCTCCTACCTTTCAATGATATAAGCTCCGAGATGGGCTTGGGCCTCATACCAGGTTAAATGATATCATGGAGTATAGATAAGCGTGATGCTCCGGCCGGGATTTGAACCCGGGTCACGGGCTCGAAAGGCCCGTATACTTGTCCGGGCTATACTACCGGAGCGCCGGTTAAAGACTTGACTTGGGTCCTTTAAAATCTCACCCTCAGCGGGTTATATCCTTATGAGCGGGCTCTCGGGTCTTGTTTCAGGAGGGCTGTGGTTGTCGGCGGCGATCTCCAAGAGGTTCTCGGATGAGCTCTCAGCGCTGGTCGGCAGGAAGGTTAGAGTTGTTCTATCAGGTGGTGCGTGCTTCGAGGGTATTGTCGTGGCGCTTAACCCGGCTGACTACAGCATCTGGCTCTCGGATGTGAGGGAGAAGGATGGCGGCGTCTACGACAAGGTCTTCATCTCAGGCAGGAGCATAGAATGTCTCTTCGTGCTAGAAGCCGGGCCTGATTTATCAAAGCTCGCTGAGAGGCTTAACAAGGTCTTTCCAAACATGGTTCGCTATATCAAGGAGGCTGACGTGATCATAGTTATGGATAGGATAAGGGTTACGAGGGATGGTGTGGTTGAGGGCACCGGGCCCGCCGCCGAGCGCGTGAAAAAGATTTACGAGGAATGGCTTAGCGAGGAAACAAAGGCATGAAGCAGCTTAAGACACGAGCTTCTGGTATGAAATGAGGATAGCATAATGCTTCTAGAGGCGGAGCTTAGACTAAAAAGGTGCCTTTTTCTGCTTTTATAGGCAGGGGCTTGGATATACGGGTTGTTGACGTCTTCGCTGGCTGTGGTGGCTTTAGCCTAGGCTTTGGTAAAACGGTGAAAGCAGCGATAGAGAATCACCCCCACATAGTCAAGACATATATGCGGAACTTTCCTTGGGTCTCGGTCTTCCCTGAGGATGCCAAGCGCGTGTGCGGCAGGTTCATACTAGATATCCTAGGCGGCGAGGTTGATATCGTTATCGGCGGCCCTCCTTGTGAGCCGTTCACGAGCATGAATAAGAGGAGGAAGATGGATCCTCTTGACAGGCTTCTAAGCGACCCTCAGGGCAGGCTTGTTATGGAGTTCATCAGACTCGTGGAGGAGCTTAAGCCCAAGATATTCATCATGGAGAATGTGCATGAGCTTGTGGAGGAGCCGCTTGGAAGTCTTCTCAAGAGGTTTTTCGCGAGGATAGGATATGAGGCACACTTCAACTTTATCGAGGCACATCGATATGGCGTGCCCTCCAAGAGATACAGGGTCTTCATCTCGAACATCGTACTGGATCTCTCGGGAATGGAGGAGAGGCCGAAGAACGTCGAGGAGACATTATCAGGCCTCGGAGGATTCGGCGAGATCCCGAACCATGTCCCGGTTAAGATTGGGAGGATAAAGTTGAGGAGGATTAGCAGGCTGAAGTGGGGAGAGGCCCTCTACACGTTTAGAGGCGCCTCGGGGAAGGTTTACAGGAACTGGGTCAGGCTTCACCCGAAACATATCGCCCCCACGATTCATGGAAGATCGCGCTTCATACACCCGTATGAGGATAGGCTCTTGACAGTGAGGGAGCAGGCTAGGCTAATGAGCTTCCCGGATAACCACATCTTCCTCGGAGGGATAAACACTCAATTCGACCAGGTTGGTGAGGCGGTTCCACCTCTCCTAGCGGCGAAGATCGCTAAAGTAGCCTTCAAGATGCTGAACGAACTTTAGACAACGATAAGTATTCCACCATACATAGTGTTTGAGACGGCTATTCGCCTTTCTCCTTCTCTCCAGCCTCAGCCTCCTCGGGAAGCATGACGTGAATAACTCCATCAGAATCCTTTCTAATCAGGACCGTTATCTTTCTTGGAGGTTTCTCGGCACCACGGCTCCAGATCAGCTCATTTACACCATTCGAGATCCTAACTTCCCCGCCCCTCATATGCCTCTGAGCGAATTTCCTGATCAGGCTTATCGCCTTCTTAGCCCTCCTTGTCCTTGATGCCTCATAGGCATCTCTTAAAGGGATCACATACAGCCTCTCAAGGGCCTCACTCATATCATATCACACCTCCTATGTCTTTATCCTGCTCCTCCTCCAATGCCTCCTCTTGACATGGAATCTGACTCGCCCTTTCGTCCTCATTACAACCCAGCTTGGGACGGGCCAGGCCTTCTTCATCGCTCTGGCCAGTTTCTTCTTCAGGACAAGTGTCCTGATCGTCATCGGCTTTCCTCCCTAGATTTAACGCTCCTCTTGGGGCTTAACATAAACATTATCTCCGGCCTTAGAGTCTCCTGATCCTTATCTCGCGCTTCGAGGTGATTCTTGCCAAGATCTCCTTGAGCATCTCATCGGTGATCGGTAATGGTACCCTTCCGGAGTTCGCGAGCTGGATAAGCTGCTCCTCCAGCTGGGCAACTAGCTCGGGCTTCACGAGCCTCAGGTTTGCGAGCCTCTGCCTCGCCTCCGGGGTCAGGATAATCCTCATCGCCGCCTGCCTCTCAGCTTCCCTCCTAAGCCTCTCCTCTTCCTCAGCCATCTTCTTCTGGAGCTCAGCCATCTTCGCGGCCTTCAGCCTCTCAAGCTCCCCATCACTCGCATCCGCGGACATTGATAACAGTCCTCCGAAAAATTCTCCGCACGAGCCACCTTAATAGCTTCTCGCCTCTCCCTCGGGATCTCGCCCCACAGCCTCCTAATCTCCTCCTCCAGCTCGCGTACCTCCTCCAGATCCATAACCCTCAACAGCATCCATGAGAGAGCCTCCCCTCATTTCTTGTGCTGGGAAAAATAGGGGGTTTTAATGGGGAGCCTTCCTCTGCTACCCCGCAACCCTCCTCCTTCTTTTCGCCGTCCTCCTAACCCATTCCACGAAGACCGCTAGCAGGAACTCATTAACATCCCTATCCTCCATCAGCCTCCAGAACTCCCTGACAAGCTCCTCATCCATCCACTTTCACCTCCCCCTCTCCTATCATGGCCCCGGCCCTCTCCATATCCCTCCTCATAATCTCGGAGGCGTATAATTCGCTCATAACCCTCTTGAGCTCCTCCTCGCTCGGCATCCGCCCATACTTCCTCT
>JAKCEV010000053.1 GCA_023539495.1 Candidatus Wolframiiraptor allenii
GTTGATAGGAAGGGTTCTCCTGTTGAGGGTGTTGATGTTGAGCTTAGGGAGGGGCTTGATAAGAGCCCGGCGGCGGCCGCGACAAGCGATTCTAATGGGCTGGCAATAATGAGGCTCATTCCGACGAATACCGAGTATTATGTGATTGCGAGGCTTAAGGGCATAACAGTATACACGTCAAGCGAGAAGGAAATTAAGGTGCTTAATGATGACGTCTCGGAGGAGATAACTGTTAACGCGATCAGACTCAATATCACGGTGATGGATTATGATGGCGAGGATATTCTAAGAAACTATACTCTCACCGGGAGGCTATTTAAGGATGGGCGCGAGATTGGGTCAGCATCATCCGAGAATGGTGTCATTCGCTTCGGCCATACCCCATTCGAGAGCTATGATCTCAAGATAATGCTCGGGGAGATGACGGTGTATTCTGGCAAGTATGATGTTAAGGTGGAGTCGGCTGAGGGAGCCGTGAAAGCCTGGTTCTATGATGTCAAGATAAGGGTGAATGCGTCGGCCATTGTAAACGCCTCCATTACTAGGTCCCTTGTGGGGGAACTGAGGGCGCCGGGCCTTAGATTCGAGTTCCAGACAAAGGA
The DNA here is from genome assembly GCA_023539495.1 of Candidatus Wolframiiraptor allenii. GTDB lineage: Archaea > Thermoproteota > Nitrososphaeria_A > Caldarchaeales > Wolframiiraptoraceae > Wolframiiraptor > Wolframiiraptor allenii. The sequence goes on from JAKCEV010000053.1 coordinate 603, forward strand.
CTGGGAGGCAAGCATAAGAAACGTCCCCAAGTTCGACAAATATACAGCATCCCTCCTATACTTGGGGAGGGAGGTTTTCAGGGCTGAGGGGCTTAGGATAAATGAGGAGAATCAAGTCCTGTGGTTAAACATTACGGGACGCAGGCTGAACATTACAACAATCAACTTGGATGATGAACACGTGAGCGCCGATATAATCGTGGTGCTCGAGGGCGTGGGAAGAATCACTTCATTCAAGACCGATGCGGATGGACATGGGTCGCCTGGAAGACTGCTCCCATTAACATACAGGCTTGAGGCATATGTTGATGGCATGCCTGTTGGCGTGGAGATGATAGACCTGACCGCTGATAAGAGTGTGGTGATGAGGCTCTCTCTGAGAAACATATACTTTAAGGTGTTCGATAAGGATGGAGAAACGGCCCTCGGAAACGTATCGCTCATGCTCACACATGGGGAATTCTCTAGGTCGGGCAGGTACCTCGAGAATGGAACCTTGCTCGTGGAGGATCTGCCGCTCGGCGAATATTGTCTAACCGTGAAGTATTATGGGTTCAAGGTCTTAGAGGATTATGTGGAGATCTCGCCGGAGAATAGGCTTATCGAACTCAAGGCGCCTGGTGTACTTGATCTTGAGCTCGTCTTCCTTGATTCTGATAAGAAGCCCTTAGATCAGGGTAGAGCGGTGGTCTCCTTCAGCGGATACGAGTTTGAGGGCGATATAGGGGCAGATGGGCGTGCTGTCTTTAAGAACCTGCCAAACATAACTCTCGAGGTCACGGCGTTCTACAGGGGTGTAAGGCTTCAGATCGAGCCGAGCGAGATAGATCTTGTCAGGGATGATATGAAGGCTGTGATAACATGTTCTGTCCATAGCTTTGAGGCCGAGGTTCTTAGAGGGGATGGGAAGCCCCTAGACGAGGGGCTAGCCATGCTTTACGTCAACGACATGTTACTCGAGACCTATAACTTGGCTGAGAAAAATAAGATACTCGCGAGGCTTCCTGAGGGAGATCTCAGGGTCGAGATAAGGTATAGAGGGAGGGGTGCCGGCCTCTTCAACACATATCTGGAGAGGTCTATGATGGGGCTCGCGATATACTCCACGGTTTATCCTGTAGAGATCTTGGTGAGGAATCCGGATAGAGGGGTGGTTAGCGGCGCGAGGCTCATCGTCGAGGATGGGATGGGCGTGATAGCTGAAGCAGTTAGCGGGGGTGATGGGATCATTAGGCTGCTACTGCCAGCGGCGGAGAACTATAACGCGACCCTGAAAATAGATAACGAGACATACAGTTTTAGGTTCACTGTTGAGAAGTCGAAGTCATTGAGCTTCCTGCGCCCAGCCCCATACAGGATGGGGTTCGAGATGACGGTCACGGCGAGCGCCATAAACCTCATAATCTCGGGCTATGCTATCTCAAGGCTTCCACGTGGAAGGCAGCGGCCTAGGAGGGGGCCAAGGAGAGCTAGAAGAAGGGTTCCAAGGCTGTGATCCAAGATCTATGGGAGTGATGGGGTGATACCATGGCTCGACGGATCTCGGCGGCCGACATCGCCCTCATAATACTAACCCTGTTACTATTGGTGGTGATAGTTTACAGGGTTTCCGGGAATGTTACGCCGCTGCTGGTCGTCAAGTCTGGGAGCATGGAGCCGACGCTAAAGGTCGGGGACGTGATAGTAATAGAACCAGCCAGTCCCGAGGATATAAACATAGGAGACGTGATAGTCTTCTGGAACCCTTGGTATGGAAACCTTGTGGTCCATAGAGTCGTCCATAAAACAGATGAGGGAGTATATACAAGGGGCGACGCGAACGCCGGGACTGATCCATGGTCTCCAGTTCCATACAAGAATATCGTCGGAAAATGGACAGGCTTCAAGATACCATACTGGACAGGAATAGGATACCTCTCATTATTCCTCTCCGGCGAGATCTATCCGCCATATGGGCTGCTTCTTCTCGTCGGCCTGATAATCATCAATCTCTTCTTCGCCTTGAGGGGGCTTCTTCGCCACGGTAGGAAGCCGGAAAGGGAGCCTGAATCCTCTGAGGGACAAGGTGGAGATGCTCCACCTGCGTGAATCCCAGCCTCTTGAATGTCTTTAGCCTGAGCCAGTATCTCGTGTTTATCTCGCTGACAACGCCCTCTAAGCTTCTCCTGACAAGCCTCATCAGTCTCTCGCCCTCTCGATCCAAGTCAAATAACAGGATTACGGTTCTGACATTCCTTGTCTCAAGTTTTCTCCTCAACCCTCTGATGGATTTGACCGGTATTATCTCGCCCATGATCCCGAGGATCCTGAGGCTCCTAGCGTCTCTCTCGCCCTCGACAATTATCGGAACACCATTCTCAGAATCCCTTCTAAGCTTCTCGACAAGTTCCTCGAATTCCTCGAGAAGCTCGATCCTCCTATACTTTCCGATTATCAGCAACCCACCTCCGGCGATCTAAGCCATTGGCCAGGCAAGCTTTAATCATTTTTTGACATCGAGCCAAGTGCTTAACACAGTCATAACACCACCCGAACACATACGCTCGTATTACTAATGGCTTTATCTCCAAACACGCCCCTCCCTTCTCAGGAGGTGGTTGGGGTGAGGGTTGTAACGGTTCATCTCCCAGAAGCATACATAGAGGCAATAGATCAGCTGGTTAGAAGGAGGCTTTACCCAAACAGGGCTGAGGCAATTAGAATGGCTATCAGGGATTTCATAATGGAGGAGGCAATGAGGGGTGAATGACGATCTACTTCTCTTCGGGAGGGACTTCTCCGACGACGTGAAGATAACGCTGATAGGCGTTGGAGGGGCCGGCTGTAACACCGCTGATAGAGTCCTTGCGATGAAGTTGAAGGGAGTAAAAATCGTGGCCGCGAATACTGATGCGCAGCACTTAGAGCTCATTAACGCTCATGAGAAGATCCTCCTCGGCAAGGGCACGACGAAGTTCCGGGGGACGGGCGGAAACCCGGAGCTAGGAAGAACAGCCGTTGAGGAGTCCATAGACGAGGTTAGGGCGGCGCTAGAGGGCTCGGACATAGTATTCGTGGCGGCGGGCCTAGGCGGCGGCACCGGGACCGGCGGAGCACCCCTCGTCGCCGAGATAGCTAGGGAGCTTGGAGCAATCGTGATAGGGGTCGTCACGCTTCCATTCAAGTTCGAGGGAAACGTGAGGAAGAGGATTGCGTTGAAGGGTCTCGAGGATATGAGGGAGAAATGCCACACGGTGGTCGCGATAGACAATAACAAGTTGCTCGAGCTCTATCCGCAGTATAGCTTGAAGGCGGCATTTAGCCTCGCGGATGAGGTGATAAGCAATATGGTGCTGAGTATAACGGAGTCGATCGCGAAGCCCAGCCTAATAAACATAGACTACGCGGACTTCAAGACCATTATGAGCAGGGGGAAGCTCGCGGCCCTCGGGATAGGGAAGTCGTCGACGCCGAATAGGGCTGAGGAGGCGACCTTCATGGCTCTCCAGTGCCCGCTCCTCGACATAACCTATGAGGGTTTATCGGGCGCGATAATCCACGTCTCGGGTGGGGATGACATGAAGCTCAGCGAGGCAGCGAGGCCTGCTGAGATAGTTTCGGAGCTCATGGGCGAAGAAGCGCTGGTAATCTGGGGCGCGAGAATAGATAGCTCGCTTGACTCAACACTTGAGGTCTCACTAATCCTGACGGGCGTTGAGAGCACAGAGCTCCTAAAGGCAAAGGAGGAACCGAAGCCGCTGGAGGAAGACGAGATAGAGGAAATATTAGAAGACCTCGGAATAAAATCCATCTAAACTATTTTTTTCAATCTATTCAAAAGCTTCTGCACTTGCTCCTCGACTTCCTCACTTGTTATTTTTCTGAAGAGGGGTTTAGGTTCGTTTATCCTGTGCCCTGGCGGTATCGTGGCCTCGGCATCACTCCATCTAAGTTCCGATACTCTCTTCCCGACATTCATGTAGTCTAGTATCCTCTGGGCCGTGAAGGGGAGGTAGGGTGCCGAGATGACGGCCAGCGAGTAGACCACTTGGCAGAGCACGTAAACGACCGTCCCGGCCCTCTCTAGGTTACTCCATGGCGCCTTCTCATTCATGTAGGCGTTACCCTCCTGCGCAAGGTCGAGGATCGTCCTCAGCCCCTTCCTGAACTCGCATGCCTCGATATGCTCCTCGAGAATCCTCGCATACTCTTTTCTCCGGCTAAGCATCTCCTCATCACGCTTATCCATCTCACCGGGCTGTGGGACAGTCCCGCCCATCTTGGAGTAGGTGAAGCTTAGAACCCTATGGACGAAGTTTCCATATGTGCCGATAAGCTCACCGTTTATCTTCTCGGCGAAATCCTGCCACTTGAAGTCCGTATCCCTTGTCTCGGGAGCTATTGCTGCTGCATAATACCTGATTACGTCGGGATCATATCTCTCGAGCAGCTCATGAAGCCAGACAACCCATCCACGGCTGGTTGAGAGCTTCTCGCCCTCCAAGTTTACGAACTCGTTGACAACCACGTTGTATGGCAGTATATAGTCCCCATGGGCGATGAGGAGCGCCGGGAAAAGGATCGTGTGGAAGAATAGGTTATCCTTGCCGATGAAGCAGTAGAGCCTGGCGCTCTTATCCATCCAGAAGCTCTTCCACCTCTCAGGGTCGCCCACAACATTCTCGGCCCAATCCCTGGTCGCTGAGATGTATCCGAGGAGGTTCTCGGCCCAGTTATAGATCACTTGACCCTCGGCTCCCGGGAATGGTGCTGGCGGTCCCCAGCTATAATCCCTAGTGATATCCTTGTCCCTCAGCCCCTCCTTCTCGAGCCAGGCTATGGTCTTGTTATACGTGGCCTTTCTCCAGAACTTCTTATCCCTAACATATTCGAGGACCTTCTCCGTCAGGGCGCTTAGCTTGAGGAAGAAATGGGTCTTCTCCCTTATCTCGGGCTTCGATCCACATAGCGAGCACTTAGGATCTATTATCTCGAAGGATTCATACCATGATCCGCAGACCTCGCAGACATCGCCATATTGGCCGGGTGCGCCGCACTTCGGGCACGTACCGATAACGAACCTGTCTGGGAGAAAGATCCTGCAGTTCGGGCACCACCACTGCTTGATCACCCTCGGGTAGATGTATCCTTTCTCCCAGAGCCTTAGATAAAACTCCCTGACAACCTGATAGTGTATGGACTTGCTCGTCCTAGAGAAGACATCGAAGCTTATCCCCAGCTTCTCGAAAACCTCCTTCTGGATCGGATAATACATATCGCAGAGCTCCTTTGGCGTCATCCCCCTCCTCATGGCCTCTATCACTATGCTGCTTGCATTCTCATCCGTCCCGCAGACATAGAGTACCTCAGCGCCCTTCATCCGCTTAAACCTAGCAAAGATGTCAGCTGGAAGATAAGCTCCAGCTAGGTGGCCGAAATGCCTAGGAGCATACGAGTACGGGAGAGCCGCCGTAACGAGAACCTTTTCTCCGAGCTTCACCCACCCCTCATCCTAGAGGGAAAGGGCCGGCTTTTAACTCTAATAATGTTTTCCGCTTTCGAGGGAGTACTGTAGTATCTTTTTGAGCATTAACGCTTATAGCCGAGCATCTAGGCCCATATCCGAGGCGTCGTGAGATGGCGCCGGAAGCTCTTCCTGAGCCGCCTAAACCGGGAGTCTGGAGCTATCTAAAGGCGGTCGGCCCCGGGGTCATCCTCGGATCGATGGCGATAGGAAGCGGCGAGTGGATCCTCTTTCCAGCAATTGTCGTGAAATATGGCCCTTATCTGCTCTGGGCAGCGCTCCTCTCATGCATAATCCAGGCAGTGGTCGCCGTTGAGTCGATGAAATACGCTGTATATAGTGGTCAGCCGATTCACAAGGCTTACCAGAAGCTTCCACCAAGCCCGCTTGCATGGGCATGGGCTTGGACACTCCTAATCTTCATCCCGGTGATCTGGCCGGGTTGGGCCGCAGCCTCCGCCACCGCGATAGCCGCGCTGCAGCTTGGGCGCCTTCCAGGGCCGCAGGACGCATACCTCGTCCTAGCTTGGGGCATAGTGGCCTTAACCGTCGGGCTGCTCGTGATACACTTCGGCGAGAAAATCCAGAGGACTCTTGAGCTAGTCAGCTGGCCAATACTGGTACTTCTCGTGGCCACGATCATCATTGGCGTCGTTATTGCCGCATCGCCGCAAGCATGGCTCGAGGTTCTAAGTGGGTTCGGGGGCTTCCTGAAGCCGAGGCTCGGCTTCCCATCGCAAGGCGAGATAAACTGGTACATGATCGCCGCGGCGATCGCATACATCCCAGCAGGCTTCGGCTTTAACCTCTTCATCTCCAGCTATGCTAGGGATAAGGGTTGGGGCATGGGGAGCAAGGCCGGATACATCTCGGGTCTCGTAGGAGGAAACAAAGTTGAGCTGAGGGCGGACGAGATACCCTTTGACGTGAATAACCAGGAGAATCTGAGAAGATGGAGGGAATGGCTCAAGATAATGAGGCTCGACTCCTATGTGTTCTTCTCCGGGATAACCATGGTGACCGTAATCTTGACGAGCGTCATGGCTTATGCCCTGCTCGTGCCGAGGGGTCTCGCGCCAACAGGCTTCCAAGTGGCGGCAGCCCAGGCAGAGGCGCTCTCAGCAGTCCTCGGATGGGCCGCGTGGGTGATAGTCCTGCTTGGAGGCTTCTGGGCCCTCTTCGACACGCAGTGGGGGATAATGGACTCCGTCGCGAGAACAGTAACTGACAACTTCTGGTTCGCGAGTGAGTGGGTCAGGAGGATGACCGGGGGAGATCCAAGGAAAATATACTACGCAGTGGTCTACGCCATCTACGCGTTATCGGTCATAATACTCGTAATCTCGACGGTTTATAAGCTGGCGGAGCCCTATCATCTCTCAGCGACCGGAGCTGTTCTTGGGCTTCTCGCGCTAACGCTCGCGCCAATCCTACAGCTAGTAGTAAGCAACAGGATCCTGCCGAAGCCCCTTAGACCAGGCATCGTGACGAACATAATCCTCGCCGTGGGAGTGGTCTTCTATGGCTTCTTCATAGCCGCCGTGGTCCTTCAAATGTTCTTCAAGATAACTCTCTAAACCGCCAACGAACGTATTTCCCTTAAATCATTTTTCTCAGAGGTTGCTATTCCCCGTCTCCGTAAGGCCCCTCTCCACCTCCCAGCTCTCCCTAACGGCCAGCCCCAAGCCCTCAAGCTTCCTGCAAACCCTCCCATACTTCTTCAGCATCGAGACGGCCTCCTCCAAGGCCCTATACTCCATCATGGCCCCTAACATGTCTAAGAATAAGAGACTTGCCCTTATTTCTTGGGC
>JAKCEV010000054.1 GCA_023539495.1 Candidatus Wolframiiraptor allenii
TTAAGCAGTTCTCGCGCGATGCGTTCTAGGCTCTTCTCAGCCTCCTCGCGATATGCTTCGAAGACCAGTTTTCTAACCCTCCCACTTCTCATGCCCCTGCATCTTACAATTCCTATGAAGCACGCTATCGCTCCCGCCTCGCCAAGTTCCGGGTTCTCCTTAACTCTCCTAAGTATTTCTCCAAGGTTTATCTCGCCCCTCTCATGCACGCCAACACTATAAGCACCCATTGCCTTATCACCTCCTAGGGCTCCACCAATGCCTTAAATAATAATTATGCCTAAGGAATTATTCTAGAGCTTGGTTGAGGCGCGGTCGTAGAGGCTTAAGCGAGCTGTTATCGGCACTCATCCTCCTTAGTATCTCGATAGCTGTAGCATTCATCATGGTATATTATCTGCCCGTTGTATCGCCTCCCAGCGTTAAGCCTTGGCTAAGGCCGACTTTGATCGCCGTGTTCAAGGACTCGAGCAGTGTGAAGATCTATCTTTATAATCCCCATTCAGATAACATAAAGGTAGTTGAGGCGTGGATTGGCAGCGAAATACGCATGCCGACCTGCTCCGACAGTGGATGCATCATCGAGCCGAGAACCTATGAAACTGTAACAATAAATGTCTCCGGATCAGTGTCCTCCGTTCTCCTGAGGTTTGATACTGGTGCTTGGATGGAGGTGAGATTCGGTTGATAACCTGGGATTTTAGTGGTATATTTTATCCATCTTACTTACTTCGTCTAGTTATATTCGCCATAATTCATAGTCTTGTCGGAGGTGTTTTGATTGGCTGAGCTGAGAGGTGAGAGGAGGGTTTCTAGGATTTTCGCGGAGTATCATGTTGGTGATGCTGTTGTTAGGCTTAGGCAGCGGGACAACACGCTGCTCTATGAGGTTGAGGAGCCCGCCTTGACGGAGAAGGTTAGGAAGCTTCTGAATCAGGCTATGGATGAGTATGTGAAGAGGGGGGTTGAGCCTGAAAAGCTCGCCGAGAAGTATTCGAGGAGACTTGAGCCATCTGAGGCCCTCGCATTCAGGTATTATCTCCTGAGGGAGCTCAAGGGATTTTCAAAGCTCCATGTCTTCATGTGTGATGATCAGATAGAGGATTTCACGATAACGATGCCCGGGCCCGTGAGGCTGATTCACAGACTTGCGCCCCATTATGAGTGGATTGAGAGTAATATAGTTGTTGAGTCAGATGAGGAGCTGGATAGGCTGGTTAAGCTAGTGGTTGAGAGATCTGGCGGGTCGATAACCCCAGCGAACCCCGTTGTCGAGATACTTACGCCGAGCTTCGATAGGGTTGCAGGCGTCCTGAGAGGCGAGGTCTCATTACACTCGAGCATAACGGTCAGGAAGTTCCCGAGACGGCCATATAGCCTTGCGAGGCTGGTGAGGCTTGGGACCCTGAACTCGGAGGTTGCAGCCATCCTCTGGCTCGCGGTTGAGCTCAAGTGCAATGTGATTATCGCCGGGCTTACTGGAAGCGGCAAGACGACGCTGCTTAACTCGCTCCTACTCCAGCTCCCCAGAAACTATAAGATCGTGACTATCGAGGAGCACCCTGAGATAAATCTCAAGGATCATCCGGGCTGGTTCCCCCTCTATGCTAGGCTTCCAACAAGCCCGGCTGCGAGGCAGACGGCCATACCATTGACGCAGTTATTGAAGGCCGCGTTAAGGCATAGGCCGACGGTGATCGCTGTCGGGGAGGCTAGGGCTGAGGAGGTTCAGGACATGATCACGGCTGCGTCCGTGGGGCATGGGACCGCTACAACCCTCCACACAGACAACCTCGACCACATGTTGAAGAGGCTCACGAGCCACCCCATGAACTTGAAGCCAGATCAGGTGGCCCTGATAGACTATGCCGTCTTCGTAGTCAGGATGCCTGATGGCAGGCGGCGTGTAAAAGAGATCTACGAGAACATGTCAGGAAGCTGGGAGCTCATCTACGATTATGAGGGCGGAAAGTTCAAGCTCCCTGAGAAAATTGGCCAAAAGCTTGCCACGACACATCGGGGCCTCGAGCCCTATGAGCTGGCAGCTCTAGAGATCAGGAAGAGGGCTGAGCAGCTTAGGGCTCAGGCTAGGAAGGAGGAGGTGGTGGCGACTGTTTGATCAGTTCCCAGGATTCCTGTTTAACATAAACACGTTGATGATCCTCGCGCTGATAGTTCTTCTAACCCTGCTCCCGATAGCGTTGAAGAAGGAGAAAGCTGCGAGGCTTGAGGAGGAGCTCCCGATATTCCTGAGTTATCTCTATGCGAGACTTGAGGCTGGATGGAGTTTGAGGAAGGCTCTTGAGGCCGCGGCTGCTGAGAAGACGCTCATGCCCACATTTCATGAGGAGGCTGCGAGGATAATCAGGCTGGCTGAGAGGAAGGGGGATTTATCGGGAGCGTTACTCGATTATAAGACTCCGAGCCCGAGGGTTACAAGCGTTCTCAAGTCTATTGGTGAGGAGGCTTTCACGGGCTTCGACCCGGCTACGAGGGTTCAGGTCCTGCTTTGGGATGAGGAGGAATATGCTGCCGAGCGGGCTAGGAAGAAGGCTGAGAGCGCGGAGAACTTGGCCGAGGCGAGTTTAACCGTCATGATCCTCATCCCATTATTTATATCCTTCACAGCGTTCTTTGGTGGAAGCCTTGAGCTAATCTTCCCGATAGTCGTATTATCCTCGATCGCAACATACATAGCCTCAGTGGCCCTCCAAGGCGTCCCTATAGTAATCCTCTCATCTAGGGTTAGGCGGATTATTCCAATTCAGCTTGCCCTAGTAGCCGCCGTAATCGCGATCTCGATACCTATGAGGGGGCTCTCGCTCATCAACCCGATGATATATCTCGGGCTTGGGGCTGGGCTGATAGTCCTCTCGATACCAGCAAGCCATGAGGTTAGGAAGGCGATCTCAGAGATGGAGGGCGGGCATCTGCTGGCGCAGGGATTGGCAACAAAGCTCCAGCTTGGCTACCCGGTCGAGAGATCTTTCCAGCTCATCCGGGATGGTAGGGTTGTGGAGCAGGTTAGGAGGGTTTCACTGGGCATCGAGACGGATCCGAGGAGCAGGCAGCTCCAACTCGTCCTCTCGACGATCAAGGTCGTGAGAGATAGCGGCGCCGGCGGAAAGGCGCTCGAGATCGTGGCTAGAACAGCTCAGAGGCTCTACCACGCCTACCGGGACTTGCGTAGCAGACTCAGGTTCTATGAGATAATAAGCATGGCGGCAGGCCCCATAGTCTTGGTAATGAGCTTCGCGATAACTAGGCCGCTTAAGGAGTTCTCAGCGAGATATGCCACCACAATGGCGGAGGGCGGCATGGGTATCCAATTAGCCCCCCTCTTCGGCGGAATAGCCCTTGAGAATATTGGAGCCCTCTTGCTTCCAGTGAGCATTCTCCTAGCCCTAATCCTCGGGCTTGCGGTCTCGAAGCTCTGTGACCACACCGTGGCCAGCACTTGGAGAGCTGGGATCGGAGTCATCGCCACTACCTTGATATATTTGGCCTTAGAGCCCTATTGGTGAGCCGCAGCAAGGGTAGAGGAGGATGAGCCTAACCGACATCATTCAGCTCCTACAGAGGCTCGAGGTCCTGATAATTATAGCAGCAGCCATAGTCGTGGTCCTGACCATAGCCGTAGCGTTGAGGAAGAGAAGGGGGAATGGAAAAAGGTTAAGTGTCTCGGAAAAGGAGCTGGATTCCATTAAGGTGGTCTCAGGACTCGAGGAGGCTGTTAAGGAGGAGCCGGCGCCCCCGGAGGAGCACGCAGAGGGGCTTTCCGATGAGGAAATTTCCAAGCTCGAGACGAGGGTTATAGAATCCCTGATGATTAGGGGTGCTCTTAGGCCCCTCCCGATTCCGGGCAGTAAGGAGGGGGGTCATTATCCGGAGCTCGCGGGAGTCTCGGAGAAGGATGCACAGCGCGTAATTAGGGGGCTTATTGAGAAGGGCCTCGTAATCGAGGCTGAGAGGGAGTTCTCAGCGGTCGCCTGTCCAATATGCGGCTCATGTATACAGGTGGCATTCATCTCATGTAAGAACTGTGGCTCATTCAGGATCGAGGAAATGAGATACTATAGGCATATATGCGGCTACATCGGGCCCGAGTCAAGCTTCAAGACCAAGCTCGGGTTGATTTGTCCCAACTGTGGAGGAACAGAGAATATAGAAACATACCATAAGAAGTACCGGTGCCCAGATTGCGGTGCCGAGTTTGAGGAGCCTAATATCGCGTTCAGGTGCGGGTCATGTGGTTCACTCTATGATGAGCAGACGATGGAGATTAAGCCATTCAAGAGGATAGAGTCATCAAGGGAGATGCTGGCCGAGTATGAGAAGGTGAGTAGCGCCATCAATAAGCAGATTGAGCTATTAAAGCAGATGGGATATGATATTGAGAGGCCTGCAAGCTTAGTCGGGGAATCCGGTGTCGTCCACAAGTTTGATGCAGCCGCCAAAAGAGGCGATGAGATCATAGCGGTTGTATCATCCTTCGGCGAGCCCTTGACACAGGTCTTGGTAAGGCTCGGTGTGGCTAGAAGCGACCTCAAGCTAAGTAGGATAATTCTCGTGACAAGCGATAGGCCGACCACAACCGAAAGGAAGTTCGCGAGAAGCCTCGGGATAGAGATCGTGGAGGCAACATAGGCTACTGGACTTCCGTCCTTGCGGAGGCTCTAATTCTTTTGATGATCATTCTCAGGATTACTGGTATCGCTGTCACAGCTGCAAACGCTGAAACGATTATTATGAAGTCCTGAAGTGGTAGCACAAGGCCGAGGAGATTTATGACTCCAAGTTCTATAATTGCCGTCTCTCCTGGATGGATAACCCTACTAGCCTTCAGCGATCCATACCAGACCTCCAGCTGATATGCGCCGAGACATGGTATCCCAGAGAACACTATAACCCCATCATGGCCCGATCTCCTCTCACCTAGAATAATGCCTGAGACCTGTAGCCTTGCGGATGCTCCGGGGAGCGGATTTCCAAACACGTCAACTACCTTAACAGCAACTCCCGTCAGTCTGGCTTCAATCTCAATCGGCTTCCCGGTAAACGTAACATTTCCGGAGAATATTGGGATTGTTGCCCCGGGATAGTAGATTTTCAGGCTATAGTTCACGAAGGGCATTAAGCTGAAGACTATCATGCCTTGCTTATCCGTGAGACCTTCACTCTTCAAGCCGGCGGGGCCTATCAATACTGCCCTAGCGTTAAAGACCGGTGCACCACCACTCCAGAATACCCTAAGCACCATATCCTTCACCGGGAGCTCGATCACATGCATGCCCGCAAGCTTCTCGATACTCGTATTCCATGAAAGAAGCGTCAGGTTCCGCTCATCCAAGATTATGAGGCTACATGAGCCTCGTGGGACAAGCTCTATGGCGATTGTATCGGATTGACGACCAGACTCATGCTTATGGCCGGATGGATCTATGAGGATCCAAAATGCGGGGAATGGCCGTCCATCAGCGGTCTTGAGCTCGATCCCGATATTATATACGTCGGCCGTTATATTCCAAGAGCCCGGGCCTGAGACCGTTATCCGGCCATCATAAACCTCAACCCCCTTCCACATTATCTTGACATAATACTCTCCTTCCGGGATGCCTGGGAAACTCACGTATCCCCAGCGATCAGCCCTAGTCTTGACTCCATCAAGCATCACTGAGGCATTGCCAAGCCCCACATTATTTCTCGAGTATATGTGAAGCGTTATCGAGTGAAGGGGTAGTTGGAGTTTTGAGGGCTTCCCCGGATGGAAGATCCCAGAGGCCTCGGCGCATGTCCTGAATACCGGGGAACAGTTTAACGCGTGTACATGGTAATCACCTACTATTATCTGTGTTATGTTCAGGAGCCCCGTGCTCGAGTATAATCTCGTCTCGGGCAGCGCCCCTCGGGGATCTAATACCGTGAAGTTTACAGCTAACGGTGATCCGCCACTATCAACAGCTTGGACAAGCAGGTCGTCAACCGGGAGGATCAGCTTGAGCTTGGGTTCCTTGATTTCCGGCGAAATCGTCGGGTGATATCCGACCCAGACCCATTCATCTAGGAGCTTCACCCCCATCCAGTATGCTTGGAGGGAGTGGTTCCCATTCGGGACCAACTGATATAGCGTTGACCCATTCTCCGCGACCGCCTCGACCCCGTCCAAAGCTATCCTCACGCCATTCAGCGGCCTCTCCCTCAGATCAAGCGCCCTAACCTCGACGTTGAAGAGGAGGGTTCTAACACCCCCGGATGCGAGATCATATGCCGTGTGATGGCCTATGTGTACAAGTGACGACTCCTGTAGGAAGAGGCTGCTATTCCAATATACCCTCACTTCATAATCATCCTCCTCAAGTCTGTAGATCCTTATCGTCCCATTATCTGGGGTGATATATTCCCTGACATCATAATAGTGCATGAGCCTCCTAATCACGATCCTAGCACCGGAGATGGGGTTCAAGCCATCATAATCCGTTACTGTGAGGTTGAAACTCCTATATGGCTGGATCTCGAAGGGCCCATGGGTCGGATAAGCCTCGAGTGTGTAATCTATCCATTCGGGGTAATGGACCCTCAAATCCACTACGGGCTTGAGGAACCGCTCCTCCGGATATATATCGGGTGGAATGAATATGTTGAACTCGAGCACTGTGGATGACCCGGAGCTAAGCCCGTTGAGGATATAGTCTATTGCGTTGAAGGCCTTGAGCTCGATATTGGCATCAGCTCTAAATGCCCAATCCCTCCCAGGATACTTCTTCCAAGGGAACCAGAGTAAGGCATAATAGAGCTTTATGGGCTTTCCATAACAGGCGCCCACTATCGTCAGCTTTACATCTAAGTATATCTGGCCACCGATGCCACGTGCGTCTTTTATCTCGTAATTGTAACCCTTTATCCAATCATCCTCCAACATCTCCTGAGCCCTCTTCAAGATGAGCTCAAGATCCTGCTCGGGGATGCCCTTGAACTCCCTTTCAAAGGGCTTATCCAAAGGCTGTCTCGAGGAGCAGTCCATGTTCGTTATATTTGCTCTCAGCTTTCCCCATTCACCCATGTATAGCTCTGCTGGTAAGAGCTCGATTGAGAATCTCCATGTCGGCTGGGCGTTTGATGGCGTTACAGCTAATTGGAACGCGGAGAGGAAGAAGGATAACGTTAGGAGACATAGGATAATCGTGGAGATGCTAGAGCGCATGGCCTTCTAAACATGAGTATAGTAGCGGGGTAATGAACCTTCTTGAGCTCCTCCTCGCTTGGCATCCGTCCATACTTTTTCTTATGCTCCCATTTTATGAACTTCTCAAGCCTCTCCCAAGCCCTCAGCGGTAACCATCCAGCCATCAACGAAATGCCTGATGTCCAGCTTGTCCTTATTTCTTTGGGAGATCTCCTAAAATGAGAAATAAAAATGGGGTATTGTGATGCGGGCTCCGGCTTTATGGCGTACTCATCTCGGCGGCCTTCAGCTTAAATAGCGTCGCGTCCCATAGCTCCTCCCAGATATCCCCGAGATACTCGATCAGCTGACCCCAGCCCATTATCCTACCATGTCTAACATTCACGCCAAGCCACCTCACAGAATACCCATGAGAAGAAAAACCCTTATTTCTTGAAGGTTCCTCGAAAGTGGAGGAAGAAGGGAGGAAAGGATAGGTTATTTCAAGATATATGAAAATATATGAGTATGGAAGAGGTTACTTAACGCTAAGACCTCATTACAGCACGCAACATTTTAATGACACCAAAATAACACTCTAAATGACGCCAGTAACCCCAGGCCCCGAAAAGGGGTAAGGGTAATGGCCGGAGACCCGGCCAAGGGCTAAACCTCCCAAGAAGGAGGGATGTAGCCCAAACCTCCCCCACCCAACTAGGGGAGGAGGTCAAAGTAG
>JAKCEV010000055.1 GCA_023539495.1 Candidatus Wolframiiraptor allenii
CCCTCCATACATCATTGTTCTTTCTTATTATCGTCTGGACTGTAATAGCGCCTATTAACGGCTTATACTTTTCATAGAACTCCTTGTATGTCTCCTCGAAGCCGATAAACTTCTTCTCGAGCCACATCCTCAACCTAACATAATTAACCTCGTTCCATAGCTTCAATGAAAGATCATAGAGCTGTCTCAGCCCCTCTCAGTCTCCTCATCAACCACAAGTTCCACAACGCAAGTCCCCCTCATCCTTTATTCATCTCCAAGGACTTCATAGAGTAGGCCGCGAAGTTCCTCGCAGACGTAGTCCATTACCTTGCTAACATGTCCGCGATATTCTCTGGTGAAGTCGTCGAGCATGCTGAACCCCTCATGGACAAGCGCCTTAACAATGGCCGACGGCGGCCCATACCTCTCGGCGACAGCCAGCGTCGAGTTAATGCTATCTAGGACTCTGGCGAGCTCCCGTATGCCCGCCTTCTCGAAGGTATCTCTGAATTCTATCCAGCCACCCATACCTACCGCAATACCATCCTAATACAGGCCTGCCCTTATTTCTTGGGGACCAGCCTGAAAGTGGAAGATTATTATGATGATGTCGAGATGCCGGGTAGCCGGCTAAATAAAGTGTTCTTCGACCCCCATTATGGCGATGGGGGGCCTCAGAGCAGACGTTTATAACGCCGTTCGGGGACGGAGATAACATCAAGTATTTTGTGGTCAGGGGCTTAAGTGGGGGCGATAGGCGCGTAACAAGATGTGGCATGGTCAGGATAATGAACTGGGGATCAGCTGATCGAATATCTCGGGGATGTCTGGGAGGAGATATGGGACGCTATGCTATTCAAGCTGAAGGCCGCTGAGGTGAGCTCGCCATAACATATCCCAGCCAGCCGGCGATGAAGCATAGGCCCAACACTATTACAAGGACCGGTATCTTCACGGCAAGCTGCGGGTCTAGGGGGGTTAGACCAAAGAACCATAGGACGTAGAATACCGCGAAGGCCGCGGAGCATATCATAGCGGCGAGCCCAACAATCCTCGCCAACCTCACCATGCCTCAATCACCACTCGCAATCATCCAAGAACTCTCCCCATTACGCGGGGAAGAGAGGGGGAGATTTTTAAGGATGTTGACCTCCTCCCCATTTGGTGTGGGGAGGTTTGGGCTACATCCCTCCTCTTGGGGGTTCAGCCCTTGGCCGGGTCTCCGGCCATTACCCCCTATCCCTCTCCGGGACTCAGGGGTTACTGGTGCCGTTAAAATATTACGTGCCGCAACGATGTCGGCGTTGAACACCTTGCCCAGCCGCGTGCATTTGAATAGCCCTCGGTATACCCTTATACCGCATCCATCTCCATGTAGCGGGCATCTCGACGAGGTGCCTCTCTCATCAACGTAAATCACCCTCATACCATACTCCTCCGCGACCTCTCTAATCCTCCTCAGCAGAAGGCCATAGGTCCAGACATGGACGTTATCGAAGTTGCCGTTGTCTTGTGTGATATACTTCGGGTGTCCGACCTTAACCGTGGATACCCCGACGTCATAGAGCCACTCCACGGCCTCCCTCACCCTGGCATCGATGTAGTGTTTTATCTGCCTCCTCCACTTGACGTACATCCGCCTAAGCCTCCTAGACGTCTCCAAGCCATACTTGTTCAACATGGACTGGTACTTGGAAATTTTCTTCCTCCAGTAGTATGATATCGCCTTCAGCGGCTTGCCATTGATGAGCTTCGTCAAGCCATTCTCGACGTAGATCGCCAGCAGGTTGTTAATGCCAGGATCTATGCCTGCAGTCAGGTTGCCTCTTGGTTGCTTCGGTACCGGTCTCCATTCGCCTCTCACCATCTTCTCGGAGATCCTTGAGAAAGCAATGTGTGCATACCACCTCTTTCTGTCAGCGTCATAACATATTTCAATCCCTCTGCGCTCGCCCCTCAGGTGTAGGATGCCCTTATATCCTACTTCTATCCTGCCTATTGTTCCGAGGTACTTTAGGACGATCCTGTCACCAGTTACCTCGCATTGATCCTTCCTCAAGACAGCCCACAACGTCCTAAGCTTCCTCTTCTTCCTGTATCCCGGTGGTCTGATCTTCTTCACGAACGGCGGCGACTTCCCCTCCTTCTTCAGCTTTAGTAGCCTGAAGAATGTCATCCATGCATTGTTGTTCTTTCTTATGACCGTCTGCGTCGTAATAGCGCCTATTAATTGTTTGTACTTCTCGTAGAACTCCTTGTATGTCCCATCAAAGTCAATGCCTTTCTTCTCAAGGAACATCCTCAACCTGGTATAGTTGATTTCGTTCCATAATTTTGATGAGAGGTCGCATAGCTGTCTCAGCCTCTTCTCCGTTTCCTCATCAACAATCAACTCCACAGTACAATTCCTCCTCAATCTTCATCCACCTCCAATGACTTCATAGAGTAGGCTTCTCAGCCCCATGCAGACATGGTCCATCACCTTGCCAACGTATCCGCGGTACTCTCTGGCGAAGTCGTCGAGCATCCTGAGGCCATCATATACAAGCGTCCTAACGATGACCGATGGCGGCCTATATCTCTCAACAACGGCCAGCGTCGAGTCCACATGATCCAAGACATTAATGAACTCCTTTAGGAGACCAGCCTCCTTGAAAGCGTCCACGTAACCAGCCATGCCTCCACAATACCATCCCAATACATGCCTGCCCTTATTTCTTGGGGACCCGCCTGAAAGTGGAAGACTATTGTGATGATGTCGAGATGCCGGGTAGCCGGCTAAACATGTGAGTCCATGACGATGAGAAGACCCCGGAGCAGATATTCATAATGACGTTCGGGGACGGAGATAACATCAAGTATTTCGTGGTGAGGGGCGTGAGGGGGGCGACAGGCGCGTAACAAGATGCGACATAATCAGGATAATGAACTGGGATCAATTAATCGAGTACCTCGGGGATGTCTGGGAGGAGCTATGGGACGCGACGCTATTCAAGCTAAAGGTCGCCGAGACAAGCATATCATAGAGCTGAAGCCCATCACAATACCCCATATTTTTATTTCCCATTCTCGGAGGGCTTCCAAAGAGAGCAATCTTTAATGCCTCATGCGCTTTTCCCAGAACGTGGCCGACGATGGAACGGGAGGATGAGCTCTACAAGCTCAGGGGGAAGACCCTTCAGGTCTACATCTACATGCTAAGGGCTGGGAGGCCTGTTGGCGTGAGGGAGCTTCAGAGAGCCCTCGGCTTCTCAAGCCCAAGTGTCGCCCATCACCACCTCGAGAAGCTCAGGGAGATGGGGCTCGTCTTGAGGGATGAGGGGAACAGATACCTTGTTCAGGAGAAGGTTGATGTCGGGATATTGAAGATGTTCGTGCTCGTGGGGGGCAGGCTTATCCCGAGAATGGTCTTCTACGCGGTCTTCATAACGACGCTCCTCGTACTCTATGTGGCTCAGAGCTTCCCAAACCTAAGCCTACATGCCATATCCCTCGGCGGCTTCTCATCCCTCTTCTTCTGGATCGAGACTATTAGGATATGGAGGCATAGGGCCTGGTAGCGTTCTAACCTATAGCATTATGGGGTGGATTGCTTGAATATGCCTGTGAACAAGAGGCTGATAATGCTGGTAATCACCGCGCTAGTCCTAGCATTCCTCGTAAACCAGGTCATAAGCATAGCTCAAACAAGCATCCAGCCCAGCGTGCGGGTGGATGAGGCCGAAGCGTTCTCCACGCGGTCAACAAGTATTGAAACAGCGCCTCATAAGGCTGCTGGGACGGCAGCCCAGCCCGGAGAAGCGCTCACCGAAACCGGGAAGGAGCTGAGGCTTGAGCCGGAGGGCCCCTCCCTACTCACAAATACCATATTCTCTGTAATCGCGGCAGCCGCCGCATTTCTCCTTATCCGGCGTACAAAGCTTAAATCCTGAAATGATGCTCGGGAGGATGGCAGGCTGAGAATTGATCTCCCGTGAGGCATTGAGGGAGCGCCTCTCTCAGATGGATGTTGGCAAGTGGTTGAGGCTCTGCAGGGGCTTAGCAATAATCGTGGCCACACTGCTCGTTGTCTCATATGTAACCAGCTATGTGCTTAACGAGAAGGTGGAGATGATATATGAGCTGGAGGGCTTTAGGAGGCTCACCCCAGCGGCTCCAGACTTTGAGTCCATCATGACGACCCGGGGGATCCAGCTGGGCATAACCTTCGCGTTCATCTTAATGGTTGTCCTTCTCGTAGTGATGTTTAAGGGCGAGGATCTCAACCTCGTGAAGCTCCTAACACTG
Organism: Candidatus Wolframiiraptor allenii; assembly: GCA_023539495.1. Lineage (GTDB taxonomy): Archaea > Thermoproteota > Nitrososphaeria_A > Caldarchaeales > Wolframiiraptoraceae > Wolframiiraptor > Wolframiiraptor allenii. Next base: position 4,270 of record JAKCEV010000055.1, read on the forward strand.
GTGGCCCACTCCTTCATAATAGTCGCAGTATTCACGGCGTTGCAGGTGCCATTCCTCTTGCAGACCCCCAAGGTATCCTATATGATAGTCGATGCGGACTTTCAGAACGTTACGTTCAGGGATGCGACGTTGACCGGGATCGCGCCTGAGGGCGGCGTGAACATAACATCGCCTATAGTCAAGGCGGCTTATGTGAAGGTCTACCGCGCCTACCCAAACCTAACGCTTCCAAACTGGGGCATAATAAGGCCGGAGGATGTTGGGGAAGTTATTAAGAACACCAGAACATACATGAATCTCACAGATGTAAGGTGGCTCTCCGGAGGCGCGGAGCTCGCGTCGGAGAGGCTTGACCTTTGCGTGGGCAATTGGAGCTCGGTCGAATACCAGAATATGCTGAGCAGAATTCCGGTTAGAAAGCAGGGGGTTGGGTTCAGTGAGATGATGATAGACATCCTCTCCCTTTTCTCGAATGTCGGGCTCGTCGTGTACAATAGCATGGGGTTCAAGAGGCTTTACAAGGCCTCGATGAAGCTCACGATAATCGTCGGCATACTCCTCTTCCTAGTTCTCTTCTTCTTCGGAGGAGTCTAGCGTTCTGGGCTTTTCAGCCCTCCCCCTCTTCTCATTGGGAGGAATGATAGGGTGCTAGTTGTCTCGGTCAAGATGGCCGACGCCCTTCTAGAGGGGCTCGCCCTTCTCATTAATCTCCCCGAGAAATATCCGGGTACTTGAGATCGGCCTGCCATCCCAGGCAACGACCAGTGGGCAGACCACGATTTTCAGGGGCTTCAACCCTCTTCTCGAGCGGATCTCATTTATCTCGATACCCCTGTAATGTGTGAAAGGACTTGTTATCAAGGCCTCTAGATCCGGATCAACCACCGTCACGCCATATGGATCATGTAGCGGCAGGATCTCACATCTGTTAATCCATCCCATCTGCTGCAGGAATGACTTTAATCCATTAACCCTCGCTTCGAATGGCGGGACAATATATTTTTTCCCGAGTCTTCCAGCGAACTCGTCGGTAGTCACGCCTATAATGACTGTTCTCCCCAACCTGAACCCCTCAAGTAGGAGTCTCATATGCCCGTAGTGGAGCTTGCTGAATGTTCCCCCAAGGGCGACGCGCTCATGCTCCGGATCGGGCAGATCCTTTGACAGCTCTTCCTCAACCTCGCATGGAAATTCTCTCAGCTCATCCAATATGACAAGGGCTTCGCCCAAGGGTAATGAGAGCATCCTCGAAAGTTCTTCAGCACTTATATCAGGCCTCTTAGGCAGGATTTCATCTCTCACATAGGCCAGATGCTCTTGAAAGCGGGGAAGAATCTTAACAACGTCAACGAGAATACTCCAAAGGGGGTCACTCTTGTACTTCTTCTCGCTCATCTCATCTCGCCCGGAGCAAGTCGTTAATTAATCCTCATCCAGCGTATTATAATCCTTTTATTGTAGGCGGATCTTAATCTCTTGACGGACCCATGGAAGCCGAGGAGGCCGAGAAGAGGATCCGCGAGATCGAGGAGGACCTCCGATTCTGCGAGCAGCTATTGCAGAGAGAGGCTAGGATGGAACTTGTGAAGGTAATGCTCGAGGATCTGATGAAAGAGGTTAGGAGCATAATGGAGACAGGTCTCCCCGAGGGTCTCAGGGAGAAGGTCTCAGACATAGAGTTCAAGATACGAGTTCTCTATCATAGGGCGAATGCCCTTCTCTCACTACAAGAGGAGAGCAAGAACAGCTTCTAAACGAGTATCCTACAATGTCTCGCCGCCTTTCTAAGCCTATTCATTATAGTTAGCCCTAGCCCCCTCTCCTCAAAGCCCTCGGCGATCGCTAGATCCGCCCTTAGCTCATCCACTTTCCTAAGGCTATTGAAGAGGTTTCTCGCTATCTCGTAGAAATTTTTCCTAGATCCAAGCTCGATTACTTCGAAGCCTCTCTCCACGTATATCTGGCATGTTTCCCGGGAGGCTAGGATCACGACCTTAAAGCCCCTTGAGCGATATTCCTCAGCTATTTCGAGGACTTTCGCCGAGTATGAGGCTAGGTCATGGTAGTCCAGCGCCTCGATAAGTTTGAGAGGTGTTTCCGGCGCATAATGCCTATACTTCATGCCCGGAGACTCCGCGATCTCCGCCTCTGATAATCCCCTAGCATGATCGGGGATGCTTATCTGCGTCCCCAGTATTCTCTCTAGATCCTCGACCGGGATTGGGCCGGGTCTCAGCAGCTTAGGTGGCTCACTCGTCAAGTCTATTATCGTTGACTCCACGCCGAAGAGTGTCTCACCTCCGTCTAGTATCACGTCAACCCTGCCATAGAGGTCTTGGGTGACGTGCTGCGCGGTGGTTGGTGATGGTCTGCCCGCGAGATTCGCGCTTGGAGCAGCTATGGGGACCCCGCTATGCCTAATAAGTCCCATGGCGACAGGATGCGATGGAAATCTCACGGCGATCTTCGGCAGGCCGGCGGTAACCTCAGCCGGGATCTCATGAGACTTCCAGAGGACGAGGGTTACCGGACCGGGCCAGAGCCTCTCCGCGATCCTACGCGCCTTCTCCGGAATATTTCTCGCAACGCTCTCGAGCCACTCAAGATCACAGATATGGACTATCAGAGGGTTATCCACGGGCCTCTTCTTAGCCTCGAATATCCTCCTCACGGCATCGCGGTTGTAGGCATCGGCTCCGAGGCCGTAGACAGTCTCAGTGGGGAAGGCCACGAGTCCTCCGCGCTTGATAACCTCGGCAGCCTCCACGAGGATGGGTTCCTCAGGATTGACTGGGTCGATCTTGATTATCCGCGTCCTAGCCACTTCCAAGTTCCCAACTCAAGTAGGCGGAGCGATGAATAAAACCATAACCATGTGATTCCACATGAGAAACTCGGGCCCGCCGGGATTTGAACCCGGGAGTGATATTACGGACACGCGTTCTTGTTTCTGGCTTGTTATGTGGTCAAGCCTTAACAGGTAATAAGTGGATATAAAGTGGGGGTAGGGGGCTGGCCGGCGGGCCATTGTAGCTAAGGGTTGGCGGGCACCAGCTTCCATGCTACCACGGAGAAAGCCTTTCTCCGTGGCGGGTTCCCGGGTTATGCCACCAACCCTTCATGGCTTTTACTGCCCGCCGGCTAGCGTGTATTGTTTTTGCTGTTGCCACGCCCTCTTCAGTATTCTCACAATTCTTAGTTGCAGCTTGTAGATCGCCTTTTTGGGTGGTAGATTTTTTAAATCTTCGAGAAGTTTTATGTTGGCTTCATATCGTTTATTGTTGAGGTAGATGTTTGTTGCGAGTTTTGAGAGGTGTGTGCGTAGTTTGTGGTTGTAGTTTTTGTTTTTGTGTGGTGTTAGGCCTAGTAGGCCGTATAGTCTGCTGAGCTTCCAGTTTAATGGCAGCCTCGCCACGAGTATCGCGACCTCAACGCTATCCCTAACTCCCAGCATATCACATGCCAGCCCATACGTCGTTGCATAGCCCTCGCCGCTCTTAACATCCTCAATTATCT
>JAKCEV010000056.1 GCA_023539495.1 Candidatus Wolframiiraptor allenii
TCGAGATAGCCATAGATGAGGTCATGAGGCTCCTAGACCTCCCGCCCCCCAGCAGAGTATGGGAGGCCCCCATGCCGGGGGAGGTGGATGATGACCAGCATCCAGCCCATCCAGCCAGTCCCTGAGAAGCCCGTCAAGGACGCGTTCAAGCCCGTAATCAAGCTACTCTCATGGACACCAAATATCATAATCATAATTATCATACTCTCCCTGATACTTTACATCGCCGCCGCCCTCCTCCTCATGCACAAGACGGAGCATACGGGGCTGCTGGATTCTTCATACTCATTGGAGGACTGGCGGCGTGAGCCTCCACCGATCCCATGTCCTAGATGAGGGTGGGCGGGAGAGGAGGGTGGATTGATGGTGAAGATGATAAAGACCATGACGCCGATAGATGATCTGACGGGCGGCCTTGAAGCAGGCACCCTAGTGCTTATCTATGGGCCGACTGGATGCGGCAAGACAACCCTATGCCTGAAGATTGCCGAGAACATCCTAAGCTTGGGAGAATATGAGGCGATCTACGTGGACACGGAGGGCGGGGCTCCGGAGATCCCGGGCATAAGATTCATGCGCGTCAAGGATTTAAGAGAGCAGGGCGAGGCCCTCAAGAAGCTGAGGAAGGAGGGGCCAAGCAGGGCGCTAATATTCCTAGACAGCATGACCGCACATTATCATAGGCGCGTCCTATCAGCTCCAGCCGAGTTCAGGGCTAGCACCGCGGCCGAGCTGGGCGGGATAATAGCGAGGCACCTCGGCATACTGAGGGAGATCGTGGAGGGGACTGAGAACATAGCGGTCCTGACGGCGCATCTGAAATCCCCCATCGAGCATCATTTCAAGATGAATATGCTGCGTAAGATGGCTAAGGCGTGGAAGGATGGCAGGTATACTCCATCAGCCGGGGACTACATGAAGTTCTTCGCCGAGGATCCCGTGAAGTGGATAGGCGGAAGAGCCCTCGGAATGCATGTCCACAGGAGGCTGAGGATCTTCGTGGACGAGGACGAGACGCGGATACTCTACATAGAAAAGTGGCCCCTGAAATACAACTACTGCATAAGATACATGATGGACAAATCCGGCAACATGCAGAAGATCAGCGGACTATTCGACCTACAAGAACAGATGAAACGAAAAATCCTGAGCCTAGAGTTCAAGTCCATGCTCACAGAAGCCCTAGAAATAACTGAGAAAGAGGGAATAGAGGTGGAGGGCGAGGAAGTTGCGGAAAAAGCGAGGCGAAGAAGAAAATCCTCCAAAAAACACGGGAGATCCAGATCTCCAAAAACGCCATCGCCCAGCGGCATAGCCAAATGAGCCAAGAGTGAAACCGATAAACAAAAACGATATTGGTGGAATGTTACCATTTAGGATGTTCTTGGAGGTGGGTTCTAGGAGCTTAGCGAACTTCTTGGGCATGTTAATTTTTCGAGCTTAGTTTTTTTGGCGATGCAGTTGAGACTTTGTGTTTCTCGATTAGCTGGGTTTTCGAAATATTGAGGCTGAGGCGGATAAGGCTGTGGGTTTTGGCATGTATATCGTTTATTTGTGAATGGATTCTATGATGAGTTTTCAGCCGGTTCTTAGAGCAAGTGTTTGGGAAACGGTGTAGGATTTCAAATGGGGGTGAAAGTGATTAATCCAATTGTATTATCCATCTATAACCTCTATCCCTGTATTTTTTAATATGGCTTCTTTGTTTTCTAGAATTTTGGAGTCGAATGTGATGAAGAATTGTATGAGCTTTTTCTTTGCTAATTGGCTTGCATATGCTATATGAAGAAGATCTAATGTTTTCAATTTTAGTTTGGTGGCTAGATCAATGGCCTCGAGGAATTTGTGGAAGAGCTTTAAGCCATCTAAATCTGTTAGTTTAGCCTCGTCTGAGGGTATGTTGATGGAGAGAAGTTGGAGGAAATAAGTGATTGTTGTCCGTAGCTTACTTCTATGATTTGTTAACTCTTCAATGCCGGGAGGCAACTTGTAGCTTTGGATATTTCTCGATAACACAGAGTAAAGCTCTACTAATGTGAGGGGTGAGACATAGAATCTGTTCGTGTTTTGTCTTAGTTTTTCTAAGATACAGCTTTACTATGTTGTGGATCGCCATCAATACAATATGCGAGAATCACATCGGTATCTAGGTAAGCCATCGCCGTTATTCACGGGCTTCTTGAACCATGCGTGTGGCATTAAATCCTGGTAGAGCTTTAGGCCCCATCTTTGATTTAATCATTATCTTGACCATGTAGTTTATTAATTCATCTTCGCTGACGTTATTTTCTCCTAGCCACTTGACTGATAAAATGACTCCATAGTTTTCATAGGGCACGTAGTCGATGAGTTTCAACCAAAGTTCTAGAGCGTCTTTAGCTGAGAGATCTGTTACTATCTCGGCTACAGTGCCATAAAGGCTATCATTATATATCTTTATTCTGTAAGCGCTTCTCGATAACATGGCTACTAGGCTAGGAATGTAACTTTCTATTACTGTCTGGCGAACTAAATCCGAACGGCTGGGAGGAGATAGGCCGAGTGATGTCTCACCAGCTCTGAAAGAGGTCTCGGATATGTTTAATGCCAAGTTCCTGATTTCCATGGTCGAGGTGGAGGGCTGAGATAGGAAACGGTATGGCTCATGCTGGGAGCCCGGCTCTGTCGCAGACTCTAAATGATGTTTAAGCTCATAAGAGATGCTCGACAACTTTACACCCCCTCCAATAATTTTCTTAAGACATTTTCTATGTTTTCTATGAAATTTATAAGTTTTGACCTCTCTTCCCTGTATACTACTGTAACCCTGTATAGATTCTCTTTATCACTTCCTTTGTATGAGCCCCAGATTGGGGATATTTTTAGATGAAACCATTTATTTGAAGTCGGGTCTCCGTCTTCACTAACAAAGCCTCCTTCCATTAATCTTAGATTAAAGTCGAATAATTCTCTAAAGGTATACTTGTTATCTGTAAATCTGGGTTTTAAGGATACTTCCGCCACAACGATCACTTCGTAAGGAATAAGAGCTTTTTGTACATCTACGTTCATCTCCTTAAGGCATTCCCAAACTTCCTCTGAGGTGGTAATGATTTCTTTTGGATTTGGGCTTTCAATTCCTAAAGTTTTTCTTCCGAAGTCATAATCTATTCTCACAGTCCCTTTACCGGCAATCACGTTAGGAGGTTCTATGGGAATGATTGTAGCCGCGTCGAGTGCGTGCTTGACACGTGCTGTGATATATCCCCTCCCCGCAAGCTTGCTGAGCAATACAGGAATGTCGGGGTCGAGTAGAAAAGTTGTAGCGATGCGAATCTGTAGGATTGACAGTTTATTCATCATTTATAACCTCCTTTTTTCTCTAAGATAACATATTATCCCAAGTATTGCTGAATAAATCATCATGTTCATATGTGTTGCAACATCAACTGATAATAGCACTTCAATCAATTTCGGTTCCTGCATTTCTGAGGACGTTAAAAATATTTAAGCTTTTAGTTTTCATAAATTCTTGAAGTCACTTCGACTTCCTAGCTTATCAATTCTATTATCTTGACCAAGCATCAAGCATCGAGGCGCTTTTTCGGGCATATTTATAAAATGCGATTTTCTGAGGCGCTCCACGGGCCCTAGGCCACTACCTCAGCTCCATGCCTAACAATCTCTTATTGGTTATGGTATAAGTGAGGCAATGCCACTTGAACATTTGTTACGTGGAATTAATTACTGAGTTTTTCGAACAGTAGATAATTCTGGATTAGAACAGCTGAAAATCGGCCTCAATTTGCTGATGGGGGTATTCCCTTCTCTTTATAGAGTTGAGTTGGCACCTTTCAATTGTTTATTATGAGTTTTGGGAGTTGGAGGCGGGGGCGGCTGGGAGATTCATAAATAACCTCCGTAAATTTACTTTGCTTGATAATGTTAAAGGCTATCCTTCTACTCTCAGTTCTATCTTGAGGTTTACCGGGTCCGTGATCCTTAGTAGGTATTTTCCGGGCTTGGCCTTCACTATTAGTAGTGCTTGGTAGTAGGGGCCCTGTTTCTTGATTGGTACTTCGAGGGCTGCCACGGTCTTCCCGGTTTCCAGTGACGTCAGCTCGAGCTTAAACTTCTTGTATTCCTCTCCAGCGGCTTCAAAGACCCATACATGTATGGTGAACTTTCCATAGCCTGATCGGCCCGTAGAGGTTTTAGTCTTATCGACGAGTAATGCATAGGATCTTGTGGATCCTTCAGCAGTGATCCAGCTGGAGGTGTTTTCTGGCTGGTATGAGCCTAGGTAAATGATGACAGCATCATAGGCTCTTGGGGAGAGTGATAGGTAGATCATGCCATGGCCCCTGGCCTCTCTCCAGGAGAGCTCTATTGAATAGTAGGTATCTTCCGGGCTCAATTCTGAGCGGCGCGTCATATCCGGGGATGATTGCTGTTATCCGGGGGCAGGAGACGTTAAGCCTCAGGATGCATGGCATATCAATCGTATAGCTATTATTGTCCGAGACCAGTAGCACCCTGCCACTCAGGCTAATGGATGATAGGCCATCGGTCTTTACGTCGATAGGCTTGAAAAGCAGGGAATCCGCATCCTCTACATTGATCATCGCAATATTCCTAAACTCCTTAACGCCATCCACGCTTGATATCTCGACCTCCAGATTAATTCTTGATGGGTCGATGAGTAAAGTGCTGGTGGTAATGGGCGGAGTAGTACTGGTGGAGGTGGTAAACTGAGGTTGAATATAGTAAAGACAGTAGAGAGGCGGTGACACCAATTATGATGAGTATTAAGACGAGGAGGCTGGTCCTAAACCCGGCATGAGGGGGCAAGCCGAACAAAAACGCTATCACATTCATATAATCTTTACTGGCACGGCAATAGCCCATGAGTAAGCAGCCCACATGCATAAGTGCTTTTACGGGTATTTGTTTTGAGCGTGATTATGAGTAACCCTGATTACAAGAGTTCTCAAGATCCCCGAAGCAGGAGGTAATTTAGAGGATGGCCGCGGATAAGTCTAGCTTCTTAGGTTAGGCGGCCTAGCCATACTTCTATGGCAATCGTATATGAGATGCATCTTACATTTTTTGGGAGAGGGCATGGAGTATTGGCTGGACATGGCTTAGACTCGCGTTATTAATGCCTGGGCCACAATCCTTTACATGGCAATAACCGCGCTGATGCTGAAAAGATTAGAGAGGAGATTGATTAGGCTCTTCGTAAGCGGATTGGGGCCTCTTAATAATGAAATCTCTTTTTCTGGTGATGAAATATGGCGGCTCAAAAGCTTAAATAAAACTGGGCAATGGTTGTGAGCCGGAGCTCGTTAATCATGAAGTTTCCTTACATATTCTTATTCTTAATTCTCTTATTGCTGATAACTTTCTCCAATCAATCGCTTCTAGCGCAGGGTAGTAATGGAGGTTACTCGTTAGTTTACTCTATTCCACGCGCGTATCCCGATTCAGGCTGGATTGATTCAAAGGCGTTATACATGAAGGAAGACTTGGATAACTTATTCTTCTATGTGGAATTCTATGGTTCAATGCCTGCAACCTCTAGTGATTGGAGGAGGCAGGTGAGTATTCTTATAGACTCGGATGGGGACCCCGCAACTGGACAGCGCTACAAAGAGATAGGGGTGGACTACCTAGTCCAAGCATTTGTTACGGGAGATAATTCGATATCCCAGGCATTTCTCCTGAAATGGGATGAGAGGGCGGGAGATTTCCAGAACATTAAGGATCTGAAATCTACAAGCATCCTGAGGCCAGACACCAACTATTTTGAGATAAAAATAAGTAAACGTGACATCAATTATGATCCTAGAGGGATAAAATTTTATGTAGTAACAACTGGGGAATGGGGGCATTGGGGTGCTCCATGGCTGGATGAATTCTCATATACGATGAACTCGAGCTTCAAGCACATTAAGATAGATGGGAGGGTAGATGACTGGGATGGGATAACCCCGGTAAAGACTGTTAGTCAGCCGCCTGATAATCCACAAGAATTTCTATCTTCAAGGGTATACGTCGCGAATGATGAGGAAAATGTCTACATGAGGGTTGATACCTTGGAAAGGCCCAAGACCACCATTGACCATGGCGGGGTCTTTAGATATCTTTACTTCTTCATAGACCTGGATGATAGCGATAATACTGGTGATCGAGGATATCGTGGGGCAGAGCTTTACGTTGAGGCAGAATTCCATAGTAATCCAACCAAGCTAAACAACGCCTCTTACTACATTTATAGTGGCGAGAGCAGTAAATGGTACGAGAAATGGCGGCTACTATTAAGGTCAAATGATTCCTTAGATTTCAATGATGTTTTTGAGCTGAAGATACCGTTGACGCATCTGAAAACCGAGCCCCAGCAGAGGATTGGCATATTTATCCCATGGGGTTTCAATCAGATTCTTAGGAGAAATGTTCCAGAGGAGAATGCTTTAAGCTACCCGCCTACAATATCCACAGAATCATCAACCACTCAAATACAATCAACTTTGACTACAGAATCCAAGATGACAAGCCTTACAACAGAAATGGTCTCCGCTCCTGTATGCCAGGTATCAAATCTAGAAATTAAACCAAGCAGTGTTAGGATCGGGGAGGAGGCCACGATATCAGTAAGCGTAAAGAATATTGGGAACACGCCTCTTCCATGTAGTGTTGAACTAAGAATTAATGGCAACATTGCCGGCGTTCATAAACAGGTTGTAGACCCCGGGCAATCCAGAGGAATATATTTTAGCTTTATACCAGAAAAAGAGGGAATATACAACGTTAATGTAAATGGTTTAACTGGAAGCTTGGAGGTGGTTAAGGAGGCCGAGAAGCCGGGAGCTCAGCCGATAAACTTTGCTATAATACTCATGATTATTGCAGTCATATTAATACTATCCATACTATGTTTTTTATTATTGTATAGGAGAAGGCTGCCTCCACCCCCTCCGCCATAAGTTCAGGGTTCTTGATATGCTTCCATTAAAAATATTAAAAATGATGAGGTGCTATACGATACACGCACCCTTAAGAAGAGCTTAGACATTTTTTCTTTTATGGACATTCCTCATGAAAACCCACATAATCGGGGGCATCTATTTCTCGGTCTCGAAAAACGTGATCGCTGTACTCCACTTCATTTTTATGCTCGTGTTATGGAGCAAAAGATTTTTAAACTTTATATTGCAACGATTTTCCAATAATTGAATCCCAAAAATCCCTTCCAGCCTGGCAAAGGACTTTCAAATAGAGATACTTGCCAAGATTGAGCTAACATCGACAGATGAGAGGAAAACCGGTAAGAGGAGATGTAACGGGGCCTCTGATAATTGTTGATAGGGGTTATGGTGGCTATATGCATCGAATAGGCTTGGAGATAATATGATTGGGGCTTCGAGCTTATTGGGAGGCATATTAGTACTCTGGGAGCGAGGTGGGGTCTCATAGCTGAGAGCGCTTTTAGGGGAGAGCTTGAGGGGATTATTGGATAAGGAGCTTGGATTCGGGGTTGAGAAATGGAAAGCCTATGATGATCTCAAATCTTATTAGAGGGTGCTGGTTTTATTGTTTGGGCGCGAGTGTGTCTACGAGGGAGCTGAAGTCGCGGATCCTCAAGCTGTTGAGGGAGGATGAGGAGTTTAGGTATGCTGTTGCGGGCTTATTGGGTTTGGAGGAGATACTCAAGAGGCTTGATAGGCATGAGGCCGAGCTTGTCAGGCTCAGGGAGGATATGAACAAGCTTAGGGAGGATATGATTAGGGGTTTTGAGCT
>JAKCEV010000003.1 GCA_023539495.1 Candidatus Wolframiiraptor allenii
GACCCGGCCAAGGGCTAAACCTCCTAGGGAGGAGGGATGTAGCCCAAACCTCCCCACCCAAGTAGGGGAGGGGGGTCATAAAGATGCAAGAAGGATGACTCCTCCACATCTTTCTCTGCCCATTAGCTAGCTCAGCAATAACTTCCTCTAACCTCCTTTGACCCTCAGTTAATCTCATTATGGCATCTCTGACCTCAGCCTGTCCGCGCCTAAGATCCTCCAAGCTTATGAGGCTGGCGACTGCATACCTGAACTCCTTATCCTCTTTTAAGGGTCTTAGAATCCTCGAATTTTTAGGTTAAGTCTAGAACTTGTTCCTATTTTGAAAAGTACATCCAGCTTATAAAGAATCTCCACCATTGCTTCAAGGATGCTTGACGTGTTAAGCCATTTAAAGATAATGATCTTGTGATGTGTTTAGATTTCCGGGACTATGCCGGGTATTCTGGGGAATGGTTGAACTTCTGCGACGTGCCGTGCTCCGACAATGTATGCTATGAAACGCTCTATCCCTAAGCCAGCTCCAGCTGATGGTTTTAGGAGGCCCTCCTTGGCAAGGTCTAGCAGGATCTTGTAGTTCGACTTGTCTAGGCCATCTCGTTCAAGCTTCTTTGCGAGCTTCTCGTACTCGTATTCCCGCTCGGCTCCTGAGATCACTTCACCATATCCCTCGGGGAGTATTAGGTCGTAGTTCCTCCACTCGCCGGTCTCCGGGTCCTCATAGTCATAGAATTCCCTTGGGATTCCTGTTACCCAGATCGGGTCTTCGAATATTCTTGAGACTTCATCCTGCCATGATGCGCCATATTTCTCCTCAAGCTCGCTCCTCTTATAGACCTTGAATGGCGTTTGTGGGATCTTCAGTTCCCTCCCCAAAACCTCAAGCTCGCGGGAAAGATGTTTTCTCACATACTTTATCGACTCTGTTATGAGCTCCTCATATATCCCGAAGATGTCCTGCATCTTCGCGTATGCCACCTCGACCTCGAATTGCGTGAACTCATAGAGGTGTCTTCCAGTCGCTGCTCTATCCCTCCTCTCTATTCTAATGTTTGGTGAGAGGATGAATATCTTCTCCGGGCCGAGGGAGACAAGGACCCGCTTATGGACTATCATGCTCTGCATCGCTGAGACTTTCTCACCATATATTTCGACCTCAACCTTTTTTTCTATACTGAATTCCGGATCGGGCCAGAGCGGGTCTGTGGACTTAGAGAGGATGACTGGAAGTATCCAGTAGAAGCCCTTCTCAAGAAGGCGCTCTACCATGACCCTGAGTACCTCCGTCTGGATCCTAAGAATTGCTATCTTCCGGCCGCTCATCGGTTTCCTCAAGTCAAGTCCCTCGAGCATTAGCCCCCTCATCCAACGCCTCGTGATCGAGTTTAGAGTATTATATTTGTCTTTTTAACGGGCATATCCGTCAATTGGATGAAGAACGCGGGCTTATTTATCATTTTTCCCGACAAACTGCCGGCATGACAAATGATGCGAGAGCGTTATAAGTTCAAGAATCATGATTATACTTGCTGATGAGGGAACGGTTGAGGGGGTTCTCAAAACTGACGAGCATTGAAGATGCTCAGGAGATGCTGAGAAACAAAGTTACGTATAGGATAATAGATGTTGAGGAGGTTGAGCTAGGCGCGGCCACTGGCAGGATTTGTGGAGAGGATATCAGGGCGCCTATGGACTCTCCAGCATATGATAGGAGCGCTGTTGACGGCTATGCTGTTGTGGCCGAGGATACTTTCGGCGCCTCTCCCACGAACCCCGTGGAGCTTAAACTTGTCTGCAGGATTGAACTAGGCGCGGCCCCATCATGTCTTCCGGAGATTAGGAGAGGTGAGGCTGCCGAAGTACCGACCGGCGGCCCGATACCGAGGGGCGCGAACGCCGTCGTCCCCTTTGAGCATGCCAAGAGGATTAATGGCCGCTTAGAGGTATATGAACAGGTACGACCTCTTCAAAACATCTCTAGAAGGGGTGAGGATTATCGAAGTGGCGAAATCGTATTGAGGAGGGGCTGGCTTATCAAGCCTTGGCATGTCGCAGCCCTAGCATCACTCGGCTTCAGGAGCTTGAGGGTTATTAGAAGGCCGCGCGTCGCCATCCTCTCATCTGGCGGGGAGCTTGTCGAGCCGGGTGAGAGGCTAGCTCCGGGCAGGGTGTATAACTGCACTAAGCCCATGATATGGGCCATGCTCACATTCTATGGCGCCGAGCCAATAGACCTGGGCACGGTCCCAGACGATGTTGACCTCATCTACGAGAGAATTTCTGAGGGGCTGAAGGTCTCTGATGCCGTGATAGTTACTGGCGGCACAAGTGTTGGGGAGCGTGATCTGGTCCCGGAAGCAATCTCGAGGATCGGCGAGATCGCGGTTCATGGGCTCGCGATAAGGCCTGGCAAGCCTATGGGATTCGCGACGGCCTCCGGTAAGCCGGTATTCATGCTCTCAGGATTTCCCGTAGCGGCGCTAATAGGTTTCCAGGAGCTGGTCATCCCGGCCTTGGAGCACATGCTCGGGTGCAAGTTTGATCCACCTCCAAGAGTAAGTGGAAGGCTTACTAGGAAGGTGGCATCACCGCCAGGGATCAGAACATATGTCAGGGTTAGAGTTTTCAGGAGCGCTGATGGGGAAGTCTTGATTGAGCCACTGAGGGTCACAGGCTCCGGCATACTCTCAACCCTCACTCGTGGGAATGGCCTACTAATCATTCCGGAGGAACTTGAAGGCCTTGATGAGGGCTCCAAGGTCGAGGTCATCCTCCTCTCACCAATCTTCGAGGGTGATGAGGCTTGAGAAAGATATTCCACGAGCTCCCAACACTCCGCGAGGCTCTCGAACGCGTTCTTGAGAAGGTCTCTCCTCCCGGAGTTGAGGAGGTGGCACTAGATGATGCTCTCGGCAGGGTATTGGCATCCGATGTGTATGCGATGGTTGATTCCCCGCCATTCGATAGATCGCTTGTGGATGGTTATGCTGTTAGGGCCGAGGACACTTATCAAGCGGATGAGGAGAACCCCGTTGAGCTTAAGCTCGTCGGCAAGATCGATGTGGGCGAGAGACCGCGTGTGATAATACATGAGGGCGAGTGTGCCGAGATCTCAACAGGTGCTCCGATACCGCGAGGTGCAAACGCCATTGTTATGGTCGAGTATACGAGCCAGTCGGGGGATAAGGTAAAGGTCCTCAGGGCTGTTAGGCCCGGCGAGAATATAGCGCAGGTGGGCTCGGACATCTCCGCGGGAGATCTCGTGCTGAGGAGGGGAAGAATGCTGACGGCTAGGGAGATCGCGGTGCTCGCCGCTCTCGGATACTCCAAGGTCATGGTGTATAAAAGACCTAGGATTGCGGTTTTTTCGATCGGGAGGGAGCTCGTTAAGCCGGGGCAGCCGCTGGAGCTCGGGAAGATATATGACGTCAACGGCTATTCGATTTTCAGCCTCCTAGCAGAGCTCGGCCTCGCCGCAGCATTCAAAGGGATACTGCCCGATGATGAGGAGGTGATTCTCAGGAGCCTCAGGGAGGCGTTAGAGGAGAATGACATAGTGATAACATCGGGCGGTACATCAGCCGGCCTCGGAGACTTAACCTATAGGGCTTTTGAGAAGCTCGGAAGAGTAATTGTTCACGGGGTTAGGGTTAGACCTGGGAAGCCAACAATAATCGCGATCACGCCTGGTGGCAGGCTCTTAATCGGGCTACCCGGCTTCCCGCTCTCCGCCATGATGATCTTCATTTCCCTAGTTAAGCCGATACTATTGAGGCTCATGGGCGTTGACGTGGAGGAGCCTGATACCATTCGAGCTGAGGCGGCATTCAGGCTGAACCTCGGCGGGAGAACCCACCTAATACCCGTGCATCTCGTCGAGACCTCTAAGGGGCTTAGGGCTTACCCGATGCTGGGGGACTCTGGCTCAACCTCAGCGCTACTTGACGCTGATGGATTCATAGAGGTGCCCGGCGAGAAGCAGTATCTCGATGAGGGCGAGGTCGTGGAGGTTAAGCTCTTCAGGAGATATAGGCCTCCGAGTACCGTGATTATAGGAAGCCATTGCCCCGCCCTCGACCTGCTGATAGATGTGGCCGGCTTGAGGAATATCAAGATGATAAGTGTTGGCTCCCTTGGAGGATGGTATGCGCTGAAGAGGGGCGAGGCCGATATTGCTGGAACACACCTCCTCGATGAAGAGACCATGAACTACAACATCCATATGCCTAGAAGGCTTGGGCTCGAGGACGAGGTCGAGATCTACGGTGGCTATATTAGGGAGATAGGGTTCATAACTGCCCCAGGCAACCCGAAGAATATCAGGGGCTTCGAGGACCTGCTAAGACCCGATGTCGTCTTCGTCAACAGGGTTCCTGGATCCGGGATAAGGACCTTCACAGATCTCCAGCTCAGGAGGCTTGGAGTAATGGATCCGGAGAGAAGGATAAGGGGTTACACGTACCAAGTGAAAACACATACGGCGGTCGCAGCCGCCGTCGCCCAGGGAAGAGCTGATGTAGGGATCGCGGTTGGATATGTAGCCAAGATCTATGGCCTCGAATTCATACACCTTATGGATGAGAGATTTGACCTCGCCGTTCGCAAGGATAGGATATACAAGAGATCCGTTGAAGTGATTCTCGAGACATTGGGGAGCAGAAGCTTCGCCGAGAGATTGAGCAAGCTACCACATTACAGGATTACGGATGAAATTGGACGTAGGATCTACCCATGAGAAAGAAGGGAAGGAGGAAGAAGGGCCTTGTGAAGGGCGAGACCTTCTCCCTGCTTAGTGTGGGGAGGTTTGGGCTACATCCTCTCTTTCTGAGAGTTCAGCCGCATGCATTTGAATAACCCTCTCCTTTCATTCTCCACTTTCGGGGAGGCCCCCAAGAAATAAGGGCAGGCTCTTAATAATGTCCAGGCGCTGTAAGCATGAGGGCTACGGTAGGCTGGCTCAGGAGTAACCGCGATGCTTATTTCGAGACCCATGAAGTTGAGGATAAGGAGTTTTTGGAGAATGCCGGAAGAGTTTCGAATGAAGACCCCATCCATGATCCCGACAGGGATACAACATACTACGTGAGGGAGAAAGGTAGGCCTGTATGCAGGGTTGAGCCAAGCTACACCATAATCGTTAACGATGAGAGGTGATAAAATGTGCATGGCGATTATTAGGAGAGTTGGAGGCTTGACATACATAATAGAAGCCGGAGACCGAATACTGTATTTGTTATTTTGTTGTATCGTTCATGATCCAAGGGGACAGGCCTACTTCATAGTAACGGGGTAATTGTAACATCTTTTTTGAAGAACTACTTGATCATATAAAGATTATAAGCATGTAAACTATGTAATTTCCGTGAAAAATGGCTCGTAGGAAAGTTGGAAGGAGGAGGGGTAGGAGAGGTAAGAGGGCAAGAGCGAGGAAGCCCGCTAAGAAGAGGACGAGAAGGGTCAGAAGAGTTAGGAGAAGGGCTAGGAAGCCTAAGGAGAAGGTGGAGGTAACTCCACCCCCGGAAGAGGCCCCTGCACCACAAGAAGCGCCTAAAAAGGAAACAGCGCAACCACCAGAACAATCACCCACCGAACAAACCGAATAACATTTCCCCGATCTCTCCTTTTCTTATTTTTTATACTCATTCATTTCTGCGTGGGAGGGCTTGAATGTTGGAGCATAAGGTTTATAACATAGTTATTTCATTCCCTTAGTGAGGTCGATAGAATTGGTTAAAGACATAGTTTGCGGAATGGAGGTCGGCAAGGACACGCCGTATAAGATGGAGTACAAGGGCAAGACATACTACTTCTGCTGCGGATACTGCTTGGAGGAGTTTCGCAAGAATCCTGAGAAGTATCTATCATCCAAATCCGGGGACGATCTATACTCGTGTGGATGCTGAAACTTCAGATTAGCCAGCGTGGATAAACATCCCCCCATTTTTCTCTATTCGCATGATTTTAGCTATCTCGTTGAGGCTCTTTCTAGGAGGGCGCTTTTCCTCTCTTTCTCTTTGGGGCGGCGGGAGATCCTTTATTAATCTCTCCGAGTGTCTGCCCACGATTATGAGGGCTATCAAGTTAATGTCTTCCGGCAGGTTGAGCTCCTCCTTGACCACCTCCGGATTATATCCAGCTATTACGTGAGCCACGAGCCCGAGCTCTGTAGCTCTCAGAATCATGAAACCCACAGATATCCCGGTATCGAACAAGTAGTATTCCCTATCGCAGATGATGCAGTCGTATTCACGCTTTGAATAGACAGCTATTATAAGGGACGAGTTCTTGGCCCAGCTATTTCCCGGCGAGAGCGCATTATAGATTCGCTCAAGCTTCTCTCTGCTCCTAACGAAGACGAACCTCCATGGCTGATTATTATAACAAGAGGGCGCAAGCGAGGCATGATAAGCCAAGTCTTCAATCAAGTCGTCGGATACCTCAATCGGCTCAATAGCCCTATAAGATCTCCTTATCTCAATTGCCTCGTGAACAATCATTTCTCGAGTCAAGATCAGCTACTACCTCTCTTATAGCGATTTATGCGTGACTGTCTCTAGGGTTTCTTAGTGCGAGAAACATTTATTAGGGGCTGTTTGCCACTATACGCTGAGGTGTTGACGCGTGTCAACAAATGTATCCCCAGATAAGATTGAGGCTGTCAAGATAATCCTTAAGGCACTACACGCCGGGGAGAGCATTGATAGACTGAAAAAGGAGTTCGGCGATGTCTTGTCCCAGATATCACCCTTTGAGATCCCCTTGATCGAGCAGCAGCTTGTCATGGAGGGTATTAAGATAGAGGATATATTGAGGCTATGTGATCTTCACGTTGAGCTATTCAGGGAATATCTTATTGCTAGGGAGCTTGAGGGCGTTCCAAAGGGCCACCCCCTCGACCTACTCATGAGGGAGAACGAGTGGATATTGAAGCAGGCTAATGCCTTGGGCCTATATGCCTCAAAGGTGCTGAGGGCTGAGAATGATGATGAGGCTAAGAGGGCTCTTACCGACCTTAAACAGGCCGCGCTCGAGCTGGCGAAGATTAGGCTACATTACCGCAAGATCCAGATGCTCTTGTTCCCATATCTTGAGAGAAGGGGAATAGTGGCTGTTCCGAGAGTAATGTGGGGGAGAGAGGATCAGGTCAGGGTCAAGCTTCGAGGGCTCCTAGATGCTATCCAGAAGGTTGAGACCGAGTTTGACAGATCGCGGGCAAATGAGCTGGCTAACCGCGCTCTAGAGATTGCACGAGAAGCATCCGAGCTTGTTTTCAGGGAGAATAAGATCCTCTTCCCGGCGGTCTGGGCCTTGTTCACCGAGGGCGAGTGGGCCGCAATAGCGGATATAGCGGATGACCTAGGCTACCTAGTTGAGGTTAGGGAAAAGTGGAGCACAAGTGCCGAACCTATCCTACCATATCAGCTGAAGGCTGAGATAACGCCGGAGCAGGTTCAGAGGCTCCCGCAGGAGTTCAGATCCATGGCGCTTTCACGTGGCATTCAGCCGGACATGTATGAAATTCGCTCCAAGAGTGATCTGGATTTGGGGACCGGATTCCTGAGCCTTGAGGAGATAAAGGCTCTCTTCAGATCCCTCCCGCTAGAGATCACCTATGCTAACATTGATGATCGCGTCAGGTTCTTCACGGAGAGTATCTTCCATCAGAGGTTTGTTAGGACTAAAACGATACTCGGCAGGAGGCTTGAATACTGTCATCCGCCAAGGCTTGAGCCCGCCGTCAGGAAGGTTGTTGACGATATAAAGATGGGGGAGGCCGATTACAGGGAGTTCTGGACCAGAATAGGCGACAGGGTAGTTAGGGTCCTGATAGTTGGCGTGAGAAATGAAGAGAACGAGCTTCTCGGGACAGTCGAGATAGTAGAGGACTTCACGGACATAATAAACAACCCGGAGGAGGTTAAAAAGAAGATCCTGGTGTTATAGACATGAAGGACGTGTTCGAGCTAGCCACGAGATATATCGTGCCCTCTATCAGGCGACACCTAGCAAGAGAGCTTGTCATGAGGGGGATGGTGAGAGCAGATGCCGCTAGGATTCTTGGACTATCACGATCGGCAATCACGAGATACATAAAGTCAGAGAGGGGCGCTGGTATAAGGCTTACAAAATTCAGCGATGTTACATATATGATCGAAGAGCTAGCTACTAAGATAATGGCAAGCGAGCTTGACGAGAACCAGATTCAGGAGAGGATAGCGGAGATAACGGCCTACATCTTATCCAAGAAATATTTCTGCTCATATCATAAGAGGCTTGACCCAAGCATAGACATTATGCGCTGCAACCTATGCCCCACAATATTTATTAGTATTACATAACACAATCATATCGGTGTGAGCCGCATGGAGCGCTTCTTCATGTTTATTGATGGGGAATGGGTTGGAGCTAATGATGGGGGTTATCTCAAGGTTGTGAATCCGGCAACAGAAGATGTTTTCGCGGAAGTTCCCTCAGGCGGCCCAGCGGACGTAGATCACGCAGTTAAGGCCGCTTATAGGGCATTTAGGGAATGGTCTGAAAGCTCTTTAGATGATCGCAGAAGCCTGCTACGCAAGGCTGCGGATATAGTTGAGAAGCGTGCTGAAGATATAGCAAGATATCTGACCATGGAGCAGGGAAAACCCATAAAACAAGCATTAAATGAGGTCTTAAATGCTGCATACGCCCTAAGATATTTCGGCGAGGAGATTTTCAGGGTTTATGGCCATGTCATCCCACTGCCAGATAAAGGACATGATAGTATAGTCGTATGGCAGCCAGTTGGCGTGGTGGCGTCTATAACGCCTTGGAATTATCCAGTCCAGCTATTATCCTGGAAGATTGGGGCAGCATTGGCCGCCGGATGCACAATCGTCGCAAAGCCGCCATCATACACGCCCATATCGCCCATAAAGTTCATGGAATGTTTTGCCGAGGCCGGAGCCCCAAGAGGTGTGGTAAACCTAGTCACAGGATCTGGCAGGGATGTGGGTGAAGCCCTCGTATTACACCCACTTGTTAGAAAGGTGACTTTCACCGGCTCAACTGAGGTTGGTAGAAGAATAATGGCGCTCGCATCACAGGGCTTGAAGAGGCTGACTCTAGAGCTAGGTAATCAGACCCCGATGATAGTATTCGCGGATGCGGACTTAGATTTAGCCGTTAAGGGGGCTGTTAGGAGATCATTCAGGAATATGGGTCAGATATGTAACTCCATTAACAGAATATACGTGCAGAAAAGCATATACACGGATTTCATTGAGAAGTTTGTGGAGGAAACTAAAAGGCTCAAAATAGGGGATCCATTTGATCCGGGCACAGATCTAGGCCCAATGTCCAATAAAGAGGTCCTGAATAAGGTTATAGAACATGTTAATGATGCAGTTAGCAAGGGCGCCAAAGTACTCTGTGGAGGGAAAAGGCCGGAGGGTGAGTTATTTCTTAAGGGTTACTGGTATGAGCCAACAATATTAATTGATGTAAATCATGAGATGAGGGTCATGAAAGAGGAGACATTTGGACCTGTGGTAGGCGTGATGCCATTTGAGTCAATTGAGCAGGCGATAGAGTGGGCCAACCAGACAGAATATGGTTTAGTGGCATACGTGTATACTAAGAGTCTTAAGCTTGCGCATGATGTCGCTCGCAGGCTTGAGTTTGGGAGCGTTGGAGTTAACAATGTTGATGTCACTTCGGTCGAAGCCCCGTACCCGGCTTGGAAGCAGAGCGGGTTGGGCCACGATCTTGGGAGAAGTGGCTTAATGCAATATCTTGAACCAAAACACATAAAGATACGCTATTGAGTCATAAGCTTATGAGCTAGCTTTTAATCCAGCCCATTTCATTTTTATCGCGATGAGAGAGGACTTCCGGGCTGGAAAGTTGTTAGAGCAGTTTTCTAATGAAGTTAGTAAGCTTGTTGAGAATGCATGGGATAGTGTTGCTAGCGTAATAGTTGCTGGTATAAGGATGGATGCCTTCTTAAGGCTAGTTCCGGTTAGGGGTGTTGGATCCGCTTTTGTGATTTCGGATAATGGATATCTTGTAACCAATAATCACGTAGTCTCTGATGCCAGTTCTATAGAGGTTCTGATGGGTGGGAGAAGACTTGGGGGTGTTGTTATAACACGATCTCCTTCACGTGATGTGGCGCTTTTGAGAGTTATGGAAGGTGGACTTAAGCCCCTGAAGCTTGGCGATTCGGATAGTATTAAGGTTGGTGAACTTGTTCTCGCGATTGGCAGTCCTCTAGGCCTTCCTGGGCCGAATGTTAGCCTTGGCGTTGTGAGCGCTGTTGGCAGGACTATCGAGGGTGAGGGCTTCATCTTGGAGGACTTAATCCAAACGGATGCCGCTATAAATCCAGGCAATAGTGGCGGCCCGCTCCTAAATATGAGAGGAGAGGTTATAGGCATGACCACGGCCATGATACCATACGCTCAAGGGATAGGCTTCGCAATACCGATAAACACGATAAAAAGATTCATCGACATGGTCTCGAGATATGGAAGAGCTCTGAGACCATGGATCGGAGTAATAACCATGCCTTTGGGGGAGCATATCGCTAGATATCTCTCATTGGGGACGTCCGAGGGCCTTCTTGTTGTAAAAGTTCTTAGGGGGAGCCCAGCACATCTTCACGGGATTAGGGAAGGGGATATAATAATCGAGGCGGAGGGACATTTAGTCCACAAAGTGGGTGATCTCAGGAAAATCTTAGAGGAATCTATTGATAAAGGAGTGGTCAGGCTCAGGATAATGCGGGATTACAAGGATTTTAGCTTAGAAGTACCGATAGCTGTGGAAGAGGAGGGGTAGCCCTCCAGCATTGCTTATTTCCCCTATCTAAGCCCCTTAACCATTTCCACGTATCTTATTGCCTCTAGAGCTGCTATACATCCGAATCCGGCGGATGTTATGGCTTGTCTATACCTCTTATCCATTACCTCGCCAGCGGCGAAGACCCCCTCTACGCTTGTTTTGACGAGATCTCTCGTGATTATGTAGCCCTCTTCATCCATCTCGAGCCAGCCTCGGAAGATCTCGGTCTCGGGCTTATGTCCTATCGCTATGAAAACCGCTTCACAGTCCACCCTGCTCAGCTCATCATTAACTAGGTTTCTCACAAGCACTCCCTCAACCTTATCCTCGCCGATGATATCTTCGACGACACTGTTCCAGAGTATCCTTATCTTAGGCTCGGAAAATATCCTATCCTGCATGATCTTCGAGGCCCTGAGCCTATCTCTCCTATGTATCAGTGTTACCCTCTCCGCTATCCTTGCGCAAAAGAGGGCGTATTCGGCGGCGCTATCACCACCTCCCACCACCACGAGGTTCCTGGCCCCTCTGTATAGCGGTGCATCACATGTTGCGCAGGTCGAGACGCCTCTACCCATGAGCCTCTGCTCGGACTCTAATCCAAGCATCTTAGGGCCAGCCCCAGTCGCTATTATGACGGATAGCGCAGAGTATTCCTCGTTGCCAGTAAAGACTTTGAGTGGGCGAGATGAGAAGTCCACGCGCGTGGCGTTCTTGTAGATTATCTCGGCGCCAAATTTCTCAGCTTGCCTTATCATCTCCATCATCAGGTCTGGCCCCCTAATGCCATCTGAGAACCCTGGGTAGTTCTCGACGAGCGTGGTCTTCATGAGCTGGCCACCGGGGGTCACGCCTCCCATCATCAGAGTCCTTAGGCCGGCCCTGGAGGTATAAATCGCAGCAGTGCAGCCAGCGGGTCCAGATCCAATAATTATCACATCATACTCCCGCTGGGAACTCATATGCGAATTTTATCACAGCAGGTTGATATAAGATTTAAACTATGACCTTAGAAGTTGTTGATAAATCTGTTAAGCTTCCAATATTCACAATGCTATGTTCAGAATGTATCCGATTACCACTATTTGGGGGACCGTTAGTAATGGCAGCCATAGGGCAGCCTTCTTCCCTATATTTGACCAGATTAGCCCGATCTCCGTGTAGTCCGTGGCCACACCAGCCATCAGGAACGCTAGCGCGTTCCCAAATGCGCCGGTCTGTTTGTATATCTCCAGCGCGACCGGGGAAGATCCCTCAGAGCAGACCTCTATGACTGTCGCGAAGACCAATGTAACCAGTAGGCCAGATAAAGTTGGGCCCATATAATTCATGAATATCTCCGTGGGGACATATGCGCGTATAGCCGCCGCGATGAGCATGCCGATAACAATCCACCAGAGGATCATCTTCGTCAGCTCCCAAGAGCTCCCAAGGACGCCCATTAGATCTCTGGCCAGCTTCCTAGCCCCGAAGCTATATGCGTGCCATCTGGCCTTAACATCCTCTAGGAATGGGGGATCATTCTCAGGAACAGTGACATGAGCATTACGCTCCACCAAGCCAACCTTATCCAGTACTTGGTAAATTAACCCAGTTACTATGGCGATGGCCACCGCGGTAACTATGAATATCAGGCCCTTGACGCTGAAGAAGCCGAGTAACAGTATTGTGATCGGCAGGTTTGCCCATGGCGAGGCTAATAGGAAGGATATAACGGCCGGAGTTGATGCGCCCTTCCTATAAAGCTCCATGGATATTGCTAGGATGCCATGGGAACAGGCTGAGGCCAGGAACCCCAATCCAACAGAATAGAATATACTCCTCTTCTTATGCTGGGCGAGAATCCTCCAGATGTACTCAGATGGGACGAATCGGTCGATCAGGCCCCCTATAATCAGCCCGATAGTCATTGGGAGCCAAATTATCCCAATGTACTCGTAGAATGCCGAGAATAGGCCGCCTAAAACTGTTATGCCGAAATAATCCAAGATGATATGAGCAGCATAGAGAATGATCAGGCCGAGCGTTATCAGGAAGAGCCTTTCCCTATACCACTTCCTAGGCCTAGGAGCGCAAACATGACAGCCCCCGTCCGCACCATTATGCCCATGCTGGGCGCCGCATCCACAGCTCAAGACGAAAACTACGCCCAAAATTATAACGCTGTGATCCACGTAATAAGCTTTTAGCCCCCATCTCTAGCGAGCTTGGGAATGTTTAAATTATAACGTTGTTATCTTACGAATGATGTTCAACCTGAGTGGTAAGGTCGCGATAGTGACGGGGGCTGGCCAGGGGATAGGTAAGGAGATAGCCCTACAGCTGGCTGCCAGTGGCGCTAAAGTTGCTCTGATAGATATCACGGACAGGATATTCGATGTTTTGAAGGAGATTAAGGGGCGGGGAGGAGATGGCTTGGCCATCAAATGTGATGTATCGAGCTGGGATGATGTTCATAGGGTGGTGGGCCAAGTGCTGGAGAGGCTCGGTAGAATAGATATCCTCGTCAATAATGCGGGCATTTATCCATTCAGGCCTTTCGTGGAAATGAGTGAACAGGACTGGGATAAGGTTCTAGACATAAATCTCAAGGGAGTCTTTAATTTCACACGAGCTGTTCTGCCCAAGATGATTGAGCAAAGAAGTGGTAAAATAATAAATATAGCTTCAATAGCAGGCTCTGTAGTTGGCTTTACTAACCTCGTTCACTACTCGGCGAGTAAAGCTGGAATAATCGGATTTACAAGATCATTAGCCCTTGAAGTGGCTCAGTATAACATAAATGTGAACGCTATATCACCAGGCCCTATTGAGACACCAGGTACGAAGGTCTTAAACAAAGAACTTTATGATCAAATAAGGCGCGCAATACCATTGGGTAGGTGGGGAAGGCCAGAGGATGTCGCAAACCTAGTGCTTTTCTTGGCAAGCGATAAGTCAAACTTCATAACAGGCCAGAATATAATCATTGATGGAGGTTACACGCTACCATAAAGCTAATCCCTCGTCCTTCCTTCCCCCATATTTTTATGCGAAAAATAAAAATTTTAGATGTAGTAGAGGGCGTGGATAAATCTAGCCAGCTTTCTAACTTCTTGCGCCTCTTGGACTTAGGCCTGGGTTATGGAACTTTTTCAGTTTCAACGAATTGCGGCGCAAAAATTTTTCTAAAAATATCCCAAGTTATTATCGATCTTCCATTATCCTCGATTTTCTGGAGCGCTGGCGGTCTTGCTAGGTAGCTTGGAAGCCGCCCAGCGATTCGATCCTCTAAGGTATCCCTTGTTGGATCCCGGTAGAATATGCCTATAGGTATCCTAGCATCATCCTCCATGGATCTCCTGAGGGCCTCGAGCATCTTCTCCCGCCTCTCCATTGGATCTCTCACGAGTGGATCCCAGCCATCCTCCTCGATTCTATAGACCCTCTCACGATAATATTCCGCGGTATGTATATCGTTGTATGTTATGCATGGCTGGAGGACATCAACGAGCGCCGCCCCCCTATGGCTAATAGCCATCTTGATCAGCTCCTTCAAGTGATCCGACATCATCGCGTATCCCCTTGCGACGAAGGTGAATCCTGAGGTTAGAGCCAGCGCAATTGGGTTAACAGCATCCTGTATGTTAGGCTTCGGGAGGGCCTTAGGCCTGAGGTTCTTCTCGAGCGTCGGAGAGGCTTGGCCCTTTGTGAGGCCGTAAACCCTGTTATCATGGAGTATTACCGTGATGTCCAGGTTTCTTCTCCCAAGGGCTACCAGGTGGCCTGCACCTATGCCGAGGAGATCACCATCCCCGCCATTCACGATTACTGTTAGATCCGGGTTCGCCAGCTTTATCCCCATCGCGAATGGTATAGCCCTCCCGTGTATCGCGTGAACACCATTCACCCTAATGAAGTGTGGGGTCTTGCCCGAACAGCCTATCCCGCTCACGATGACCGTTTTCTCCGGCTTGAGCTGAAGCTCGGCCAGAGCCTTATACATGGCCGCGAGGATCCCGAAGTTTCCGCAGCCCGGACACCAGTCAACCCAGACGCCGGTTTTATAGTCCGCTGGGCTAGGGGCCATGTGTCAACACCACCCTCCTCTCGCCAGACAGTATCCTCTTGACCCCGCTGACAAGCTCGCTTGAGTATATCGGCCTCCCCGTGTACTTCACTATGCTATGCCCGATGTTCACTCCCGTGATCATCCGTATTAGTAGACCCAGCTGAGCCATATAATTATGCTCAACCACCATTACCCTCCCAGAATCAAATTTCTCAATTATCCTTCTGAACAACCTCGATGGGAATGGTGAGATGATCCTGAGATGCGTGTATGCTGCCTTGATCCCGTATTTCTCGAGCTCCTCGATTGCGTCAAGGACCGCCCCCTTGACCGACCCCCATCCAACAAGGAGGACATCAGCGTCGTCGCCGCCATAATATGAGAGCCTCCTCTCATCTGGTATCTCCTGATCGGCGAGCGTCATCTTCTCCATCCGCCTCCTATACATCCTCTCCCTATTCTCCGGGTCCTCGTCAATATGTCCCCATTCATCATGCTCATCACCGGCATGCCATGTTATCGCGCCCGAGCCCAAGACATATCTCGGCGGTACAAGATCCGCCAACTCAAACCTCCTCTGCTCACCAGATGATTCCAGGATAAGCCCACCCCTCTCTATCCTCACTTCATCGAGCCTGGGAGACGGCATCGTGACTATGGAGTTCGCTAGAAATTTGTCGAGTAGGTGGATCACGGGCATTTGATACCTCTCGGCGAGGTTAAACGCGTCTATTGCGTCGTAGAATGCCTCCAAGTGATCTCCTGAGGAGATAACTATCCTCGGGAACTCGCCATGTGAGGCGTGGAGTGCGAATAAGAGGTCACTCTGACTCCCCCTCGTGGGCTGGCCCGTGCTCGGCCCCCCTCTCTGATAATATGTTATCACCACTGGCACCTCGTTCATGCCCGCCCATCCAAGAGCCTCCACCATAAGACTGAAACCCGGCCCGCTCGTGCATGTAGCTGCCCTAGCACCTGTCAAGGCCGCCCCAATAGCCGAGGATATCGCGGAGATTTCATCCTCGGTCTGAAGAACCACTATTGAGGCTATATCCGATCCATCCCATGTTATTCGCTCATTCGCCTCGATGAAGAAGCTCTCATCAGCCGCTGGCGTTATGGGATAATAGCTCTGGTACCTCAACCCGCCAACAATCTTCCCCATAGCAACGACATCATTCCCTGAGACGACCATGAGCTCCGGGTGATTAAGGTTTGAGGGCGCTAAGGCAGCTAAAGATCCATATTTATCCCTGACAAGCCTGTACACCTCGCCAACTATGAGCTTATTGATGGATATTATCTGGTCCTTTCCACGAAATCTGCTCTCTAACGCGTAGTTGATGCTGCTCTCACTTAGGCCGAGGAATGCCGCTATAGCCGCATACACTATGGCGCTTACATATCTTGATGCCTGCTGCGCCGGTAGGGAGACTCTCGAGGCAAGCCCCGTTATCAGTTCGGCATAGTTTAAGCCCGCAGCCACCATATCCTTCTCGCGAGACAAGTAGTTTACCAAGCTCTTCAAAGACCCGTCCAACCCAAGCTCGCTGAACATCCGCTTAAGCCTGTTTACTAGATCCCTCTCCATACTCGGTATACCATCCACAGTCTTATTCTCAACCGAGGAATCATACACGATGATGCCGCCGGCCTTAAGGTCTTGAAAATGCGTGAACACAGTCTCAGCATCCATGGCACCTATCAGCTGGACGGGATACTTGAGAGATCTCGGGATCTCCCTCGAGGATGCTCTCAGGTGGATGTAGCTATGCCTCCCAACAATATTCGAGAAATATTCCCTGTCTGAGATGACGCCATATCTGAGCCTGGCAAGAGATGTTGTGAGGAGCTGGGCCGTTGTCTCGAGCCCCGCCCCTTGAGAGCCGCCAACTATGAGGCAGATTTCACTCCTCATAATCCCCACGCCTAATCTGCTGCTGGAGATTCCTCGCAGGCCACCTCATCTGATGGGATTATCGCTATCACCTTATCTCCCGCATGTTGACGCAGCTCGTCAAGAGAATAAATTGGCTGCCGACAGTCGGCACAATAAAGGAATCCCCTCTCAAGCAGCAGCTTGGCAAGGGCTTCAAAATCCCTCTCAACATATCTTGAGCATGCCTCCTTAGGCATCGAGATTACGGTATTATCCTCCACACACACCATTATCGATGGGTAGATCGGGTGGGGGGAATACTTGAAGCATTTCAAACAGCGGATCTCTTCACGGGTCATGTCAGTGTAATTGAATGTGGAGTTTAAAAATCTTACGACGTGCCGTTATTTAGAATCCTTTATATAACGGCATTATTATAAACAATCTTGTGTGAGAATACATGTCCATAAGGCTCATGACTAGGGATGCGCTTTTAAGCGCCTTCGCTGGCGAGTCCATGGCTCATATGAGGTATCTCATATTCGCGGATGTCGCTGAGAGGGAGAAGTTCTCGAATGTCGCGAGGCTCTTTAAGGCGGTGGCATATGCCGAGTTCGTCCACGCGAGGAATCACTACAACAATTTGAGGGATTATAGGGAGGATTTCAAGGTGGCGGCGGGGACTCCGGCGGGCCCGGGTAACACCTCGAAGAACTTGGAGCTCGGCATAATGGGGGAGGAGTATGAGGTTAATGAGATGTATCCCGTTTACATGGAGATAGCGAAGTTCCAAGGCATAAAGGGCGCTGAGCAGAGCTTCCGCTACGCCTATGAGGCCGAAAAGATCCACGCCCAGCTATACAGGGAGGCCAAGAGCTACGTGGATCAGGGAAAGGACTGGCCGTTGAAGGGCAAGGTCTGGATATGCCCAGTCTGCGGACACACCTACGTGGGCGATGAGCCTCCGGAGAAGTGTCCAATCTGCGGTGTTCCAAGGGACAGGTACGTCGGCTTCTAAGGCCGCTAATCCGCCAAATACCTCCACACACCTTTTTCCCTGTAATTGTAAATTATCGTCTTGTACGCGGTTACATATTCGATGGAATATCCCACGCCCTCTCTACCTATCCCAGAGTCCTTTCTACCACCGAATGGATAATAGCCCACACCATGCCTAGGCATATCGTTGATGTATATCGCGCCGAATTCGAGGAATCTCGCAAGCCTTCTCACCTGATCTATGTCATGGCCGAAGATCGCGGCATCGAGGCCATAAGATCTCCCATTAGCCAGCTCTATCGCCTCGTCAAGATTACTGAAGCTCGTTATCAATGCTACAGGTGCGAAAACCTCTTCCTTATACAGCCTTAGGCTTCTTAGGACATTCTTATCCAACATCTCGATCAATGTCGGCTCGACATATGTTTCCCCCAGCCTCCTCCCACCATACAATATCCTACCACCAGCCTTAACCGCCTCCTCAACACTACTCATCATCTCATCTGCCGATTCAGGACTTATCAGCGGCCCCATGCTGGTTTTCTCATCTCGCGGATCTCCAACAACAACCCTTGATAGCTGTGAAACAAGCCTATCCCTGAACTCCCGGTAAGCCTCCTCCGCGACGAGGACAAGCTTTATAGCATCACATCTCTGGCCTGCATAGCTGTAAATCCCAGCTGCAACCCTCTCAGCGGCGAAGTCAAGATCCGCATCCGGTAGGATTATGGCTGGGTCACCACCTCCCAGCTCCATTATGAACTGCTTGATGCCCGCGGCCTGGATTACCTTTCTTCCAGTCCCACTACTCCCCGTGAAGCTTATTGCCTGAATCCTCCAATCCGATACAAGCCTATTAGATTCTTTACCCGGGATTGTTAGGACCGAGAAAGCTTCCTTTGGAAAGCCGGCCTCCTCAACAAGCTTCGCGAATAACAGTATCGGGATCGGGTCCGCTGATGGCGGCTTAATCACAACCGCGTTACCAGCGACCACACTATAGGTGAACTTGGAGACCGCGTCGAAAAGCGGATAATTGAAGGGGATTATCGCAAGAACCACCCCAAGGGGCTCGCGCCTAACCACGGCCTCCGTCTCCAGCGTTGTTGGATCCCAGTCCCCTGGCATATATTCCCCATAGATCTTCCTCGCGTCCAGATCAGCCCTTCTCAGCCGATCTATGCTAGCGTTAACCTCGCCCATGGCCTGGCCACGAGTCTTCCCAGAATTTATTATCAGGGATTCTACAAGATCATCCCTATACTCCTCCATGAGGCTTGCTAGCCTTTCGAGTATCTCAAGCCTCCTCCAGCCAGGGGTATCCCTAATCCTCCACCTTCCAATCGAGTAAGCCACGTCGAGCGCGTGGTCTATATCCTCCCAGCCCAGCCTCGGCACCTTACCAATAACGCTCAGGTCTATTGGGCTCTTAACCTCGATCATCTCATCCTTCCAAATCCACTTCCCAGCAATAAATGCCGCAAACTCATATACGTCATCAGACTCATGATATATTCCGGAGAAAACAGGGCTTCTTAACCTGAGGGCATTCATTACATTTCAAGGGTTTATAACATATTTATAAGAATTTCGGCAAAATAACATTAAAGTAACTCCGCAAGATGGTTTATGCGAGGGTTATGTCTTCGGGGAATGTGAGACGCGTACTTTTCGTATGTGTTGAGAATAGTTTTAGGAGCCAAATTGCCGAGGCTTACTTCAATAAGTATGCTCCAGAAGGTTGGGTTGCGGTTAGCGCTGGTGTGAAACCCTCTAAGACCGTCCACCCAAACGCGGTCAAGTTAATGCTCGAGGAGGGAATAGATATAAGTGGCAAGAGGCCGAGGATTCTTGATAAGGAGATTCAGAAGCAGGCTGATCTTGTCATAATAGTCTGTAGCGGATCCCAATGCCCCGTAATATATGCTAAGAAAGTCTTAGAATGGAATATACCGGACCCGGCGGATCTGCCGCTAGAGGAGGCTAGAAGGATCAGGAATGAGATAAAAAGAAGAGTGCTTGAGCTCATTGATAACATAAAACACGGTAGAGTGGAAGTGGATAAGCGCTTCATAATAAGGGATGACAGTATCTAGGAATCGTGGGGTGGCTTCGGGATGGATCTAGGGCTTCAGGGCAGGGTTGCAATAGTCACGGGCTCTAGTAGCGGGATAGGTAAGGCTATAGCGATTGCGCTGGCTCGGGAGGGCTGCAAGCTCGTAATATGCTCTAGGAGCTGGGATAGGATCTCTGGGGCCGCGGAGGAGATTAGAGCTGAGACGGGTAATTCGGAGGTTCTCCCCGTTAAGGCTGATCTGAGAGCTAGGGAGCAGGTCACCCACATGGTTAATATGGCGCTTGAGAGATTTGGCAGGATAGATATACTGGTGAATAATACCGGCGGTCCCCCATCATCTATGTTCGAGGAAACGTCTGATGAAATGTGGGTTGATGCTGTGAGCCAGCTGCTAATGAGTACCATATACTCCTGCCGCCTCGTGATACCTCATATGAAGAAGAGGAGGTGGGGTAGGATCATAAACATGGCATCCTTCGTCGCCAAACAGCCGATGCGCGGGATGATTCTCTCAAACACGCTGAGGGCAGGCATATTGGCATTGACGAAGACCCTTGCTCTGGAGCTCGCGGAATACGGGATACTCGTTAACGCGGTGTGCCCCGGCTGGACACTAACAAGGCGAGTTGAGGAGCTGGTAAGGGTGGAGGCCAATAGAACAGGGAAGCCCATAGAAGAGATATTGAGGGGATGGGCTGCCGAGATACCGCTGAAGAGATTTGCGAAACCCGAGGAAATAGCGGATGTTGTGGCTTTCTTAGCATCTGAGAGGGCCAGTTACATCACCGGCGCGGTCATACAGGTGGATGGAGGTCTCATAAGATCGCTAATATAAGTGATTCTGAAGGGGGTTCACATTCAAGAAGTTATTTTTCTAAATCCTCGAGATCCACGTTTACAGCATGTCTCGTGATCTGTAGGGAGCAGGCATTATGCTTTGAGCAGAAATCCTCACACTTCTCAGCCCAAATCCTCTCCTCATAGGCTAACCCACAAGCCTCACAAAAGTAGAGGATTCTGCCGCCAATTCTTCTCTCAGCCACCAAAGTCACCACCCATAAAAAGTTGGAAGCAGGCTCTTTGAAAACCTTTATCCGGCGAAATATATATAACGCTGTGAAGAATAACTATGTGATGTGAAGTAGGGATGTCATCGGAGAAGTTTTATGTCCTGCCGCAGCTACCATATGGCTACGGTGATCTCGCCCCCTACATGTCCGAAGAGCAGCTCAGAATACATCACACGATCCACCACCAGGCATACGTGAATGGCGCGAACGCGATATTGAAGAGGCTCGAGGAGGCCCGAAAGGGGAACCTCGACATAGATGTGAAGGCCGTCTTGAAGGAGCTTTCCTTCAACATAGGGGGACATGTCCTCCACTCAATGTTCTGGAGAAACCTCGCACCTCCGGGGAAGGGTGGGGGAAAGCCAGGCGGAAGGCTTGCAGACACCATAGAGAAAGAGTTCGGGAGTTTTGAGAGGTTCAGGAAGGAGTTCACGCAAGCTGCTGTTAGCGTGGAGGGATCCGGCTGGGCGGCCCTAGCATTCTGCAGGATCCTAGGAAGGCCATTGATAATGCAGATAGAGAAACATAACCTCAACATCTATCCCGCGTTCCCGATAATAATGGTCCTTGATGTCTTTGAACACGCCTACTATATAGACTACAAGAACAAGAGGGCGGATTTCGTGGAAGCATTCTGGAACATAGTCGACTGGGACGAGGTTAACAAGAGGCTTGAGGCGCTACTAGGATAGCAAACCACCCTCCAATCCCACGCCATCCACCTTTTTATTTACGCGCGGGGCGAAAATTTGGGTAGCTTTCATGCGAGTCTTCATGCATTAGCTCTTTGTATGGAATATTGACGTTGAACTGGATCTCGGATATATGGCATGTCCTTCCATGGAGTATTATGATGTGGCGTGTGGTCTTTGGGGGTAGGAGCTCCCCCCTCAAGCCGGCATTCAAGACAAGATCCTTTGAGAGCGGTTCTCCCCTACTCCAGCTTAGGACTGCGATTTTGGGGGAGCGGTAATTCACTAGGAGGCATGGAATTCTCCTGCAGCCCAGTCTTTTTAGGGCCTCAACCCTATGGTGTCCATCTATTATTATCAAGGTCTTGCTATCAACAACTATTGGCTTCCTGAGAAGACCGCACCTCTTAATATCCTCGGCGAGCTCCTTGACAAGGTCCGGATCAACATTTTCATGAGGTCTCAGGAGGCTAATAGGCAGTATCGCAATCCGGGATGAAAGCTCCCGGAGGGCATCCCTAAGACTATCATCATCTACATATTCCTCAGCAGGTCCGAATAACATCATGCTTATCCCTATTACATGCATAACAACGTAATTTAAATTTTCCCTGGAAACCTTATAACCACATCGTCCCTAGCCATCTCGAGGTTGAGGGTGGTGGCAAGCTCGAATAACGTTAAGATCGTAGATCTGGCCTCCCTACGAAGGGTTTTCGAGGTCGACCTGGCCCTAGTCATGGAGGCTTATAGCCGTGTCATGAGAAGTCAGCGCCTCGATAAACCCCTGGTAGTCGAGAGGAATACAGGGATAGTTATTGGAGGGGTTGAGGTTCTCGAGGCACTAGACCTCCTATCGGCCTCCAAGGCTCCAGCGCTGCTTATTGGCCAAGATCAAGTCATGATTAAACGGCTCTCAGGGGAGATCCTTAAGGTAGATGATCTGCTCGAGGAGTTCCGGCTTGGGCGGAACAGACTTCCCCTCCGCAACTTCGAGATCAAATACCTGATCGATATTCCATCAATAGATGTGCCATTGGATCATCTATACGGGGGTGTAAGGATTGATAGGCGCGTGCTCAGGGTTTATGATGATACGCTGTCTCTGCTTGTGGAGAATTGGCCAACACCTCTTGTAAGGCTAAAATCATTTTCATCGGATTATAGGAGGGTTTACGCGAAGCTCGAATCCTTCAACCCATTCAGTAATAGCGTGAAGGATAGGATCGGCTGGGCAATGATAATGGATGCGCTAAGCCGCGGCGCCCTTGGAGATCTACTATACGAAGCTACATCCACGAATACCGGGATAGCGCTGGCCTCAATAGGGAATGCTCTGGGGAGGAGGGTTAAGCTCTTCATTCCCAAGACGGTCCAGAGGGTTAGTGATGTATTCCTCAAGACATTGGGCGCCGAGGTAGTTAGGGTTCCGGTCAGCCTGACTGTGGAGGCGATCGCCGAGGTGGAGGCATCCGCAAGAAGGGATGGCGCAACCCATTTGAACCAGTTCGAGAATGACGCAAATTTCAAGGTACATCTTAAGTATACCGCTAGGGAGCTCGATCAACAGCTCAGGTCGATAGGTGTTGAGCCTGACTGCATCATCGGCGGTCTCGGGACATCCGGGCATATGAGCGCCATCTCATTCTATTTCAAGAGCAAGTATGGCGACAGCGTCAGGATCGTGGGCGTCCAACCGGCCCAAGGCCATGTGATTCCCGGAATAAGAAGGGTCGAATCCGGGATGAAATGGATACACATGGTCAAGTTCGACGAGATAATTGACGTGACATCTGACGAAGCGATCGAGGGAGTGATTGAAGTCGCGCGGAGGGAGGGTCTCCTCATAGGGCTAAGCTCCGGGGCGGTCTTCAAGGCATTCAGAAAGCTCTCCCCAGAAAGAGGCAACATAGTCTTAATATTCCCGGACAATGGTTACAAGTATGCGGAACAATTAGAGGAATATTTCAGGAAGCGCGAACAAACAAAATAGATAGCTTTGAGCCCGGTTCACACTTGTAATGATATTTTTTCAAGCTCTTTCATGATGCTAACCCCTGAGCTCGTCCCTATTCTATCCGCACCTGCTTTCACGAGTTCAATCACCTGCTTGGCGGTTCTAATGCCGCCGGAAGCCTTAATTCTCACGCGAGGTGATAAGACGCTTCTAAGGAGTCTTACATCCTCAACCTTTGCCCCGGCGGGGCCGAAGCCTGTCGAAGTCTTAACGAAATCTGCTCCAGCCTCCTCCACGATCTTGGCCGCCTTAACCTTCTCTTCATCATTCAGGTAACATGTCTCAATTATCACTTTAAGCACTTTTTCTCCAACGGCCTCCTTAACCTCTCTTATCTCCCGCAGGACATAATCATACTTCCCAGACTTGAACATTGAGATATTCATCACCATGTCAATTTCATCAGCCCCAGCCTCAACGTACTTTCTAGCCTCAAAGACTTTAACCTCGCTAAGTGTTGCTCCAAGTGGGAACCCTACAGCCACGCACACCCTTACATTAGAACCCCTTAGTAAGTCCTTTGCAAGGGGAATGTATATTGGATTAATGCAGACGGTCGCGAAGCCATATCTTCTAGCTTCTTCACACAGCCTCTTAATATCATCCTCGATAGCATTGGGCTTCAATAGCGTATGCTCTATTATTCTTGCAATAGCTCGGACATCGAGAGACGTGCGCTCAAGCCCCTCAATCTCACCCATTCTTAATGGTATGGCTTCCATTGACATTGGTCAACACCTCCAACACTCTCATAAAACTTGGTTCTAATAAACATGCTGAATAGAGAGCAATTGTAAGGTTTATAACAAGGTTATTCCTAAAAATATTTTAGTTATCTTCCCTCAATCTTCTATAAGGAAAAAGCGGCTGGAAGGTTTATGCTTTATTGCGGGCGCGTCCATGAGATAAGATGGGTTGTTAAGGAGGTTTATACGCCGGGGGTGGGATTTGAACCCACGCGCCCCGGAAGGGGCATCGGCTCTCTGGGTTGCTGAGTAAATGTCTCCAGGCCGACCCACTACCAGGCTATGGGACCCCGGCGTCCGCGGGAGACTAGCTTATGCCTCTATTTTGAATTTACTGGGGTTAGTAGACCTTCACGCCGTTTGCCGGGTTTTTACACTCCTTCTCGAACTCCTCCATCAGCTTGAGGGTTATTTTCCCGGCTTTGCCGTCGCCTATGATCCTCCCCGCGATCTTCGTCACTGGCAGGATCTCGGCACCCGTTCCCGTCACGAAGACCTCATCTGCCGTAATTAGCTCGAATGGCGTGATCTCCCTCTCCTCGACCTGGTATCCGAGCTTCCGAGCGAGCCTCATAACAAATGCCCTAGTTATTCCGGGGAGGATGCCGGTTGTCGGGGGCGGAGTCGCTATAACCCCATCCCTAACCATGAATATGTTCGTTGAAGTCGTCTCGGCGACGAAGCCCCTATCATCAAGCATGACCGCATCATCCGCCCCAGCATTTATCGCCTCAAGCTTCGCGAGTATGCTATTCAAGTAGTTCAGGGATTTTACCTGATGCGTTGTCGCATCAACCCTATCCCTTCTAACAGACGATATTATGAGCGAGATCCCCCTTATCTTGGCCTCCCTACTATAAAGGGTTAGAGCCGGCTCCGTGATTATTATGACATTGGGCTTCCCGCACTTCCTCGGGTCTAGGCCGAGGTCACCAACCCCTCGCGTGACAACGAGCCTGATATAGGCATCCCGCAGCCCATTCCTCCTAAGGGTCTCGACAACCGCGCCGATCATCTCATCCTTTGTCAACGGTATCTCGAGCATTATCGCCTTCGCTGAGTCATAGAGCCTGTCAATATGCTCCCTCAACATGAAGACTACGCCATCATACTCCCTAATGCCCTCGAAGACGCCATCACCATAAAGGAAGCCATGATCATAGACGGAGATCGCGGCCCTGCTCTTGGGATAATACTCGCCATTGATGTAGACGAGGAGCTCCCCACTCATGGCTCCTTCCAGCTTAGAATCTCTAGATAAAAGTTCCGGCGGGAGTAAAAGGAGCTTCAGCTAAGTAATTATAGCTGGTGAAACCTTCATGTGCCGGGATCCTAATGGTGGAGGAGCGTTATGCGCTTGATCCCGTAGACCTCAAAATAATCGAGCTCTTGAAGAAAGATGGTAGGATGCCTTTCGTAGAGCTGGGGAAGAGGGTTGGATTGTCGGAGGCAGCTGTCAGGAGGAGAGTTAAGATACTCCAAGAGCGAGGGATAATCAAGAGGTTTACTGTGGATGTTGATGAAGGCTTCCAAGTGAGCGCTGTGATTTTTCTCCAATTCGAGTCGAGCAGCTTTCCAGGCGAGATTGTTGAGAAGATAGCTAGGGTGCCAGGAATCAGGGCGATCTACGAACTTACTGGGAGATTTGACGCTATGGTGATAATCTCAGCCTCTAGGATCTCAGAGCTCAACGAGAGGATAGACAAGATAAGGGCGATAGAAGGGGTAAAGAGTACCGAAACCGCGGTCGTCCTGAGGGTCCTGACCCCCTCACTACCTTAAGGTAGGGGGTTTGAGCCACATCCTCCCTTTTTGGGAGTTGGCCCGGGGCCGGGTCTCCGGCCCATTACCCCACCCCTCTCGGGGCTTGGGGTTATCGGCGCTATCAAGGTACTATTCAGCGTCATTAGATATTATATGTCGCAATGAGATCGGCTTTGAAGACCTTGTCCATCCTCGTACGCCTGAATAGCCCTCTGATGTGGGATTAGGGATATTAATGCCTTCAATGAGATATCCTCCCGAAGACAGACTAATGGTAATCTACGAAGAGCGCTGGGATCTCGGCAAGCTGGTCACGTTCGTCCCTAACAAGAAGACCCCGATCTATAACTGGTTTTTTCTTTAAGGAGGGTTTTTCTCGCGAGTTTGTCCACATGATGCTCCGGGAGTTTGAGGTGGGCCCGGGCTCAATGGTCTTAGATCCATTTCTCGGATCAGGCACGACCCTCCTAGCATGTAAGGAGCTGGGCATAGATGGTGTGGGTGTGGATGTGGCCCCGCTCGCCGTCTTTGTGAGCAGGGTCAAGATAGCGGATTATGATCTCGAGAAGCTGAGGGAGACCGCGAAATGGCTTTTAAGTCAACCATTTAAGAGACCGAACATCTCATGCGTCAGCGGATTTGTCAGGCAATTCTTCCTAAAGCCGTCGCTCGAGGATATAATCTTCTTCAGAGAGAGGATTCGGGAGATTGAAGATCCTGTTGTCAGGAACTTCTTCACGCTGGCGCTAATGAATGCCGCTATGAAGGTCTCGCTAGCATACAAAGATGGCGCCGTCCTGAAGGTGATAAGGGATAAGCCCGTCCCACCGTTTAGGAAATTCTTCAAGAGGCTTATCAGGAGGATGATAAGGGATTTGACGAAGCTGAGCTTCAAGCCATGCAGGCTCGAGGTATATTTGGGTGATGCTAGGAGAATGAGCTTCCTCGAGGATGAGATGTTCGACACGATAATAACCTCACCACCCTACCTCAATAAAATCGAATACACCAAGGTGTATAGGATCGAGTATGAGCTCTTCTTCGGCGATGTGAAGATCGACCCTGTCAGGTCCTATCTTGGGTTGAACCCAAAGAATATCGTGGATCAGTTCCCCGAGCTGAATCTGCCAGAAGTCGCGAAGGCATACTTCCATGATATGAGGCTTTGCTTGGAGGAAATGTTCAGGGTCCTTAAGCCTGGTGGAAGGGTTGCCCTCGTCGTCGCCGGGGGAGTTTTTCCCGATAGGGTTGTCGAGTCCGATAAGCTGATACTCGAGCTCGCCGAGAGGGTTGGATTCGAGCCAGAGAGGCTTATCGCCGTGAATAAGAGGGTTGCAACAACTAGGAGGGTGATAAAGATCGGAGAGGCAAGAGAGAGCATACTCATCTTTTCGAAGCCGAGAGCCTAGGAGACATGCCATAAACAATTAAATTACCTGCCTATTTCTAGGGGAGGCAACATGCGGATCGTGAGCTACGACTTTGAGGATGAGCGGGATTATGGCTGGCTTATCCAGGGGAATAGCGTGATACCGAGAGACTTCCTCGAGAGCGCTCTCGGCATGAGCCTTCCAAAAGATGTTAGAGGCCTCTTGCCAGATAGGGAGCTCGTGGAGCTCATCGAGTCTGTTTTAGGAAAGATTCCCGTGGAATCTATATCGCTTGAGGAGCTTCATCTTGGGCCGCCGATACCGAATCCGGGGAAGATGATCTGCCTCGGCCTGAATTATCTCGACCATGCGCTTGAGGCTGAAATGGAGCCACCAGAGGGCATGCCGATATTCATGAAGCCGGCCACAGCGCTCACAGGCCCATTCGACCCCATCATAAAGCCAAGACATGTCGAGAAGCTGGACTATGAGATAGAGCTAGCCATCGTGATAGGCAGCCGATGCAGGGATATAGAGCCAAAGGAGGCCTATGAATACATCTTCGGCTACATGATCCTAAACGATGTATCCGCCAGGGATATACAGTTCATGGATGGGCAGTGGACTCGTGGGAAGATCATGGACACCTTTGCGCCGACGGGGCCGTGCCTAGTTTCTAAGGAGGAAGTTGGAAACCCCCATAACCTCAGGATGCTCACTACCGTGAATGGTGAGGTGAGGCAGAGCTCATCAACATCCAAGATGATCAGGAAGATCCGGAGATAGTCTCGATACTGAGCCAGGGGATGACCCTCGAGCCCGGGGACATAATAGCTACGGGGACTCCGGCGGGCGTCGGGATATTCCAAAAGCCGGAGCCAAAGCTCCTACAGCCCGGAGACATAGTCGAGATGTGGATCGAAAACATCGGGACTATGAGGAATCACGTGATCACGGTCGAGTAGAGCTCCGACTGCTCCACGTGGCCTAGTGGAGGAAAAACTATAAGCTCGGCAAGTCGAGTTTCCCGGCGATCATGGGATGAGCTCTAAAAGATTTGATGTGGTGGTTGTTGGTGGTGGTCCTGCAGGCGTTGCCGCCGCAAAGGCTTCTGCTAAAACAGGAGCCAAGACGCTCCTGCTTGAGAAGAACCCGGCTATAATGGCCATCAAGCCGTGCGGGCAGGCGGTTAGCGCGCATACATTCGAGACGGCTGGCGTTAACCCGACGCCACCCATGATACTGAATAGGGTGAGTGCGAGGGTGTATGCGCCGAATGGGGCGAGTGTGAAGATCCCGGAGACCGGATACCTAATAAACAAGACCCTGCTTCTTCAAGAAATTGCGGTCCAAGCGGCGGAGCATGGCGCTGAGATTCACGTTAATGAGCCATTCATAAAGTTCATGAGAAGAGATGATGGGTTAATCGTGAGGACTCCCAAAGCGGAGTATGAGTGCTCAGTCCTCATTGGCGCTGATGGGTACAATTCTAGAGTGGCAAGGATCCTCGGCGTTAATGAGAAGTCCGAGCCAATTCCAACACTCCAGTATCTGATGGCCGGCTCGAGACTTGAGAACGTGGATGAGATCAGGATCTATGTGGGCAACGAGATCGCGCCAAAGGGTTATGCATGGCTCTTCCCCTTCAGTGAGAAGCTAGCTGAGGTTGGGCTAGGTGTTAGGGGCGCGCCCCTCAAACCCTACATGGACAGGGTTCTCAAGATTCTTAGGAAGGAGCTTGGCTCAGCCCAAGTGATAGATAATCGCGGCGCCCCGGTGCCGGTGGGCGGCGTGATAAGTAAGTACATCTTCGACCGCGTAATCCTGATAGGTGATGCTGCGGGCATGGTTATACCCATGACCGGCGGTGGGATACATTCCTCGATAGCGGCGGGGATAGCAGCGGGAGAGGTGGCTGGAGAAGCATCACAAGAAGGGGATGTGTCGGAAGAGAGGCTCAGGGCGTTTGACGAGAAGTATAAGCCCTGGCTCGAGAGGATAAGGAGGAGCCTCAAGGTGCTTAGGCTCTTCGAGAGGCTCACTGATGAAGATCTAAACGAGCTAGCCGAGATGCTTAGCGACGAGGATATAGTGGATCTTGCAAACGGACTCAATGTCGGGAGAGTCGCTAGGAAGCTCTTAAGCCACCCAAGGCTGGCGATGAAGCTGGCGAGGCAGCTCCTCAGCGTCTAGAATCGCGAGCCCAGAATAGATGATATTTGAAAATCCATGTCGCCCTTCCGCGAGAGGTAAGAGTTGCCTATCTTGGATGTTGCGATGGCGATTAAGATTTCGAGAAGGGGTGAATTCATTCTACCGATGAGCCTCCGGAGGTATGCCATTCTCCGAAGCTCTTTAATTAACTTCCTAGCCTCTGCTAGCGGTCTCTCAGGTGAGCCACCCTTAAGGCTCGCGGCTATGGCCGAGGCTATCCTCGCGGCGATCAGCCCTCCCATGATGACACCTCCGCCTGTCGTTGCCTTCACATGGCCTGCGGCATCTCCAACCGGAACAAGTCTCGATGGAAACAATATTGTGCTGTCAAGGGGGCTGCCCGTATAGATTACATGAGATGAGGAGTTGAGGCATAGTACATCCGGAAACTCCTCGCCTAAGAACCTTATCAGCAGCTTCTTCAAGTCGGGAGATCTGGACGCCACGCCAAGCTTCCCCAAGCTCTCATCAATTGGTATCAGATATGCGAAGAGGTCGGGTAGATAATCCTTCAAGTAAATGTAGACGAACCTCTTATCGAGGCCATGATTCTCCACGATAAGCTGGATTATCGGGATCCATTTTCTCGGTTCAGTCCCGGCTCCAATAAATCTCCTCAGCAGGGCTGCTCCAGCTCCCTCAGCATCTATTACCCACAATGATTGACGTATACTATCGCTGGCCGTTATCCGGAATTCTCCTCCATCTCTCTTGACCGCCTTGACCCTGACCCCGCACACTATTTCTGCTCCAGCATGCTCCGCCTGCTTCGCAGCCTCCTTGTCGAAGATGCTTCTGCTAACGACAGCCGCGACAGGTCTGCCCGCATCGAGAATCCTCCACCTCCCATTAGAGGTCTTTATTACAGCCCCTCTAATAACGTTCTGAAGATATTTTCCACTCACCGAAAATCCAAGCCTCTTGAGCCCTGAGAGGCTTAGAAGGCCGGCGCATCTCTCCGGCTCACCGATCTCCATATGCTCCTCAAAGACTATTACGCTAGCACCAGCTCTAGCAGCCTCACGCGCTGCGATTAAGCCCGCCGGCCCTCCCCCGATCACAGCTAACTCAATCATCTTCCAGAATCACTTCGTCAGGATACAATAAAATACTAGGCTTATCTAGGGTTTAACGATCACCACGAGGTGAGTGTGAGGGCTTTGAAGATGGCTCGCGCCCACGTGACTATAACTGGAAAGGTTCAGGGGGTTTTTTATAGGGTTAGTGCGAAGAAGATGGCAGATAAGCTTGGCGTGAAGGGTTGGATTAGGAATCTCCCGGACGGAAGAGTTGAGGCGGTCTTCGAGGGCGAGGAGGACGCGGTGAAGCGCATGATCTCATGGTGCTGGGTTGGGCCGCCGGGAGCAAAGGTGATTAGCATAGACGTGGAATGGGAGGAGTATCTCGGCGAATACAAGGATTTCCGGATACTTTACTAGCTGAATCCATGAGCTATAATAGTTATAAGATGGTGCTGGGAAGGGATAGGCGAGCGAGATCATGCCTTCGGAGAAGAAGGAGGTTAGAGAAGTTCAACTCAGGGTTGCTGAAGCCCGGCAGAGGGATATTGGTAGGAAGATTGCAAGGGTTGATAGCCGGGCGATGAGGGATCTGGGGCTAAGCCCTGGAGATATAATCGAGATCATCGGAAAGAAATCAACAGTAGCCATCGTATGGCCACCATACAAGGAAGATGATGGGATGGGCCTAATCAGGATTGATGGTGAAATCCGGAAAAATGCCGGGGTCTCCGTTGGAGATTACGTGACGATTAGGAAAGCTCGGGCTGAACCCGCCAAGAAGATCGTCCTAGCACCATTCGAAAATCTCCCATTCGTCGGTGATCTCTCGAGAATTGTTAGGAGCCAGCTGCTCAATTTGCCGGTAATGAGGGGAGATGTTATTGTAATACCGGTCCTAGGAATGGGTATAGAGCTTAAGGTCGTGACCACGAGCCCCACGAACGTCGTCATAGTCACGGAGAATACGGTAATAGAGGTCAGCTCGACACCGGTTAAGAGAGTTGAGGAGGTTGGAGGCGTAACATACGAGGATATTGGCGGGCTGCATGAGGAGCTTCAGAGGATAAGGGAGATGGTTGAGCTCCCGCTTAAGCATCCGGAGCTCTTCCGCCACCTCGGGATAGAGCCGCCGAAGGGAGTTATATTGTGGGGACCACCCGGATGTGGTAAGACGCTCATAGCTAAGGCGATTGCTAATGAGACCGGGGCGCACTTCATCTCAATAAACGGCCCCGAGATAATGAGCAAGTTCTATGGCGAGAGTGAGGCGAGGCTTAGGGAGAT
Organism: Candidatus Wolframiiraptor allenii; assembly: GCA_023539495.1. Lineage (GTDB taxonomy): Archaea > Thermoproteota > Nitrososphaeria_A > Caldarchaeales > Wolframiiraptoraceae > Wolframiiraptor > Wolframiiraptor allenii. The sequence continues at coordinate 32,007 of JAKCEV010000003.1, forward strand.
CTTCAAGGAAGCTGAAGAGAATGCCCCATCAATAATATTCATTGATGAGCTTGACGCGATAGCGCCGAAGAGAAGCGAGGTTACTGGTGAGGTTGAGCGGAGAGTGGTCTCACAGCTCCTGACGCTCATGGATGGGTTAAAGAGCAGGGGCCAGGTGATAGTCATAGGGGCAACAAACAGGATAGACGCAGTGGATCCTGCTCTTAGGAGGCCTGGGAGATTTGACCGTGAGATAAGGATAGGCGTACCTGATAGGAACGGCAGGAAGGAGATACTCCAGATCCATACGAGGAGAATGCCCCTTGCAGATGATGTCGACCTCGATGAGCTAGCGAATATAACTCACGGCTTCACTGGCGCTGATCTAGCCGCCCTCTGCAGGGAGGCGGCGATGAATGCCCTGAGGAGATTCCTGCCAAAGATAGATCTTGAAAAGGAGACGATACCAGCTGAGGTGCTAGAGGAGCTTAAAGTCACCCGTGAAGACTTCATGAATGCCTTGAAGGTTGTCCAGCCATCAGCCCTGAGAGAGGTGATCCTTGAGATACCGAATGTCCGCTGGGAGGATATTGGGGATCTTGAGCAGGTGAAGCAGGAGTTAAGGGAAGCTGTCGAGTGGCCGCTCAAGTACCCGGATCTATTCAAGAGACTTGGCATAAAGCCTCCGAAGGGAATCCTGTTATATGGGCCGCCCGGAACAGGCAAGACTCTCCTCGCGAAGGCGGTTGCGAATGAGAGCGAGGCGAACTTCATCTCGGTTAAGGGACCCGAGATACTAAGCAAGTGGGTTGGAGAATCAGAAAAGGCTGTAAGGGAGATATTCCAGAGAGCGAGGGAGGCAGCTCCATGCATAATCTTCTTCGACGAGCTTGATGCGATAGCTCCTAGGAGGGGGCTTCACACCGACTCCGGCGTAACAGACCGGATAGTAAACCAGCTGCTAACGGAGATGGATGGAATACAGATCCTGAAGGATGTCGTCGTCATCGGCGCGACTAATAGGCCTGACATACTCGATCCAGCACTACTCAGGCCCGGGAGATTTGATAGAATAATCTATGTGCCACCGCCTGATATCGAGGGAAGATACCAGATCTTCCAGATACATACAAGGGAGATGCCGCTCGCTGATGACGTAGACCTCAGGAAGCTTGCTGAGATGACAGAGGGCTACACAGGCGCTGATATCGAGGCGCTATGCAGAGAGGCAGCGCTAAACGCCGCCAGGGAGAACATTAACACAGACAAGGTATACATGAGACACTTCCTAGCGGCGTTAGAGAAGGTGAAGCCAAGCATAGCGCCGGAGCAGAAGCGGGAGTATGAGAGGATCCTAACGGAGTTCAAGAAATCACTAGCCTATATCTCTTAGGCTTAGGTCGCTGGAAGCCTAGACTCCCTCAATACCTCGATGAACCTAGAAGCATCATCAGCCATGTAAACGTTATTGAAGAGAACATACACCTTCCTCCCCTCTTTCAAGTATTTCTCGACAAGCTCGGCCAGCCTCCTCAGATCAGAGTCCGTGTACTTGTACCTATAGTTGTATTCCTTGCCACCTATGCCATGGAGCCTGAAATATACTAGCTGATGCGATGACTGGGGCTGGCACCTGAATGGGTCCACGATATGTACGAGATCAAGCTTGTCGCATAGCTTGCCGACGGCTTGGAGGTTATCCCTCCATGTCCCCCTAGGCTCCCAGCCTAGAATCACGCCATCCCTCTTTATCGCTGAGAAAAATGCCTCAACATTTCCCACATTCTCCTCGCTGTATCCAAAGGATGCCGGCGTTTGGAGGACGCAGACTTCCGCCCTCATTGCCCTACAAACCTCGAGGGTTTCTTCCCAAGCCTCGAAATTCTCCTCAGTAGGTCTTAAGAAACCATATTTATCCTGCTTTGACTTGGGTATCTTGAGGCCGCTCCTCTTCCAGGTTGGGCTACTCGGCGGGTGAGTAATAGCCTGCCAGCCTTTCATACAGAATTTGAAGTTCTCCGGAGCATTCTCAGCCCACTTCGCAACAGTCTCCGGCTTGGGAAGCTTGTAAAATGTCTCCTGAATCTCGATTATTGAGAATCGGCCATAATAAGCGCCTTTGCCGCCCCTGACGCACCATCCGCAGCAGCCAACCCTAACCTCCATGGCAAATAATGCTACGCGATTCCAGACAAATTTTTCCGCCGGAGGCTAGGAAGGATAATACTTAAAGCTAGCGCTCTATAAAATTACCCATTGGGTGCTCATTTATGCCGCAGGTGCCGCTTGAGAGGATTGACGAGGTGGTTTGGAAAATTCCAAAGCATAGACCGGATATGCGCGTCCCGGTCCTAGTCTTCGCCTCAGAGGATCTTCTGGAGAAGATGATGCAGGATAGGACGCTTATCCAAGCGGCTAATGTCGCGACCCTGCCAGGGATATTGAAGCATGCCGTGGTTCTGCCGGATGCCCATGAAGGGTATGGGTTTCCCATTGGTGGGGTTGGCGCTACGGACTATGAAGAAGGTGTGATATCGCCGGGAGGGGTTGGCTATGACATAAACTGCGGCGTTAGGCTCATGGTTACGAATCTAGACGAAAAGGATGTTAGGCCGAGGATACAGGAGCTAATCAATACGATTTTTAGAAATGTTCCATCAGGCCTCGGCTCTAGGAGGAAGGACTTCCAAGTTACTCGGAATGAGCTTGATAGAATAGCTGTTGAGGGCGCTAGATACGTGATCGAGAGGTTTGGGCTCGGGTGGCCTGAGGACCTGAAGCATATCGAGGAGGAGGGCTGCTTGGAGGGGGCTGATCCAAGCTATGTGAGCGCGGCTGCGAAGGAGCGGGGACTACCACAGATAGGCACATTAGGAAGTGGAAACCACTTCCTCGAGGTCCAGGTCGTTGACAAGATATTTGATGAGAGGGCGGCCAAGAAGATGGGCATAACTCATGAGGGGCAGGTGACGGTCCTCGTTCACACCGGCAGCAGGGGATACGGCCATCAGATCTGCAGCGATTATCTAAGGGTCATGGAGAGGGCAGCGCACAAATATGGGATAAGGCTCCCGGATAGAGAGCTGGCATGCGCCCCGGCGAAGAGCAAGGAGGCCGAGAGCTATCTAAAGGCATTCGCCTGCGCCGTAAACTTCGCGTTCGCGAATAGGCAGGCGATAAGCCACTGGGTTAGGCAGAGCTTCGCCGAGGTCTTTAAGCAGCCCGCAGAGACCCTCGGCCTTGAGTTAGTCTATGATGTCGCCCACAACATCGTCAAGCTAGAGGAGCATGCAGTGGATGGTGTCAAGAGAAAGGTCTGGGTTCATAGGAAGGGCGCGACGAGGAGCTTCCCAGCCGGTCATCCACTAGTCCCGGAGGACTATAGGGATATTGGGCAGCCTGTCCTCTTGCCGGGATCCATGGGGACCGCGAGCTGGGTTCTACTCGGGAACCCGAGGGCAATGGAAATGACCTTCGGCAGCACGGCTCATGGCGCTGGCAGGACCGCGAGCAGAGCCGAGGCAAAGAGGAGGCTCACGGCAACACAGGTCATACAGGACCTTAACAGGAGGGGGATATACATTAGGAGTGATAGCATGGAAACCGTTGTCGAGGAGGCTGACCAGGCCTATAAGAACGTCGACATAGTTGCTGAGGTTAGTCATAAGGCGGGCATAGGAACTAAGGTCGCGAGGCTCATACCGATAGGTGTTGTAAAAGGCTAAAGGTGCATATGTTCGAGAAAGATGTTCTCGGCCCAATAATGCTCCTCGGGATAATGCTAATAATCATGGGGATAGTTCTATTAATCCTGCCGCTTATAGTAAGGGCTGGGATAAGGCTTGAGGAAATTCATCCATTGATACTCTTCGGAAGGAGGCTTGATGGAGTCTACATCGGGACGTCGCCAATATTAATCATGATCATGGTCGTAATATATATCGTCCTCCTTTTGTTGAGGCGCAGCTAGATAAGCCTTTCAACCCTTGAAAGGTAGTCTAGGACTTGGGAGTCGCTTAGCTGGGTAAAGTCGCGGTAAAATTGGCCTATCGCGAAGAATGGGCTCGGCGTCTCTACGCATCGCACATCATCGGCCTCTCTCGATAGCTTTGGGAGTGTCTCTGGCGGGGCTACGGGAACGGCTATGACGAGTCTCCTCGGCTCAAGCTTCCTGAGAAATTTCGCAGTCGCTATCATTGTCGCGCCGGTAGCCACGCCATCATCCACGAGGATCACAGTATATCCATCGAGCCTTGGAAGGGGCTTGCCACCCCGATAGACCTCGATCCTCCTCCTCACCTCAAGAAGCTCCCTCTCACCCTCCTCCCTTATCCAGTCCATGCCAACACCCACGAGCCTCGCAACTTCCTCATCCACGTATATTGTTCCATCCTCGGCGATCGCGCCCACAGCAAGCTCCGGGTCCATCGGCGCCCCAATCTTCCTCGGCACAGTAACCTCCAGTGGCGCGCCGAGCCTAATAGCCAAGACATATCCAACCTCAACCCCACCCCTCGGGATAGCTATGATGGCAAGCCTCTCGCCGCGATAATCGGATAAGAGCTCAGCCAACCTCTCACCAGCATCAAGCCTATCCCTGAAGATCATCCTCAGCATCAGAGAGTTCGTGGTCTGCTTATCAAGTTTGCTCGACATGAGTATCAGCTTCACCTATCCAGTATGATGCGCCCCTTACCATCTCTGAGGATTGTTTCCAGCCCTCCGCCGTGATTATATAGAAGATCCCCCAGCTCAGTCTCCTCAATAAACCAGGCTCGCCCTTATTCCTCGAGGAATGAGGGCGAGCCTAAAAGTGAGGAAAAATAAAAAGTGGGAGTTATGCGGGGGCTAATAATCCCATATCCCGTCCTCCTCTATGGGCCGGCCTCTACGTCATCGAAGAATAATATCTCCCCGCATTTTGGACACGCGAAATAACACTCTATGACATGGTCAGTCCTTATGTTATGGAATCATCCGGCTAATACTCCCTAATGTTCACCGCCTTCTCACAGTAACATAGATGCTCTATCGTGGCCCCGCACTTCGGGCATCTCCGGCCACCCACCCTCATAGACTCGTTCCCCGCATTAGCCATATCCCTCGCCCCCACGCTACCATTCTAATACACGCCTGCCCTTATTTCTTGGGGAGCCCTCTGAGAATGGGAAATAAAAATATGGGGTGTTATGATATTGGCTTCGGCTCTATGGTATGCTCATCTCGGCGGCCTTCAGCTTGAATAGCATGGCATCCCACATCTCCTCCCAGACCTCCCCGAGATATTCGATCAATTGATTCCAGCTCATCACTCTGACCATGTCGCATCTTGTCACGCGCCTGTCGCCCTCGCCTACGCCCCTAACGACAAAATATTTAACATCGTCCCCGTCCCTGAACGGTATTATAAAGATCTGCTCCGAGTTCTTCTCATCGCCATGGAATCCCATTTTTAGCCGGCTTCCCGGCATCCCGACATCATAATAATCTTCCATTTTCAGGCAGGTCCCCAAGAAATAAGGGCAGGCATGTATTAGAATGGTATTGTGGAGGCATGGCTGGCTACGTGGATGCCTTCAAGGAGGCCGGCCCCTTAAGGAGTTTATTGGGGTCTTGGATTACGTGGACTCGGCACCTGCCATTGTTGAGAGATATAGGCCACCGCCGGTCATCGCTAGGACGCTCGTATATGATGACCTCAAAATGCTCGACGACTTCGCCAGAGAGTACCGCGGGTATGTTGGCAAGGCGATGGACTACGTCTGCGAGGAGCTACGAAGCCTACTCTACGAAATCCTCGGAGGTGAGTGAAGGTGAAGAGGAATTGTACTGTGGAGCTGGTGGTTGATGAGGAGACCAAGAAGAGGCTGAGACAGTTATGCGATCTTTCATCGAAGCTATGGAACGAGGTCAATTACGCCAGGCTGAGGATGTGGCTGGAGAAGAGGCATATTGACTTTGATGGGACATATAGGGAGTTTTATGAGAAGTATAAGCCATTGATAGGCGCCGTCACGACGCAGACGGTCCTGCTGAGGAATGGTAAGGCGTGGAAGAGCTTCTTCAGGCTGTTGGAGCTGAGGAGGGAGGGGAGGCTGCCGCCGTCTATAACAAGGGTCAGTCCGCCGGGATATAAGAAGAAGAGGAAGCCTAGGGTGCTGTGGACCATTATTAGAAAAGACCAGTACGAGATGGATGGCGACAGGATCGTCATAAAGTGGCTTGGCGCAATCGGCTGGATAGAGACGAAGTATAAGGGCCCAGTATATTTGAAGGGCGAGCGGGGAGAGCTCATGATACGCTATGACGCCGATAGAAAGAGGTGGTATGCCAACATAGCCTTCTCCAAGGTCTCCGAGAAGATGGTAAGGAGCGAGTGGAGGAGGGTGCCGCTGCGGCCGAAAGGCAACTTGACCGCTGGCGTGGACATCGGAGTCAATAACATGTTAGCGGTATATGTTGAGGATGGGTCAACGAAGCTCGTCAATGGCAAGCCGCTGAAGGCGATATCGTATTATTGGAGGAAGAAGATCGCCGAATACCAGTCCACGCTAAACGGGCATGGCCTAGAGACTTCCAAGAGGCTTAGGAGGATGTACGCAAAATGGAGGAGGCAGGTAAGAAGCTACATAAACGCCAAGGTGAGGGAGGCCGTAGAGTGGCTCTATGAAGTCGGCGTCTCCACGATTAAAGTTGGCTATCCGAGTATATCGCGCAGAGGAACGGCAACTTCGATAACGTCCACGTCTGGACGTATAAATATCTACTGAAGCGGATAGCGGAGATTGCCGAAGAACATGGAATCAGCGTCATCTACGTTGATGAGAGAGGCACCTCGTCGAGGTGTCCATGGCATGGAGATGAAT
>JAKCEV010000004.1 GCA_023539495.1 Candidatus Wolframiiraptor allenii
CCCCACCCAAGCAGGGGAGGGGTCATAAGCCGAGTTCTTTGCTTATCCCATTTAATGCTCTGAGCGATATCTCGAGAAAATCATCTAGTGTTAAGCCTATTTGCTCGCAGAACATTATCCGCTCCCTGCTGACGTTCCTCGCGAAGTCCTTCTGTTTGAACTTCTTCTTCAGCGTCTCGACGCTCACCTCAGCCAGCTTTTTATTCGGCATGACGAGGGCGGCGGCGATTATGAGTCCCGAGACGGCGTCAGCCGCGATCAGCGCCTTCTCCAGATTACTCTCTGGCATTACTCCCGTATTCTCGAAATTATGGGACTTTATTGCCTTAATGATCTCCGACGGCGCAGAGCCCCCGAGGATTCTCTCAGCTTCCAGTCCATGCCTGCTCGGCTCATTTTTCGTCAGCTCATAGTCTATGTCATGGAGCAGCCCCGCGAGCTCCCAGAGCCGCTCATCCTGCCCGAGATGCCGCGCGAGCTCCTTCATTATCGCGGAGACGGCCATCATGTGCAAGACTATCTTATCATTCACAACATTCTCCCTGACTATTCTCAGTGCCTCCTCTCTATCCACCTCACACACCTCCTCATTCTCCAGAATCTTTATCTCTAGCAGTATTCCTCCACTGCCTCGCGGATTCTTCTACATGCCTCTCTAAGAGGCTTCTCATCCAGCACCGCGGAGATCCTGAGGTGGTTGTTGTAGCTCTGCCCGAAGCATGCTCCTGGCGCTATCGCGACACCCTTCTCCTCGAGAAGCTTCCATGCGAACCTCCATGAATCGAAGCCCTCCACGTTTATCCTCGGGAAGATGTACATTGCGCCCTCCGGGGGCCTGACCTCTATTAGCCTAGACCTCGAGAGCTCCTCATAGAGTATCCTCAACCTCATCCCGATGAGCTCTACGTTCCTCCTTGCCGATTCCTCGTCGTTTAGTGCCGCTAAGGCCGCCCTCTGGACAAACTCAGGTATGCATGTTATGGCGGTGTTCTGAGCTCTCGCGACGCGTGCAGCGGTCTCCGGGTCTGACACAACATATCCAACCCTGAAGCCCGTCATGCCCCAAGTCTTTGAGAAGGAGTTGACCATTATCGTGCGCTCCGTCCCAAGCTTCAAAATGCTCTCGAACCCATCGCGGTAACAGAAATCCATGTAGACCTCATCGCTCAGGATCCAAGCCCCATAATCCTCAGCAATCTCTATTATTGCCCTTATGCTCCTCTCATCAAGAACCCTTCCAGTCGGGTTATTCGGATAATTCAGGATTATCAGCTTGGTCAGCCTGCTAACCTTCTCTTGGATCATGTTAACGGGGTCCCAATTATCCTCGAACCTTGTCTTGATTATCTTTGGCCTCCTGCCAAGCCATCTAACCTGGTGGGCGTATAAGGGCCAGGCCGGCTCTATCACAATCACCTCATCGCCAAGCCCTGTCACGGCCTCTATCGAGCCATAGACGGCGAATGTCCCGCCCGCCGTGACCGCAATATTATCGGGCTTGAGATCGAGGCCGAATCTCTCAGAAAGCTTTGACGCTATCGCCGCCCTAAGCTCCTTGATGCCATTCGCCGGGCCATACTTGCTATAACCCTCCCTGATCGCCTTGCAGGCTGCCTCAACGGCGCTTGGTGGCGCGGTGAAATCCGGCTCGCCAAGCTCCAGCCTATAGACCTCCCTCCCCATCCTCTGAAGCTCTAGGGCTCTTGAGGCAAACTCCCTTAACTTCAGCCCACTCTCCGGCGTCCCTTCTCCACCGTACCTCCCCCTCTCCTCCAAGACTAGGGAGAAGATCTTTCTCGCGAAATCACCGCTCAGCCCATGCCTGCTGAACTCTGATATCATGACATCGAGCATCTCGACGCTAAGATCAGACTTGGCGAGCGACGCGCATATCTTAGATAACTCCGCGATCTCCCTCATCACAGCACCACCCTCTCCTCGCCGCCTTCTCCGGGAATTAAGCCTTTTAACCATTCCCATCGCCATCATTATTATGAGGGCTGAAGAGCCTAGGGCTGGGGAAGCCTTTTACCACGTTAGGGTTAAGCCCGGGGAGGTCTCGAGATACGTTCTTCTCCCAGGAGACCCGGAGCGCGTCCCATTAATCGCGGAGCTCTGGGATGAGGCTTGGGAAGTCTCACATCATAGGGAGTTTAGGCTCTGGAATGGCAGGGTCGGCGGCAGGCCGATCTCCGCGTGCTCTACGGGCATAGGTTCAGCCTCAGCCTCGATAGCTGTCGAAGAGCTCGCTAGGGCGGGCGCGGACACATTCATCAGGGTTGGGAGCACAGGCGCGATCCAGCCCCATATAAGGCTCGGAGACCTCGTGATATCATCCGCGGCCATCAGGTTCGAGGGCACGAGCGTGGATTATGCACCACCAGAGTATCCGGCTGCCGCGAGTTATGAGGTTCTTCTCGCATTAATCGAGGCAGCTGAATCCCTTAACATCACATATCATGTTGGCGTCACTGCGACAACTGATAGCTTCTACCTCGGTCAGGGGAGAAAGGGGTTCCGGGGCTACTCATGGAGCAGACCTGAGAATATTCTCGAGGACCTGAGGAAAATGGGTGTCCTCAATTTCGATATGGAGACGTCCGCGATATACATTATAGCATCCGTTTACGGACTTAGGGCCGGATCCGTTTGTGCGGTCTTCGCCAACAGGATTAGGGATGAGTTCGGGGTCACCGGCGAGAAGGATGCCGCGAGGGTCGCAGTCGAGGCCGTCAAGATCCTCCAAGAATGGGATGAGCTCAAGGCGAAGCATGGTAAGCGCTTCTTCCACCCATCGCTTCTAGGAAGATTGAATCCAAAAATATGAGCTTGAGAGGCTTTCATAAAGAGTTCCTTTGAGAAGTCTTCTCGACTCCCTGCTTGAGTGGGCTAGGCTCCATCTCGTCCCACTGGGGATCCCGGGGCTGGTTTTAATGGCCTTCACGGAGTCCAGCTTCTTCCTGATACCGCCCGACGCCATCCTCATCCCGTTAACCCTCTTAGATCCCGGGAGCCGTTGTTCTACGGCCTAATAGCCACGATCAACTCAACGGCCGGAGCCCTCCTCAGCTACTGGATCGGCCTCAAGGGCGGGAGGCCCATACTCCTCAAGCTCGCTGGGAGAAAAATCCGTGAAGAGGGCTGAGGAGTTCTTTAACAGGTATGGTACATGGGCTGTTGGGATAGCCGCCTTCACACTGATACCCTACAAGATCTTCACAATAGCCTCTGGAGTATTCATGCTCAGGAACCTGAAGGTCTTCATCACCACATCATTTCTAGGGAGGGGTGGGAGATTCATGACCGAGGCAGTGCTCATAATGCTCTTCGGCGAGGAGATATTGTCGTTTCTCAGCGCGCACTTTGAGCTCATAACAATCCTAGTTGGCGCGGCCGTGATATTGTTCCTAGCAGTTTATAGCCTCCCTAGGAAGGGGTCACGCTCCTGAAGTCCTTCTTCTCCCAAGTGTTATCCTCGCTGTTATGAGCCTCTCCCCCATGAAGAGCCATGAACTTAGCAAGAGAAGTAGCGCTGCGAACCCCAGCATCACCATTATCGATGTGATCGCGGATGTAAGGTTGCCCGCGAACCCGCTCTGTATCGCGAGGAATAGGTGTGTGAATGGGTCTAGGAGGAGACCTATCCTGACTCCGATCGGTAGGCTTTCAAGGGGCGCGAAGACGAGTATAAAGAATGGGGGCATTAGAAGTGGGAATGTTATAGCTCCTACGAGCTGCTGGGCGCTCCTGACATCACTCCCGAGGACACCGACGAGGAGCCCTATACAGGTCATCATCACCATCGCGATGAATATCGCTGAGACGAGTATCGGGAGGAATATGGGGGATGGCCAGAGATCGATAAGCGTGAGACTCACCTGCTGGCCGGCGGCAACCTCCTCGACCGGGATCCGCGCCATCATGCTCCCCGCGATCATCATGCCATAGATCCCAAAGCCGACTAGGAATGAGATCGTGCTAAGGAGGACTATGACGAACGTCCCCAAGAGCTTGCTGAGTAGTATTGTTATCCTTCTGGCTGGGATAGTCAGGAGCAGCTCAAGGGTCTTGGACTCCTTCTCGAGGGCAATGCTAGTTGCCGAGACCGTGGAGGCATAACTCGCGACCATCACCGCGACTAGCGGGAGGCCGAAGAGTGTTGTCAGGAAGGTGGCAGCGACAGCGGAGGCTGGAGCCCTCAATATCCTGCCGAGATAGAGAACCATGGAGTTCTCTAGGATAGGCTTCTCGAAGAATCTTGGATCAATGCCGCCCCCATGAACCCTCTCGGCCAGAGACTTGAATATATCGAGCAGGAGTGTCGAGATCATCTGATTCCTGCTGATCTCGGAGATCGCAGCGGATCTTATAGGATAGATTGTCATAATTGTGCTCTGGATGCCGAATGTGAAGTTTCTCGTGAAGCCACTCGGTATCATGATCACGGCATTGAGCTCCTTCCCGGCCGCTGCCCTAGCGCACTCATCCTCGGATGAACACTTCACCTCAATGGTCCTGATCCCCTTTTCCCTGAACAGCTCCAGGAGATGAGTAGATGTTAACCATGTCTTGTCTAGGTCGGCTATCCCGATTACGAGGCCCACTTCAGCCCTCTCCATCGCCGCGCTCATTCCAAGGCCCGTCAACGCGCCTATTATCGGGAAGACTATTAGCGGGATTATTATCGCGCCCACTAGTATGCTCCTCTCCATCAGGAGCTCCTTAATCTCCTTCCTGAGTAATGGAAGGAGCATCTTAAACCGCCTCCACCAGCTTCGCGAAGACCTCCTCGAGATTCTGAGCCCGGTGCTCGGCCTTCAGCTCATCGGGCCTACCCTCCGCGATGATCTTCCCGCCGCTTATGAATGCGACCCGATCGCAGAGATACTCTATCTCGAGCATGTTGTGGCTGGAGACTATGGCGGTCGCGCCGCTCTCCTCCACGAACCTCCTTATCCTCTTCCTGATATGCACAGCATGGACGACATCTAGGCCGGAGGTCGGCTCATCAAGTATCGCAACCCTCGGCCTCAGCATTAGTATCGCTGCGAGGATTATCCTCCGTCTCATACCCTTGCTATAAGATCCCATGGGCTTCCTCAGGGCATCGCCGAGCCCTGCGATCTCCACACCCTCCTTGACGCATTCCCGATCCCTGCCATGAACTCCGGCCATGAAGCTGAGGAATTCTAGCCCCGTGATATGTCTGTAAACCCCCGCATCCTCCGGCAGGTATGCGATGCTTTTCCTGACGCTATCTGGTTCATTCCTGACACTGTGGCCCATAATGATGGCGTCACCAGCATCCGGCCTGAGGATCGTTGCAAGGATCCTGAGAGTTGTCGTCTTGCCAGCCCCATTAGGCCCTATTAAGCCGAAGATCTCTGACTCATCAACCTCGAATGAGACGCCTTTTAGAACCTCGAGAGACCCGAATCTCTTAACAAGACCACTGGCCACGATAGCCTTCAAGCATAATCTTCCTCCCCCGGGTCTCTATCCAATTGCCACGCATCATCTTTTAAGGCTTGAGCTTCCGCCAGTCACCCTTAATCTCGGGCTCGCCCCTAAGTCTTCTCAGGTAATTGTGCGCGGATAATGCGGCTATTGCGCCCTGAGCCGCCGCTATCACAGCCTGCTTATACGGCATATCGCAGACGTCGCCGGCCGCGAAGACCCCCTCCTTGCTTGTCCTGCCAAGCCTATCCGTCACGATCTCGCCGCGCTCATTCAGCTCGATGAATCCCTTGAGCCACCCCGTATCCGCCACGTATCCAAGCTCTACGAAGACTCCATCAACCTCCAGCTCCATCCTCTCACCGCCATCAACCCCCCTTAAGATCAGCTTTCTAACCACGGTATCGCCGACCACCTCCCCCACCTTCACGCCCGTCATAACCTCCGCGCCCAGTTCTCGTAGCTCCTTCATGAGCCGATCATCCTCCCTAGGACGCCCCGAGTAGATAACGTAAACCATGTTACCGTAATTTCTGAGAATTGCAACGGCTTCATGAGCTTGATCGCCCCAGCCGACCACGGCCACTCTCTTGCCTCTATATAATGGCGCATCACAAATAGCACAGTAACTGACCCCCTTACCCGCGAAGAGATCCTCGCCTAGAACACCCATTTTCCTCGGCTTCTTCCCAACTGCAAGGATCAGTGTCCGCCCCTCATAGTCGCCGCCCCTACACTTAATCCTGAAGCCGCCCTCCACCTCCTCGACACCAACTGCCTCATCATAGAATATCTCGGCCCCAAATTCCCTAGCCTGCTCAAGAATGCTGCTCACAAGCTCGAAGCCCGAGACCGGAGGCGAGGCCGGGAAATTCTCTATCCTCGGAACTGTAAGGAGCTGGCCGCCAATATCCATCGTGACAACAAGTGTTCGCAGACCTTGTCTAGCAGAGTAGAGCGCCGCAGTAAGGCCGGCAACACCGCCGCCCACAATCAATACATCATACATCACTAGTCCACTTATTTGACGGAAGCTATAAAGCATGCCCCAGAGCCTTGGAGAAGAGGGCGGAGTTGAGCGTACGAACAACCCTTATCCCCAAGATCTTGCTGAAGCTCGCAGCCGCCGCAGCTCTAGCCATATTAGCATACTATGCCTATGAGGGCGTCTCAGCAGCCCTATCAGCCTCACCCATCTTCGCCGCCATATTCCTCACACTCCTCATAGCCGCGATAATCATAGGAATCATGAGCCTCCTCACATGAGGGACGTGACCGGACAGTAGCTATGCTTAATTATAAGCTGCGAAAAACCATCCGAGAAAACAGTTAACCCCCATATTTTGCGCGCATTATATCGAGAATGTTGGGTCTTTTTCGAAAAACGTAATAACGATGGCGCATCTCTGCAAGTTGAGGCAACTTGCAGAGCGATTTTAAATACTTATTAACGTCTAACGGCACATTAATTTATGAAGTATTGTCCGAAGTGTGGTAGAAAGCTTGAAATTCAATCACCTTACTGCCCATTCTGCGGGGCATCTCTCACGGAGTATCTTCAAGCACAGTATTACTCCAAGAAGAAAGATCGGAGAAAGGCGATAGCCGCGATCCTAGGAATCTCAGGCCTACTCGGGCTGGGATTCATCGCATTCAGATACTATGGAGATGAAATATACGAGTTGCTGAACAGGATTGCTGGAGCTGGGAGGACAACCACTGTTACCAAGACCATAGAACTTACTGAAGCATCGGAGACGAGCACATTCTCCACGACGACGTATTGGACCAAGACGACCTCCTCAAGTACCTCCACCTCATCAACATCCCCGCTGGCGACGAGCACGACATCAGCTCTACCCTCCACATCGGAGAGCAGTGAAACAACATCAACCGAGGTAACATCAATGACCACTAGGACTACTCGCGCGACGGCCGTCCCAAAAATACCTGATAGAGATTGGGATCGCATAATATTCCCCTATATCGAGGTTGGTGGGCAGGCGGAATATGACCAGGTTGAGGTCATAGTAAGTAATCGGGGGAGCGCGCCATCATTCTACACGGTGATGGAGCTTTACACCGGCCCCGTGGAAAGGATTCCCGGGATAAAATACGTGGAGTATCCATTAAGCAGCTTCAGCCTCGCATGGCGCAGGGTTACGACTCTGAATATGGGCCAGCGCGTAGACATTGATTTCTCCGAGCTGCCCTCGAGCCACGAGGTCCTGATATGGGTATGCTATGACCCGATCCTAGATCCGAGAAACTTCAGGATGGATAGCGATGCCCAGCTCAGGAGCGTCTATAGGAGTAGCCTCGACAGAGATAGGCATGTGATGGCGCTCGGCAGATCGGGAGTAGTGGAGGAGTAGAATATGCCGAGGATCGCCGTCCACGTAATAGTTCTGGATGAGGTGATTAGAGGGCTTAAGACAAGTGATAATGAGGTCGAGAGAAAGCTCGGCATGATCATGAGTCAACACCGGTCCGCGGCAGTTTTAGGGGCCATCGGGCCCGACCTATTTTTTTGGGCGCCGGACTTTGAGGCCACGGGAAAACTCTACAACTTTTACAAGAACTGGAAGACGATCGTGGATCTTTATAATGAGACCATAGGCAAAATTGTCAAGGCTATAGAGGCTCTAGGGGAGCCTGTGGAGGATGCTGTTGAAAGCTTAACGCCCTCGACAATCAACCTCATGAAGATGCTTATCGAGGAGGTTGATGAGACCATTAGATTGCTCAGGTCAACGATTGCCACAACGCTCTTTACCGGAGTGATTGAGGGATATAATGCCTTGAGCAACATCTCCGGCTCGCCGAGATTCTTCCACGCACTCTTCGATGAGCTCATGCCGCCGATGCAGAATGGCAAGAAGGAGTCGGAGTGGTATTGGCTCGACATGCTCCACTACAGGGACACCGGAAGATTCGCCGCGAACCTCGTAAGCTCCGCCGAAAGCGATCCCCAGATAGCCTATGCTTTTGGATATCTAACGCATATCGCGACGGATATCGTCGGGCACAGCTACATTAACCAGATCGTCGGGGGGCCATACAGGATACATCCTCAAAGACACATCACGGTAGAGAACTTCATAGACTCGTGGAAGTTCTATGAGGTTTATCATGAGAGCATAAACGAGAAGCTCCACAGCATCTTAGAACTACCATCCTCCCCGCCACCCGAGATCATCGACCTGATACATGATTCATTCAAGAAGACCTACGAGGAGAGGCCGCATCCCAATAGAATCAACAAGTCTTATAATGGCTTCCTGAGGAAAGGAGACATAGCCGCGGCATATGGCATCTATACATTCACAATCGAGATCATGAAGAGTATTAGCGTAAGGCCACCGGAGGAGCCCTTCAGCGGGGTAATGGACATACTATCAAATGCTTTGAGCGGGATACATGCACCCCCATCCCCACCAAAGCCCAAAAGAATGTGCGATATGGAGGATATATTCGCCTTAGGCCTGACCGAGCGCTCAAGGGAGTGTTATGAGGAGTTCGCCAAGAGCCTCGAAGAATGGCTTGAGTATCTTGGAGAGCTGATTGAATGGACCTTCGAAACCATACTCGCGATAGTGGACTTCATCGCCGCCGCGCTTTTATCGCTGGCAATCATCACCCTGATGGCGATATTATATGCCATCCAGCTATCACTATACACTCTCCTGAGAAACCTCCGGCAGGTATATGTTCTAGCTGGACTACTCTACCCAGAGCCCGACGAGCTGGGATCAGCCCACGCGAGAAATATGATAACAAACTATCAATGCGGTAACGTGGTTGGACCCAAGGGATACCCGCGACTCCACTCATGTGATCTGAATAACCTCCAGTGCCCCAGCACGGAGATTGAGCAACCTGGAACAATCCCAGCGCTGTCTCCTAGGAGCGCGGAGACGACGCCCAACTCATTCATAATCGGGGAGGAGTTCAGCCAGCAAACAATAGACTCTATCATACAGTACTCGAGGGCCCCAACCCCCGAGAAGACTAGGGAGCTGGAGATGGCGGGCCACGCCCTAGGCAATGCTGTAAGCCTCTCGCGCTGGCTAATCCTAAATGCCTTCCTGAAGAATAACTTGGACATCGTCTACACGGACTGGAACCTAGACTCGGACAGGGGATATGGATACAAATGCTGGTATTGGGATCAGCAAACCGGCAAGGACGCCTATCTACGGATCGTATTCGTCTAAGCAAGCCAGCTAAATAACACCACCCCCTCTTCAGAAGACCTAAGGGATAATACTTTTAATAGGAGGCGGGTTTGCTGGAGATCTTTGGGCCGGTAGCTCAGCCTGGGAGAGCTTCTAGGCCCCATAAGCGTCCGCCTTGCACGCGGGAGGTCGCGGGTTCAAATCCCGCCCGGTCCATTATTTTTAACCATCTTTGATCATCCCTCCTACTAATTACTTCGATTTCGATTAAGGGGTGCTGTAATTAGTTTAGGATTACTTACTCCGCCTAATTCTTCCAGCGATTACATGTTCATGAAAATTTTTACCTAACTTCTTTGACTCTCTATAGCTCTGAGGGTGGGGGTGGCATCTTGCCTTTTACCCCTTTCCACCTTGGCCCCGGCCTAGGTCTTGGTTTACCATTAAGGAAGTATATTCATGTCCCAACATTTATTTTGGCTAATGTTATTGTGGATGTTGAGCCTTTCTTAGTCCTTCTATTCGGGTTAAGATATCCCTTGCATGGATACTTGCATACTTTCTTGCTGGCTTTTCCAATTGGTCTGGCCTTAGGCTGTATCACGTATCTTTTTGAAAGATTTCTGAAACCATTTTACAAGATTATTTTGTTGGAGACAGATGTAGATCTAGGCTTTAAGTCATTTATTATCGCAGGCGTATTTGGAACCGAGCTTCATGTTTTGCTTGACGCTCCCCTTTATGGTGACATAGAGCCGCTCTATCCAATTATCGCAAACCCCCTTCACAATCCATCCCTCGCGCCGGAAATCTACGGCCTGTGTGTTTGGATGGGGGTGTTCGGGATAGTTTACTATTTCATGTTGATGAGCATCTCAATCCATGGAAGACTATTAGCGAGGAGGCTAGCATAGAACATCTGTTAATGTCATGTGGATAGATAGTAGTATTCTCCTTGTTCTTTCTGGATTTTGTCAAGTTGTGAGCCCGGCTTGTTTGCTCTTGGTCTTCCGGTCTCCGGGTCTCTTCTGAATGTTATGCCAACTTCTTTTAGGAACTGGTTAAATCCTGTTTTCAGGTCGGTTGGCGGGTTTGCGATGCCGCGTATCCCCGGTTCTCCTGTGAAGACCATTAACCTTGTCGAGGCAAAGTCTAGAACCATGAGGTCGTGTTCTACGAGGAAGATGTAAGCTCTTCTATCCCTCGCGATTCTTCTAAGATATCTTGCTATAGAATATCTCTCCTCCACATCTAGATACGCACTTGGCTCGTCCAGAAGATAGATCTCCGCGTCCTTTGATAATGCCTCCGCCACTGAGACCTTCTGGAGCTCTCCGCCGCTTAGCTCGCTCATGTTCCTGTCGAGAAGTCTCTCCAGCTGGAGAGGCTCGATCACCTCGCTCCAGTATAGCTCCGTCTCGAACCTTGGCCCGGCTGCATTCCTCAGTGCCTTCTCCACGATTATGTCCCTAGGCTCGGGGTACTGGGGCTTATAGCTCACGGACTTATACTCTAGCTTATAGCCGTCATCGCACTCCTCCACGCCCGCGAGGAGCTTAATGAACGTCGTCTTACCTATGCCATTGGGGCCCAGTATTCCGATGACCTCACCCGGATATATTCGGCCACCCCTAACCTCCAGCCTAAACCCATCATAAGTCTTAGTCATCTCAGGCCACTCAAGCGGCATGCCACCCTCGACAATCCCCTGCTGCGATGGGGGCCTAACATGGAAGGCTATTCTCTCTGACCTAAACCTGACGTTATCCGTCGGGATATAGCCGTTTAGGAAGATGTTTATCCCCTCCCTAACGCCGAACGGCCCTGAGACCACCCCGAAGATCCCGGTCCTACCATAAAGTATGAAGACCTTGTCCGAGAGATAGTCGAGGACGGCGAGGTCGTGGTCGCAGACAATTATCCTGACATCATCGCCGAGCATTGATCTTATCGCTGCGGCGGCTCTAAGCCTCTGCCTTATATCCAAGAAGCTGGATGGCTCATCTATGATGAATGTGTTCGCGTCCTTAGCTAGGCATGCAGCGAGGGCGAGCCTCTGAAGCTCCCCACCACTGAGGGCTGAGACCTCTCGATCCAGCAAGTGCCCGAGCTCAAAGAGCTCGATAACTTTATCCAGCTTACCGGGGCTTGCGACACGCCTGAGAACCTCCCCAACCTTACCCTTGACGACTTTCGGTATCTTCTCGATATACTGTGGCTTGTAGCTTATCCTGATCTCGCCTCTAGCTATCCTAGCGAAGTAATCTTGGAGCAGCGTTCCCCTAAATTGCCTCGCGAGCTCTTCATAGCTCGGCTCGCTTGAGTCGAATCTCCCAAGGTTCGGCTTAATGATGTTGGCGAGTATTTGGAGGGCGGTGGTCTTACCAGTTCCATTCTTGCCGACTAGGCCGATAACCACGCCGGGCTCAGGGTATGGAAGCCTATATAGTCTGAAAGTATTCGGCCCATACTGGTGGACGAGATCGAACTCGAGCTCTTGTGGAAGGTTGACAATCGTGATCGCCTTAAAGGGGCACTTGGCAGCGCAGATTCCACAGCCGATGCATAGCAGCTCGACGATTACTGGATAGCCGTCCTCACCCATTTTAACAACTTCGACGCCGCTCCTCACTTTAGGACAGAACCTAATACACTCTAACCCGCACTTTTTCGGATCACACTTCTCCCTGTCGATGACGGCTACCCTGAGCTGCATATTCCGCGCTATGCTCCCCTGCTAAGCCTCCTTATAGTTTCCCTTATCATGTCCTCTGCCTCGCCCACTATCTCGCTCAGCCTCTTCTCCGTCCTCGCCTCAGCCGTCATCTTTACTTGAGGCATGGTGTTGGATTGTCTAACTAGGATCCAGCCATCATCAAAATATGCCTTTACGCCATCTATCGTGCTCACCTTGAGGCCTTTCTCTCTATAGTATCTCGCGATTTCCTCCACGACCCTGTCCTTCAGCTCATCTGGGCACTCGAATGTCCTTATCGGTATAGATGGATATTTAGGTATCTCATCAACGAGCCTGGAGAGCTTCTTACCTGCCCTCGCAACTATCTCTGCCATCCTAATGGTCGCATAGACCGCGTCATCAAAGCCCCAGATCTCGGGGAAGTAGAAGTGGTTGCTCTTCTCGCCGCCGATGACCGCGTTCAGCTCCCTGACAGCGTTTAAGAGGAAGGCCCTACCAACCCTCATCTCGACAGGCTCGCATCCTTTCTCAAGAATAATCTCCCTAAGGGCACTGCTGCTTGACACGTCATACACTACCTTACCCCGCTTATCCAAGTGCTTAACATAGATTGCGAGCGTGATGTCTCCCGGGATTATCCTGCCTAGATCATCCACGAAGACAACTCTATCCCCATCACCATCAAATCCAGCCCCAAAATCCGCTCCCGACTCGACCACAAGCCGCTGTAGATCCTTTAGTGTCTCTTCGGTGGGCTCGGGGAGGTGGCCCGGGAAGCGGCCATCAGGCACATCATTTATGCTAACGATCTCTATTCCAAGCCTCTCCGCTATCTTTGGGAAGGGTATCGCAGCCGCCCCATTAGAGTAGTCCACCGCGATCCTCATGCGGGCATCTATCTTAAACCTCGAGGACATGAACTCGATATAGGGCATGAGTATATCAGCCCTCTCGATCTTTCCCGGCCTCTTACACTCCCTGAACCTTCTATTGATTACCATGTCCTTTAGTTGCTCCATCCCGGCTCCGGCCGAGAGCGTCGCGCCCCCCGGCTTCACGATCTTAAACCCATTCCACTCGGGCGGGTTATGGCTTGCTGTAACCTGAACACCCCCATCAACCTTGAAATAAACTGTCGAGAAGTATAGCATGGGCGTCGAGACCATCCCAACATCCAGCACGTCGCATCCAGCTCTGGTCAAGCCCCTTGCCAAACCCCTCACAAGCACTTCTCCACCTATCCTAACATCCCTGCCAACAACAACCCTACCACGATTACCGAGAAATGTCCCATAGGCTAGGCCAATAAGCTCTGCGACCTCCTCATCCAGATCCTGCCCATAGACTCCCCTAATGTCATAGGCCCTGAAGATATGCGGCTTCACGGAAACCATAATTATCCACTACCAAAAACTGCTCAGTCTTAACTTTAAGTATATTCCCTTATTGGTTTTTGGGAAAGTGTTTAAGACCATAGACCTAAAGACCTAACATAATCCAGTATCTCGCTTATCGTCCGCCTAGCTCCACGCTTCTCTATCACCTCCAACCCCCAGCATGGAGGAGTCATGAATCCATGTATGGTAGGAAAAAGGGTTCCCTGCGGCTTTCACAGCTACGAGGACATGTTGGTCAGCCCATCTTCATATTTTTCTAAGGTTTTCTAAGGCCGAGTATGGCCAAAACGAGCCAGAACATGGCTCAGCTATGATGCCGCACGGGCTTGTTCATCACGCTTAATATACCTTTCTCAGGCCCCAGAAGCTAGGAAAAACCCGGAGTAAAGCTAAATTTATGGGCTTGAAAAACACGAATAATTGAGGAAACATGCCCCGTGAAAGGATTGTAGTGGAATCAAAGGTGCGGGAGCTTCTGCCAGAGGGAATACGCCTCGCATCCGATGCTCTCGACGGGCTCGACCAAGCCGTCAGAGAACTGATAAACAAGGCCGTGCAAAGATGCAAGGCGAATGGAAGAAAGACGATAATTAAGGAGGACTTCTAACATTCCCAAAATTTTCTTTCATCAAGAATGGAAAAGATACAACCCGCCGCTAATTAAGGCAGTACTATCTTTTCTAAGGTATTAAGAGAGGTAAAAACCTACTCAGTTAGAATTATATTTTTCGGAAATCGCTCTGAAGATTAGGGCTACAGCCACAGCTCCCGGATCTGGGTAGCCGAGGGTTTTCTCCCCCAAGTAACTTGCCTTACCCTTTTTAGCTATCATCTCCCTTGTAGCTTCTGCACCTTTTTGAGCGGCTTCAGCAGCTTTTTCAAATGCCTCTTTCAATGAGCCGCCAGCTCTCGCAACAGCCTCTAGGGCTTCTATGGCTGGCGCTAGTGCATCAACCATAGTCTTATCCCCGGGTTTAGCTCCGCCAAGTTTCATTATCGTATCAAGTGATGCTTTAAAAGCCTTCGCAAGCTCCACTAGATCGGCCTCCTTCTTACCTTTCAATCTCATTCCAGCTGAGCTAAATAATGCCCCAAATACCGCTCCTGACGCGCCCCCAACAGTGGCAGTAATCGCGAAACCAGCCTTCATCAACAACTCCCCTAAATCATCACCTTCATAGCTCCCAACTTGCTGTTTAACATTAGTGAATCCCCTTAACATTCCAATCCCGAAGTCGCCGTCACCACACGCCCTATCCAAGTCGGTTAAGCAGCCCTCCTCCGATATCACAACATCCGAGATATGCAGCAGTATCTCTTTCATTTTCTTGCAAGAGATACGATCCTCAGTCAATCTTAGCACCTCTCGTCAGCAAGGGACATATTGCTTATTTAAGCTTTGATTGGAGCTCCGGACATATTCTGACGATTGGCGTGTAAGCTGGGGCATCACAAAGCTCCTTCAACTCGTCATCTAGCCTAAGGATACTAATCGTTGCACCCGCCATCTCCTGCGTGGTTAAAAAATTGCCAACATCGACATGATGAATCTCCACTCCAATATTAGCCAGTATCTGCACGGCTTTCCTCGTAACTATATACAGCTCCATTAGAGTGGTGGAGCCACACCCATTGATGAGCATGTTAACCTCGTCTCCACTTCTTAATGGAAGATCCCTTAATATCTCCTTAACAATTATTTCCGTCACCTCATCCGCGGGTTTAATCTTTGTAAGGAGGACGCCCTTCTCTCCATGAGCGCCTATCCCGAAATATATCTCATCTTCGCCAAGCTCGAAGGTTGGTTTTCCTGTCGCCGGAATTGTGCCAGGCGCCAAGGCTACACCAAATGAACGGACATTTTCTCTAGCCTTCTCAGCCACCCTCTTGACCTCCTTAAGATCCGCACCCCATATCTCTGCCGCTGCGCCAGCACATTTATACACGTAAAAACCTCCAGCTATCCCCCGCCTCTCCATCTTCCTCTCAGGCGGCGCTGATGAGATATCATCCCAATACGGTATAATCTCCACCTCGATTCCGTCTGCCTCAGCCATTTGAGCGGCTAAGCCGAAGTTCATATTATCACCAGCATAGTTGCCGTAAATGTAGATCACGCCAGCGCCGCCATCTATTGCCCTTGTAGCTTCCAAGATGTTGGGAGGCGTCGGCGCAGCGAAAACCTCCCCATAAACTGCTCCATCGCACATGCCATAGCCGACATATCCTATGAATAGCGGTTCATGCCCACTTCCACCACCACTCAGAATAGCAACCTTCCCCTTCACCGGCGCGTCCTTTCTAACAACAGCATGTGTGCCAACTTTTCTCACGATATGAGAATACGCTTTCACAAAACCCTCAAGCTCTTCCACAGTAACATTTAGTGGATCATTTATCAGTTTTTTAGCCCTTGTCATATTAACCCCACCTATAAGAATCACCCAAGTACCTTGAGCATAATAGTGGAAGATAAAGCTTTCTTGCTAAAAGATAAAAATAATGCCTAGAAATATCGCCGAGGCTACTTCAAAATACTAATTCTTCACCACTTAAAAATCACAATAAAGAAAGAGAAGAAAGTGGGCATAAGTCTGCTATTTCAGCTACCAGTATTTGATCCCTTTATTCTTGATGTAATCGTAGACTCTTTTTGCGGTCTTCTCCATCCCGAAGGCCTTCAAGTGTAGCAGGGTCTCCGCATATGCCTTGCTCCTTATCGCGTTCCTAGTCTCATCCGATATCTTGTCAAGCTCATTAAAGAACTGTTTTAGCGCGAACTTAGAGTTCTCGACAAATATCTCAGCCTCGTGCACCCCCTCCTTCCTATAGTTCTCGATAACCCACTTGTAGATCCTCTGGTATAACTCTGGCTCGTAGATCCTCAGGATGTCATAGACCATGAGCATGTATATTGTCGCGACATTGCCCTTTCCTATCATCCCTTTCGGGAACTTTTCCGCGATAAGGTAGAGTGGTGTCCCGCTCACACCATGTTGAGCAACCCTAGTCGGGTACCCGTTATCCCATAATGCCTGGACGATCTCAACGGTGCGCTGGATGTTTATCCCGAGCTGTGGTATTATATTACCCTCCGCGTCCACCGAGACGCCGTGTTTCGAGCCATTATTTATCGCGAGCCAGTGGAGGTCAACCCCATTCTGCTTCATGCTCTTCACATAGTATAGGGCCTCCTCGACGGTTGTTAACTCTGTCTTACCTATCTCGCCGACCTCGCCCTCCCTGCCATAGTTCCTGTGCCCTATTAGCTCGTCTAGGTACCTGAACATCTCCGTGCCAACCTCGATTATCCGCTTAAGCTGCTCCGGCACAGTATCCTTGGTCAAGTCGAAGAGGTATGAAGCATCTATGGCGAAGCTTGTGAACCCAGCCTCAACCCTTGCGGCTAGCTCTCGCTTAACGTTCTCTATCTCCTCATCCGCGCCCTTCCTGATCACAACATGATCCGCGTGGAGGACATAGCCGTACCAGCCGACATTCTCAGCAGCCTTTCTCACACGCTCGGCGAATGCCTTGGGCGTCAGGCCGGTATAGCCTCCCTTCAGGTTCATCTCGGATAGAGCTAGCTCTAGAATCACCACGTTCTCCGTGTCCTTGGCCGCCTTCAGGATCCCTTCAATCACCTCGATTGTAACCCTTGGATTGATCGCGAGAGCAATCTCCTTTGGCGGCGTCAAGGCCTCGAAGAGAACATTCCCCGGTATCGGGGGCTTGGGATCCTCGAAAAACGCTACATGCGCTGGTTTCATCCAGTCAGCCACCTCAACCACAAGTTAGCGCTCCCATAATTTAACACTTTGCATATAGGAAAGAGCTAAATATAATGGCCCAGTCAAGGGCGGCCGTTTCCAACCTTAAAAAGCGTTCTCTACAGCCTTTTTAGCGACTCTCACCTAGATGCATCAGAGATTTTAGGCCGTCATAATTTTTATGGTAGATGGAGGTACTTTGATCCCGAAATGGCTCGAGGCGTGGTCATAATAGGCTTGGGCGAGGTTGGTAAATCCATCTACGGAATTCTGAAAGAAAGATTTCCAAACGTGTATGGTTATGATCTCGATTCATCTGCCCGGGTTGATGAGCTAGAGAATATTCCCACCCGCGTTGATGTGATCCATATAGCCTATCCATTTAGGGGGCTTAATGACTTCGTGAATTCTGTGATAGGTTATGCGCGCGAGCTCGGGGCTGAGGCTGTTATTGTGCATTCGACGGTAGCGCCGGGCACTACTAGGACCATACAGTCGAGGATCAAGGCTCATGTAGCTTACTCGCCTGTAAGGGGCAAGCACCCGCATCTCAAAGCTCACCTGATGTTCTGGCCCAAGTGGGTCTCAGCGGTGAAAAAAGAAGCCCTAGAGCATGCCAAGATTCATCTTGAGCAGGCGGGCTTCAGGGTGAAAGTTGCCCCTGATCCTGAATCCCTTGAGCTGGCGAAGCTCTGGGAGACCGTGTATAGGGCCGCGATGATAGCATGCTGGCAGGAAGCACATAGGATTGCAAGGATGTTCGGGGCGGATGTCGGCGTCGTCGCCGAGTTCATCTCCGAGGTTCATGAGGTGCTTCGTGATAGACCGGTCTACTACCCGGACTTCATAGGAGGGCACTGCCTAATACCTAATACCCGAATACTCCATGAAATAACGGGCTCGGATCTCCTAGAATTCATCCTTCGATCAAATGAGAAGCGCGCCGAGGAGATTCGCGACGAAAGCATCGCAAAGGAAGTGGAGAAGGTTAGAAGGATCTGGCTAAACCATATTCCTAGAGAGTATTATCGTATGTGAGTTACTCTACTTCCTAAGGCGGCCTCCAATATTTTTAGGAGCATGGTCTTTGAGTTTTTCTTAATACCATATTCATCTCCTCTCGCCGGCACTCAAGCATCTTCCGAGACATTCTCATACGAGTTACATTCTAGGAGTATGCCCATCCGCCTACGCCTATAGTGAGGAACGTAGAATATGTCGTTCAAGGCCGTCCACATTATCAGTCCTAGGCTCGCCAACAACTAGTCCTAAGAAGCTTAACAGCCTCATAATCATCACCATTAGTTCATAAAAACTTAGAAATTTTATAAAGAGGAGAAAAAGAAGCTTGAATGGTTTTGATAATAACCTCTTTAATAGTCAAGATACTTCATGAACTCCCAGGGTGTTATATATAGGCAATACTGGTTCCATTCATTTGCTTTATACTCTATAAATGCGTCAAATATATGACTGCCTAGAGTTGCGCGTATAACATCATCACCTTTCATCTCCTCTAACGCCTCTTTAAGCGTCGTTGGTAGTTCTCTTACCCCAAGAGCTCTGCGCTTTTCTGGAGGCATTTTGTAGACATCTTCATCAACAGGGTCACCTGGATCTATTTTCTTCTTTACTCCATCAAGTCCAGCCATCAAAAGGCAGGCAAATGCTAAGTAGGGATTGCAGGACGGGTCTATACCCCGATATTCTACTCTTTTTTGATGAGCAAAATTTGGACCTTTATTGTAGACGGGAATTCGTATGAGGGCCGACCTGTTGCGACGGGACCACGTTATGTAAATCGGCGCCTCAAATCCGGGGGCAAGTCGCTTGTAAGAGTTTACTGTCGGGCAACATATGGCGGTCAAGGCTCTAGCATGCTCTAAGAGTCCACCAATGAAGTATCTTCCTACCTGACTAAGTTCAGCATATTCATCTCTTTCGTCATACATCTCGTTTTTTCCGCCACGCCATAGGGAAATATGCGTATGCATTCCACTTGCATTATCGAGATAGATTGGTTTGGGCATGAATGTAGCTATTAAGCCGTATTTCTTGGCAACGTTTTTTGCAACGAACTTGAAGTACATTACTTTATCAGCTGTTTCAATAAGATTACCGAAAGTAAAATCTATTTCAATCTGGCCGGATGTTGCAACTTCATGATGGTGTTTTTCGATTTTAAAACCAAAGTAATTCTCTAAAATCGAAGAAACCTCGTTGCGATATTCTACAGTCGTGTCCTCTGGCGGAGGCCTGAGGTATCCCTCTTTTGGTCTAAGGATAAGATTACCGGGAGTAATTTCAGGGGACTGTGGGACGACTCTAGGCGCGCCCCAAGAATCCCCTTCCCCTCCCTTTGGGCTCACCCATAGATCCCAAACAAGTTTTGTAGGGTCTATTGAAGAAAAAACAAAGTACTCTATCTCTGGGGCAAAAAACGCCGTATAACCCATACTTTCAGCAGCTTTCACAGCATTTCTTGCAACATATCCTCTAGGGCATACTTCAGAGACATTGCCACCATAAGCTTCATGAACGTCACCTATAATTATTGCGCTTCTTTGGTTTTCATCATCATTAGTCCATGGAAGCACCGCCAAAGTTTTTGGGTCTGGCATAAGGACCATGTCTGATTCTTCAATGGATTTATAACCCCTAATAGAGGAGCCGTCAAAGCCTAAACCAGCTCTAAACGCTTTCCCTTCAACGTAGTCCCTTGCCGATACAACCATGTCTTGCAGTATCCCACGCATATCAACAAATGTAGAGTGAACCCATCGGATCTTATTCGCTTTCAGTAGTTCTACAGCTTTTTGGATTTCGGTTTCTTTAACTCCTTCCATACCCTCACCGGTGCCAGATAGCAAAGAGGGTATAATTTAAGTTTTTCTTTTTATAGGAAATAGGTAACCATTTTCCGAATATTGCTAAAATAGTTGTAAGCAAGTTATTTTATTCTCTTGGAGAAAATTTTATATATAGGTAACCATATTCCGATTCAGGATGAACGGAATGGGGGTCAATGTTTCCTTAAATAATCCTTACAGTAATGATAAAGTCATTGAAGCTTGTGCGATATTTGGTATGATGGATCTTTCTGGCAGGCGTTTCGGTTTCAGGGACCCGGTTAAAGCTATTTCAAACATGCGCGAAAGATCAAATGGACTTGGCGCAGGCTTTGCCATCTATGGGCTTTATCCCGAGCATAAGGATGACTATGCACTCCACATAATGTATCTTAATAGAAATGCGAGGGAAAAAACGGAAAAACTTCTAGAGCAGAACTTTGATGTTTTAAAAGCTGAAGAAATACCTACAGACCCAAAAGCATATGTTCAGAGCCCACCTCCAATATGGCGATATTTTGTTCAGCCAAAGAAGAGTATTGCTAAGAACATTTCACAGGATGACTATGTACTGGAAAATGTTATGAAGATTAACACTGGAATAAGGGGTGCTCTTGTAATCTCAAGTGGAAAAAACATGGGTGTGTTTAAAGGTGTGGGCTTTCCAGAAGATATCGCCGAATATTTCTGCTTAGACGAGTACGAGGGATATATGTGGATCTGCCATGGAAGATTTCCAACAAACACTCCAGGCTGGTGGGGGGGCTCTCAACCGTTTAACATCCTTGACTGGACAGTTGCGCACAATGGTGAGTTATCCAGTTATGGCGCAAATCGTAGATATCTAGAGATGTATGGTTACTACAGCACTATGTATACCGACAGTGAAGTTATGGTGTATGCACTGGACCTGCTTGTGAGGAGGCACAAATTACCCCTTGAAGTTGTCGCCAAGATATTTGCTCCTCCTTTCTGGTTTGAGATTGATGCTATGGAGCCGAAAGAGAGGAACTTTTACATGGCGCTGCGCCAATGTTATGGTAGCTTGCTTATGAATGGGCCTTTCGCCATAATTGCAGCCCGTACCGGAGAAATGATAGGATTAGCCGACCGCTTAAAGCTTAGACCGCTAACAGTAGCGATAAAAGGTGATTTGTTCTATATATCATCTGAAGAATCTGCTATACGCTTGGTAGCACCCCATCTAGATAAAGTTTGGAAACCTCGTGGAGGCGAACTTGTAGTAGGGAGACTTAAAACCTTAAAACTTTTAGAAATTCCGCAATCTGGGTGGGAGGATGAAAAGCTATATTGAGCCGGAGTTCATTGTTAAACGAGATTATGAAAAGTGTGTAAAATGTAAAGTTTGTATAAATGAATGCACTTATGGTGTACATTATTATGATGATAAGAATGATATAATCCGCAGCCGGGATGAAAATTGTGTGAACTGCCATCGCTGCGTAGTATTTTGTCCAACAAAGGCAATAACTATAGAAAAGAATCCAACACAATATACTGAAAACTCGCACTGGACTAGGGAAGTTATAACATCCATTAAAAGGCAGGCGGAAACCGGAGGGGCGATCTTAACTGGAATGGGTTGTGATAAGCCCTATTACACTTATTGGGATAAGATCCTCCTCAACGCCAGCCAAGTAACCAATCCTTCAATCGATCCTCTAAGAGAACCTATAGAGCTTCGAACATATTTGGGCGCGAAACCTGACAAACTTGAACTAGAGCTGGAAAATGGCGAAGTTTTGTTAAAAACGAAGCTTGCCCCTCAACTATGCGCTGAGGTCCCAATACTCTTTGCAGCTGTTTCATACGGGGCGGTAAATTTTAACGTCCACTTAGCACTAGCCCGAGCCGCAGCAGAGCTCGGCACGTTCATGAATTGTGGTGAAGGGGGCTTAGACAAGAGACTCTATAGATATGGTGACCATATCATTGTTCAGGTGGCTTCAGGACGTTTCGGCGTGAACCCAGAATACTTAAACGTGGGCGCAGCTATAGAAATTAAAATAGGCCAGGGGGCGAAGCCGGGCATAGGTGGACATTTACCTGGGGAGAAAGTTACCCAAGAGATAGCACAAATCCGCATGATCCCCGTCGGGACAGATGCGCTCTCCCCAGCCCCTCATCATGACATATACTCCATTGAAGACCTGCGTCAACTCATTTATGCTTTGAAGGAGGCGACAGACTATACTAAACCCGTGGCAGTTAAAATAGCTGCCGTGCATAATTCTGCAGCCATCGCCAGCGGCATAGCGCGTGCTGGAGCCGACATAATAGTCTTAGACGGGGTCAGGGGTGCAACAGGAGCAGCACCAAAGGTTATTCGCGATAATGTTGGTATTCCTATCGAGCTGGCACTTGCCTCAGTAGACCAGCGTCTTAGAGATGAAGGTATTCGTAATAGGGTATCCATTATAGTTTCAGGCGGAATAAGGAGCAGCGCAGATGTAGTGAAGGCTATTGCCTTGGGGGCGGATGCCGTGTATATAGGCACAGCAGCTCTTGTGGCCATTGGTTGTACGCTATGCCAGAAATGCTACACAGGAAAGTGCCCATGGGGTATTACAACAACAGATCCACAGATTTCTAAACGACTTGACCCCGATGTTGCCGCAAAAAGGCTTATTAATCTTGTTCGAGCATGGAGTATCGAAATCAAAGAAATGTTAGGAGCTATGGGCATAAACGCTATTGAAAGTCTACGGGGCAATCGTGAGCAACTTCGTGGCGTTGGGTTAACCGATACCGAATTAAAAATTCTTGGAATAAAAATGGCGGGTGAATGAGCTATGAATAGAGAATTTTCACATGAAGGACGAAAAACACTCGATGCTCCAGGCCCTGTTATGATAAATAATGGAGTTGTCACGATAAATGCTGCCAATATGCATTACCGAGATCTCAATCTTCTTCTAAAAACTCATAGCAACTTGGCTAAAAGAATAAACATATATAATGTTTACGGCCAAAGGTACATAGGCACAGGTTTAAGAAACAATGTGGAAATACATGTTTATGGAACACCGGGTAACGACCTGGCCGCCTTTATGGATGGTCCTACAATTTATGTTCATGGTAATGCCCAAGACGGAGTTGGAAATACCATGAATAGTGGTAAGGTGGTTGTTTACGGGTGCGCAGGAGATGTGGTCGGCTATGCTATGCGAGGCGGGAGGATTTTCATTCGAGATGATGCAGGTTACCGAGTTGGCATACACATGAAAGAATATGGTGAACAAAAGCCTGTCATCGTTATAGGAGGGACGGCTCAAGATTTTTTAGGAGAATATATGGCTGGAGGAATCCTCGTGGTTTTAGGGCTTACGCTAAGTCATGGCGAAACTCATAAAGCAAAGTTTGTTGGGACAGGGATGCATGGTGGGATAATTTACATTCGAGGCCAAGTAACGCATGTAGGAAAAGAAGCGAAAATTACGGAGTTGGAAGAAAATGACGTAGCTTTACTTAAGCCTATTATTGAAGAGTTTTGCAGCTATTTCAATTTTAATATTGATGAGGTTTTGGCGGGGGAATTTAAAAAAATAGTCCCGCTATCAACGAGGCCGTATGGAAAGTTATACACTTAGAGCTCATTCCAAATTCTCTAGCTAAATGATCGTTATGACACTTGGGATTCTCTCATTATTAATTCTAGGCTTGTTGATAGAAACAATGGATATCGTAGTAAGGGATGATATCTAGACGGCTATTTTTCATTTACTCCCTGTTCTTGTGTCTTCGTAGTATAGTGTGGATGGTTTGGGGGTTTATGATGCTTGCATGTGGTTTTCGCATGCTTAGCTATGGTGAGATACTATAGTCCTTTCCTTGAAGTGCCTATACAAACATGGTGCCCGGCTTTAAGCATAATCCTTTTCGTATAAATCATTCTGTGAAGCAATCATCTATATAAAAACAGAAATCTCAACTAGGTTTTAGAAGGAAATAATCGCATAGAGACCCATTAAAGGAAATTCGAGCATTATCAAATTTACACCATCATCAAATAAATAGATATAGAGATTATACTAAAGTTAGATTTTCTATAGTGCTGTTCTTCCTTTACGTTTATCATGTTTACGACAAGTAAAGTGTTAGCTTTACTTGTATTGGACAGCAGAATTCCAAGTTTTCTTACTTAAAATTGATATATCACTGAATTTAGAATATTTTTGAACCTTTAGAGTTAAAACCTTATAAATCGATACATGTATTTTCTTCAATGACTTATGACTGGACCTGTTGAAATTTCTAGATTAGAGCTTGAAATTCTAAGAATTTTAAGTGAGACAACCAAGCCCATCGGGTCGAGGTTGCTTCAGCGGGAATTAGAAAAGAGAGGTTTTCTTCTGAACGAGAGAACTATTAGGTATCATCTTCGATTGTTGGAATTGAAAGGTCTAGTTGCAGGACATGAGCGAGGCGGGAGAACTATAACCAGTCAAGGGTTAGCGGAGCTTAGCAGAGCTTTAGTTTCCCAGAGAGTTGGTTTTATCATTACACGCTTCTTATCGATGGCTTATTCGGTCACATATGATTATATCGCTGATTCCGGAATGGTTGTTGCAAATTTCTCCATAGTGGATAAATCTTTTTACGATAAAATATTTGAAATCTTAAATGACTTACATACTGCAAATTTACTTTTGGCTCCTTATATTAAAGTTCTGGATGAAAATGAAGAATATCAAAATATTATGGTCCCTGAAGGGGAAATTGCCCTTTTCACGATTTGTGATTTAACCGTGGATGGCGTACTTATACGCTCTGGAATTCCCTTGTTTTTTAAATATGGTGGTTTAGTTCAAGTAATGAATGGTAAACCTTTACGTTTTATTGACATGATATCGTATGAGGGGACGACGATTTCTCCTCTTGAGCTCTTTGTTAGAAGTGGTTTGACATCTGTTTTAAAGGTTGTTAAAACCGGGTCAGGAATTTTACCTGTAGGTATGAGAGAGATTGTGGCCGAAGCCGGGGAGAGAACCCGTAAAATCATTTCAACATTAGAGAAAAGAGGATGGGGAGGGATTTTGGCTTTAGGCGCACCAAATGAGCCTGTGCTTGGTGTACCAGTATCAATGGACAGGATTGGACTATGTATGGTTGGTGGTCTCGCCCCAGCAGCAGCCCTTTTTGAGGAAGGCGCAAAAATTAAAACTTTTGCTTCTTATTGCTTAATGCCGATAGAAGAAATGAAAAGAATATACTAAGTAGCACTAATTAGTAAGTGAAGGGAGGCGATTATACTTTATATGTTCTTAACTTTAGCAACATATATAGTAGTGATAACAGCTCTGTATACTTTACTGCTTAAGTCTTTGTTTACCAGCAATATGTATTGCTACCATATTTCTTCGAGAATACATGGACAATTATGTTACTTAAGGAATAAAATGTAACCTCCCAGTCGGGGGAGCTATAAGGCTTGAAGATGTTGAGCGTAAGTGTTAAAATGTTGTGATATAATTGAAATTGTTAAAGAAAAGAGAATATTTCAAAGGTAAGCCTGAATTTAAGATTAGAAGTTCAAGTATGACGGTAAGCTATATTCTTTTAAAGTGTTAGGTACCATACTTTTACTTTTATTTACTTATTTACTATAGTTCTTTCTTAATCATTAAAAAATCTTTCAAGAAGGCATTCCGGCTGCCAGATTTTCTTCTGCAACGCTGGATGGGTAACTGTGAGCTACCTCGAGTGAACTAGAACATAACAGGTACAGGCTATTACTAGGATGGGGAGAAGAGACTGGATAGGAAGATGATCAAGGCGTTCTAGTAGTATACAATATTCACGAGGAAAAGAAGATATATAAAGAACGTGGCATGTGAGGGCCGCCATAAAAGTATACGAGGTGATGAAGGTATACGGATAGGTGAAGAAGTAAAATTCCTCCTTAAACATCTAATATTGAAGTAAGAATTTTTAGACGAGCATCATTCGCATGGGCCTAAGCTCCCGCTTGAATGGGTCTAGAACCAGCCCGAGGATCTCTAGGGTTACTATCCCTAAGACTGGCTGATCGCCCTCCTCCCCTAATATTACTGGCGTATGCCCCTCACCTTGTGGTAGAATGATATAGCATTCCGATACTTTTCGCCTTATTCTCGTCCCATCCGCGAGGATGAACTCATGTTCTCGAATGGGCTTGAGCCCTATCCTCCTCCAGACATCACAGGGGAGAACAGTGTACGTGGCCCCGCTGTCGACGAGGAAGGAGAGTTTCTCCTCCCCCGTTGACCCCCTCACAATACCTTCAATATACACTAGGCCCAAAGCCTCTCAAAGATCTTTCATAAGATCACGGTATTAAAGCGTTACTTGAGCGGGACGTACATGCTGGATCTCGTTGCTCCTACTCCGGCTTTTCCATGCTTCACCTGCTTGCATGTTAGCGCAAATTCCCCCAACCTGTGCCCTATCATCTCGGGCTTTATCTCAACTGGGACAAACTCTTTCCCATTGTAAACGTGTATTGTTAGGCCAACCATCTCGGGTAGGATCACCATGTCCCTTGCATGGGTCTTGAGGGGCTTCTTCGGCTTCTCACCCCTCTTCAGCATCTCGTTCGCCTCCCTCACCTTCTCGAGAAGCCTTAGCTGGACGTGGTTTAGGCCACGCATAAGGCTCCTCCTCATCCTGCTTGGCAGTAGCTTTATGAACTGATCCATGCTCATCTGCCTAAGCTCATCCAGCGTGTAGCCCCTGTAAGTGAATTCTCTTGGCACGGATCATCCTCAGCGAGCCCAAGATTTAAGGATATACCGCGCCCCGGTGCTTTCCTACGGCCTAGCTTGGGGTTCCCTCACCCTAGTTCTTCTCGAGATTTGTGGGAGCATCTTCTCAACCGCCTTCATCACCAGCAGCGCTAATATGGTCGAGAAGAGTGTCTGGCCGAAGACATCCCTTGCATAGGATATTATGGCGACTGGGAGTCCCTTTATGAAGACGTTTACGATGAAGTATATTGTCGCCATGTAGATGCCGCTCGCGAGGAGTATCGCCGCTTGCAGGGGCGTGCTTCTACCCTTCCCGAGGCCTGCTATCACCCCCTCTCCTCCATGAGCTATTACCGTGATGAACCATCTCGGGTATCCTATTATTAGGTCCGCTATCAGCGGGCCTATCGCGCCGACGAGCCCTCCAACCCTAGACCCATAAAGAAGGGCTGCTACGAATATCGCCATATCACCTATGTTGGTGTATCCGCCCGTAGGCGATGGGAAAAATGATCCGGTGAATGCCGTCAGCACGGCTGCCATCGCGGATAATGATGCTGCGGCCGCGAGCTCAATGCTGGTAAACCTCAGGATCGGCTCTGCGCGGCCGAACCTTAGGATGATAACCGCCTCGACTGCCAGCATAATGATTGCAGGGGCTAGGAGCATGTCGCTGAGCACGGAGGGTGGATACTCAAAGGCGCGTGGGAGGATCAGCAATATAATTGTCGAGATGAGTGCTAGGATGACTATGTATCCGCACCATTTAACACGTCTTCTGAGGAAGATGACGCTGGAAGAGATCAAGGCTAGGATCGAGGTCGCTGAGAAAGCTAAGTAGAGCGGCACCCTGATCTTCTCCACATCAGGCAAGGAGATCGCGGACAATATGTCGGAGACGCCGAGATGCTTCAGGATTATGAAGAGCTGAACCCCTATGCTCGCAGCGATGAGAGACGTGGATAAAGCCATTATGATTATTATCGTCCATAAGATCCTTATACCCGGCTCTAGAGCCGATCTCATATCCGGCTATCTCGAGGATGCTCTGCCGATATTTATCTAAAGAGCATATAAGGCTCATAACTAGGATATTCGAGCACGCCTCTGGTGTAGGGGGTATTCACGTGCTTAGGATTCTTACAAGCCTGCTTGCAAGAACTGCGGCCATGACCGGGTAAATACATAAGCTTACGAATGCCATGGAGAGTGGTATCGCGTTAAGTAACAGGGCTATGATGATGGGGCCGAAGAGGTTTCCGATATCCCATGATGTCAGGTATATCGAGTTACCCAGTATCCTGAGGTTTGGCCTTACGACATGGGCCGTTATCGCCGCGGTTAATGGAAATGTGAGACCATGCGCCATCGCGACGAGGTAGAGCCCGATTATGAAAAGCGGCGTGTTGGGTGCTAAGCCGGCGATCAGCGCGCCTATGGCGCAGGAGGCCATAGAGATCTCGAGAAACCTGACAACATTGATCCTGCCCACGTATCTCGATAATATTGTCCGGGTTATGTATGTGATCAGGTAATAGCCCGTGAATATTGCTAGTATAAGGTGGTCCGGGATCCCAAGCTCTATGCTCGCCTTCAATGGCCCATATGCGAAAACCCCTCCAATAGTTATCGAGTAAAGGAGGTATAGGAGTGTTGGAAGGAGGAGCGGCTCCCTGAGAACATCCCTGATCAGGGACGGTGTTATCTTCGAGTAATATGATTCCTCCCAGAGTGGTGGCCTAGTCTTCGCAAATGCCGCCCCGAGGAAGACCGCGATCAAGCTAATCAACGCAGCGGAGGCCATAAGCATCCTCAGATCCATGAGGTAGCTAAGGGCCACGCCGATTGCCGGCCCGGTCCAGAGGCCGAGAGCAACATAAGCCGTGTAATTCGCAACCGACCTCCGAGCCTCCTCCGGCGCCATTATCAGGCTTGCGAGCGAGAGAGTTAAGGTGTAGTTCAGGGCGAATGTCACTCCCTGGAGCACCCTGAAGACCCCCAGCATCCATGATGTTGTGCTGATCGCATAGCCGAGCAGGGCCACCGTGTTCAGCGTTATCCCGAGGATAAGTATCCTCAGCGCATTCCTCCTCACCGCGAGCATTGACGCAGGTATCCTGCTGAGCGCGGAGGCCACTGCCGCCAATGATACTAGTATCCCGACCTCGCTCTCCGACGCCCCCAGAGCCGAGTATATGTAGACGGGCAAGATTGGGCCGATAATCTCGTATGAGAGGGTAAGCGTGAACGTTGTGTAATTGAGGAGCCTTTGATGTCGTCTCATAATAGGTCGGGACTGATATCCTCAATATCCCCCGATAATAAACCTTGAAAATGGAGAATTAAGCACTACTTCTTCAGAAGGCCGAAAAGCACCATCATGAGTTTGTCTTCCCCATCCCGGCCCATCTACCATCCCCGCGCCTAAGACGGGCCTGTAGTAGGTGATGACGTAGAGGCAAGAGAATATGGCTGATGCGGAAAGGGAGACCGTGGAGGTGGGTGCCGGAGATGCCCAAGATGTGTGGGCCATAATACATTATCTGGATTATTGGGGGAGGGTGATAAACTGTAGGGAATATTGGCCGGATGGATCTTATTATACAAAATATAAAATATTACGATAAATATTGAAGAATCCCACTTTCTATGCCCGGAATGCAGTAAGATGCTATTCGACCATGAAGAGGCCGCTGATAAGTTCCTTAGAGGCCAGCTCATGGAAGAGGACGATATATGCCCTGACTATTAGCCCCCGCATAACACCCCACTCTTTATTTTTCACCCAGGGGGTCAAGAGGTCATTTCTTCTTCCTGCCGGTTCTCCTTGCTGCGATGTAGCCAACCTTCCTCCCAGGCGGCGCGTTTCTCGACACCGTCTCAGGTCTTCCAAGCTTCTTCCGAGTTCCGCCGAATGGATGGTATGCGGCGGCCATCGCGACGCCACGGACCCTCGGATAAGTTGCAACTCTATGTTTCGCCACCATCCAGTGATGCTTCTTACCAGCCTTTAGGAAGGGCTTATCCCGTATTCCTCCGCCTGCGACAACACCTATCATCGCGAGACACTTAGAGCTTAGCTCTATAACCTTCTTCGATGGCAACGAGACTATCGTCCTATCACCAAGCTGTGATGTAACGGTCGCGTATGTCCCGGGCGCTCGGACGAGCTTGCCGCCATCCCCCGGCTTATGCTCTATCATCGAGACCTCTGTTCCCTCGGGGATCCTAGCTAGCGGGAGGATGTTGCCCGGAGCTATTGTCGCCTGCTCGCCCATCTCGATAACCTGGCCCACATACATCCCCTCAACAGCCACAACCGGGAAAGTCTCGCCATTCTCCAAGGCGATTAAGGCTACTGGAGCGCCTCTGCCCGGATCATGATCCAGCTCAATCACCCTGCCGAGCAGGAGCCTAGACTGCGAGATTATCTGAGATGGGTAGCCGACAGCATACTTACGCCTAAGTGATGCCCTGAAAGTCGGCGAGCCCCTGCCAAGCCGCTGAGCCCTAATCCGCTTACCCATCCCGCATCCACCGGGATCTTATCCAGCCCACCAGCCAAGACCTCAATCTATTAAGTATTTTTCGCATTATGTAAGTTTAGTTACAACTGAAAGCCCCACCCTTTCAAGGCGGGATGGGGTGAAAAGCTTATAAACTCTCTCTATTCAATTATTCTCGGTGATAAATATTAAGTATCTTGAGCCGCTAGCAATGATGAATGGTCTATGCATAACCCCGAGTCCCGGAGAGGGATAGGGGTAATGGGCCGGAGACCCGGCCAAGGGCTAAACCCTCAAGGAAGAGGGAATGTAGCCCAAACCTCCCCGCACTAACAGGAACCCTCACCATCCATGGCGGGGAGGAGGTCAGACTATTAAACCTCCTTCAGCAAGTTTTTCGGCGTTAAGATCTAAGTTCCAGCTTGCTTAGCCCCCTAATCTCGAGTATATTCCTGTTAGGGTGGCTTCTGCAAGGATATGGCCTTTCATGAGTTTTAAGAGTTCATTTTTTGAGGCTGCTGGGCCTAGTTCGAGCATTGTGTCCAGCGCATATATCCTGAAGACGTATCTATGTGGTTTTCCCGGCGGTGGGCATGGGCCTCCATATCCTATTCTTCCGAAATCGTTTAAGCCCTGCATTATTCCTCCGGGAAGCTCTCCAGCAGGCTCAATCCCCTCATCGAGCTGATTCACATCCGCGGGTATGTTA
The DNA here is from genome assembly GCA_023539495.1 of Candidatus Wolframiiraptor allenii. Taxonomy (GTDB): domain Archaea; phylum Thermoproteota; class Nitrososphaeria_A; order Caldarchaeales; family Wolframiiraptoraceae; genus Wolframiiraptor; species Wolframiiraptor allenii. The sequence continues at coordinate 31,311 of JAKCEV010000004.1, forward strand.
TAGACTATCCAATGTGTGAATATTCCTCCGGGGGCATCCGGGTCCTCGACTATTATGGCGAAGCTCTTGGTTCCGGGCGGCTGATCCCTCCAGCGGAGGGGTGGAGAGGTGTCGAGCCCGTCACATGTGTATTTTTCGGGAATTCTTCCATTATCCCTGAAGGCGGGGCTCTCTAAGATGAAGCCTGTGATCAAGGTGGTGGCCGGTTTCTCCGGGGCTCTTGGGTAGATGATGTAGGCGGTTAGTGCTCCGGCTATCACGATGACGAACACAATTATTAATACTATCCAGCGCCTTGCCATCTACTGATTATTATGCTTAGGCTGTTATAATTTTTGCCCGCTGGGTTAGAGAATTCCGAGCTCGACTGCGAGGTCTGCTGCCTTGTATTCCGGCTTTAGCTTGACGTATGCCTTTTTCTCGCCTCTCGGCGTTATCATGGTATTCACCCTCTCCACCTTTACACCATAGAGCTCCTCAACTGCCCTCTTTACATCGGCCTTAGTTGCTCTCAAGTCAACTATGAAGGTGAGCTTATTTTCCTTCTCGATCAGTGAGACCGCGTCCTGCGTTATCACGATTCTCTTGATTACTTCGGAGGCCCTCATGCTAGACCACCTAGGATCTTTTCATCCAGCTTTTCTAGGGCGGATCTTGTCCAGATCGTGAGCCTGCCTGGCTTGGCGCCAGGCGCGAGATGGAGGACGCTTAGATCCTTCAGCTTCACGACCTCGACGCCGGGGATGTTCTCCGCGGCCTCCTCAATCCCACGATCCTCGAGTATCACTATCAGCGGCCCAACCCTCCGTTTGTATCTCCGGCCCCTCCGCTTACCCTTCCCAGCCCTAACCTTCTTCTCGCTACATCTCTCAAGCTCCTTGCCAAGCCCTATCCTCTCCAAGAACTCTCGAACCTCCCTAGTCTTGGCGACGGATTGGAGCGCGTCATCAACAACTACTGGAAGTGGAAGGTCTTCTGGAATCCTATGCCCCTTGGCCTTAACCGCCTCCCTATCCGCCGTGAATGCTATCGCCACAGCAAGTGCTGCCCTCTTCTCCTTCTCATTAAGATCCTTGTGAATCTTCTTCTCCGGCACCGGTGGATGTCCCGGTCTACCACCTACAGCTAAGTTAACCATCCCACCCGCCATCGCCTTGCCGGTGCCATGGGCCCTTATCCGGGATATCCTAGCTACGCCATAGCCCGCTCCAAGCGACTCGACCGAGTACTTATGCCCCGAGCCCTTGAATGTGCCCTTGGGCTGTAGGACATGGGTCTGGAGATGTATGAAGGCTCTCCAGACTAGATCTTCCCTGAGCGGGGCCAGGAAAGTCTTGGGAAGCGTGATCTCGCCAATCCTATTCCCGGCTAGATCTAGGACGGGCACTTTCTTCTCGCCCGCCCTAGAAGCATTCATCAGCAGCTCAACTAGTAGGCTCATTCCAGGCTTCTAGCCCATAAAGCCCATATTTAAGGCTCTTCGGAGAAAAATGATCCCCGGAAAATATTCATCCTCTCCCTCTCATAGAAAGTGTTATATCTGTACCTTGATAATTTCTATGAGAGCCAGGCCCCTTGCTTAATGAGTTTGAGTATTCTCGGTGGATTAGGGCTGCCTGCCAAGCCCTCGAGTCGGCAAAGGCTGACCTTTCGCGCGGGGATTATAACTGGGCCTGTTTTAAGGCGGAGCAGGCTGCTGAGTGCGCTTTAAAGGGTCTTCTCAGGGGACTTGGAATGCTTTATGACGCGAATAGCCTAGTTAGCATGCTTGCTAGGTTGCCGAAGGATCTAGATCCCTCAAGTATAATGCAAGCGGCAAGCGAGCTGGATAAGCTCTTCCTGCCAACACGTTATCCAGATGCTTGGGTTGAGGGTGTGCCCTCCAACTATTATACTAGGCAGAATGCGAGGGTCGCGATAAGTTATGCTCTGGCGGTCATCAAGTGGGTTGAGGATTCTTGGAGCTCGCTTAAGGGGAAAGAAGGGCGTATAGCCAGAATCTAGGTGGGTATCCCCGCATATAATAACTGTGGCGGCTCTATTGATGGCGGAGGCCTTGCTGGTATCCGGAGGATTATTGGCCTCTTCGGCGTCCCCGGGACTGTTCCCTCGAGAAGTATGCATGTTGTTCTTACTATTCCGAAGTGCGGGAACCCGCCCTTCGGCGTAAGTTTTGAGCCATCCTCTTCAATTGCGAGTATTCTCTTGTTGTATTCTGTTCTCCTGTGGTAGCCGAGCTGGCCCGGCCTTGGTACTGTGTATGGGACGTATTCGGGTGTTCTGCCACCAATTGCTCCGACAACGCGCCTACCCTTCCTCTTCTTCCTCGGCAATATCTTAACCCCCCATCGCTTCACCACACCCTCGAATCCCTTGCCCCTAGTCACGGCGATGACGTCGATAAAGTCTCCGGGCTCGAAAACTTCGCTTATTTTGATCTCCTGCCCGAGCTTCGAGACCGCGTAGTCAATCGCCTTCCCTATTTCACCGCCAACCTTTATCTCAACTATATCCGGCTTCTTCTTTGAGAGGCCAGCTTGCTTCGGGAAAGCCATACCGATTATCCTGACCTCCATAATGTTGCCCCGCAGAGACTCCAGCTTCTTCAGGCCCTCATCCTCATTCGGTCTCCAGCTTGGGATCTTCCTTTGGATCAGGTCCGCGGGAACCTTGTTGCTCCATATCCTCAGGAGCTCCTTGAGGGACTTGTTCTCCTCAGTGTATGCTACTATGCCTGCCGCGAGCATTGGCGGAGTAACTATCACCGTTGCAACCTTTGCGACCTCTTGACCCTGCGTCGGGGAATTTGGCGTAGTATCTATGTAGTATGCTGTGAGGTGGCCCGCCTTGTATCCTAAGAACCCTAGGGGCTTCGGCTCGCCCTCATATGGAGGCCAATACTTCACTCTAGGGACGAGGCGGCTTGCCCTGCATCTAGGCAGGTATGCGAGCGAGCCTGATCTCGGCTTCGAATCCTTGACCATCCGTTATCTCCCGCCCGACCCCCTCCCTGCCTGGGGTGGGAGGTTTGGGCTACATCCCTCCTCTTGGAGGTTTAGCCCTTGGCCGGGTCTCCGGCCATTACCCCCTCCCCTTTTCGGGGCTCAGGGTTACTGGCGTCATCAGAACATTATTTGGCGTTATTAAAATATTGCGTGCCGCGATGGGGGTCGGCGTTGAATATCTTATTCAGTCCGTGTATTTGAATAGCTCCTTTTTATTTTCTCCACTTTCGGGGGAGGCTCCAAGAAGAAATAAAGGCGGATCTGGTGAGGGTTTATCGTGGGGTGGCGTGTTTAAGTGGTTATGTTGAGCGGAAGAAGTTTGTCGAAGGCTTTCATGGGAATCCCCTTAAATACAGGGCTGGCGAATCTTAGTCTGCTATGGCTGCTCGGGAGCTTCCCGTGACCCGTGAAATAGTTGAGCTGATTAAGAGGCCAGATGTAGTTGGCTTGGCGACCCACCGGCATCTGCCGCATGAAAGGGCGATATACGTGAGGCATGGTAGATGCGGTTTTGCGATCGACGTGTTGGTTGAGGAGAATGGTGTCAGGAAGCTCTACTCCGTCCTCGTGGAAGCGGAGGCGAATACCGGCGATAAGAAGGAGTTTAAGTCATTCATGGAGCTTAGCGGCATAATACGCTACCAGCTCTCCGAGAAGGCTGGCGACAGGTTCAAGATAACGAGAAAGGAGCTCAGCTATAGGGATGGGGAGGAGCTCTTCCACCAAGTTGATCTCGTTAGAGCAGCGTTCTACGAGAAGTATCGGGAGCTCAAGGCCAAGGCTGGTGTTGGGCCGGCGAAGATCGAAGAGGAGATTTTCCATCAAGTTGGAATCAAGCCTGAAGAGATGCTTCTAGGAGTCTGACCTCCTGCTTGGGGTGGGGAGGTTTGGCCCGGGGCCGGGTCTCCGGCCATTACCCCTACCCCTCTCCGGGGCTCGGGGTTATCGACATCATCAAAATGTTGTGTGCGGTAATGAGAACAGCGTTGAATACTTCATCAATCCTTGTACATTGAAATAACCCCCTTTTATTTTCCTCCACTTTCGGGGGATAGCCCAAGAAATAAGGGCAGGCTCTTCATCGCATCTGGCTGTGGGAGTATGAGGATTGTGGTAGACTGGTTCAGGGGTAACTATGACAACTACTTCAAGATCTATGAGGTTGAGGATGAGGAGTTTTTAGAGGATGTATTCTCAGGAGTATAGCTGATGATAGGGCTCGCGGTTGCTGGAAAGGCCGAGGACTCTAAAAGGATTGTTGAAAGGCTGGTGAGATCCCAAGAGTATAGGCTCACTAGGCCATTTAGGTTTATCGAGGTCGAGACGGGGGTCGGTTACGTCTCCATAGCCGCTAGAGAGGGTGAAATTATTAAAAGGGGCGACGTGTTGGCGGCATGTATATATCATCCCCGAGCTGGTGTGAAAGCTCTCGAGCATATCTTGGAATCTGAGGATCTCGTGACCACTTTGATGAGCCTCGATCTCTTCTTCTCCGGAGCCATAATTGAACATGAGAGAATTGTCTTGTTCAGGGACCATGTTGGCCACATGCCCCTAGCATATGCTTGGGATGGCGGGTCATTCATGGCGGCCCTAAGCAGGTCAGCACTTGGATCGGCCGCGAGATCCTTAGAGCCAGGCCACATGCTAGTCCTAGATCACTCGGGCTCAAGGCTCGTCAGGTGGTATCATCCCACAAGATTTTTGATGAACAATCCGGAGGAAGAACTTGCCGAGAGGCTAATACATGTAGCCGAGAAGTATCTCTCGGATACCGTCTTCCTCGGGTTCTCCGGCGGGCTTGATAGCTCAATCCTCGCGCATATAGCGGCTCTAGCTGGCAGGAATGTTAGGGGGATCACCGTAGCCATGAAAGGTAGTCTTGATTATACTTGGGCTCAAGAGACAGCCGGGATTCTGGGAATCGAGTTAGAGATCCTAGAACCATGTGATGAGGAGCTCGTGAACGCTGTAAGGCTCCTGTCGAGCCAGCTCACGGGAAGGAGGCTAATGGATCTCTCGATAGCATCCATCATGCTTCTCGCCGCGAGGAGGGCTGGAGGCGTTCTTGTGGTCGGGCAAGGTGCTGACGAGCTCTTCGGCGGCTACTGGAGATATGAGAGGATACTACTTGAGCATGGCATCAAGAAGGCCGCCGAGGTGATGAGCAGGGATGTTGAAAGAATCGGCGAGAGGAATTTGGAGAGGGATGAGCTCGCAGCAGCCCTCGCAGGCTCGCAGCTTCTCGCGCCATATGTTGCTAGGCCCATCTATGAGGCTGCGCTCTCAATAGACCCGGAGCTTAAGCTGAGGATTCTGGACGGCAGGGTTGTCAGGAAATGGATACTGAGAAGGGCCGCCGAGATTTTAGGGGTCCCGGGAAGGGTTCTAGAGAGACCTAAGAAGGCTGCGCAATATAGCTCGGGGATTCAGAGGAGGTTGGGAAAGCTTCTAATGGAGAAAAAATTGTAGTTGAGGGGGTTTATGGTGGAGACTCCTTCTCCTTCTTCTTTTTCGAAGACTTTCCACCACAGCAGGGAGTCATGGTGATTATCTTGCGGCGCCTGGTGTTAAGCATTTTCCAGGCTGAGGTACATGGATAATACATGGATCATCTTCTAGGTGTCTCGATGAGCATGGATGATGACTTGGCAAGGATTTATGACGCCATCCTGAGGCTTAAGATGCTTAGGAGGACTGGCTGGCTTAAGAGGGGGGTGGTGGATGCAGAGAGCGTCGCCGCCCACAGCTATGCAGTCGCCCTACTCTCGATGATTCTAGCGGATACTAGGGGGCTTGACGTGGAGGAAGCCGTGAGGATGGCGTTGATCCATGACCTGCCGGAGACCTTTATCGGGGATCTCACGCCAAGTGAGAGGGAGAAGATAAAGAATCTCCGGGAGAGGGAGATGGAAGCTATCATGGAGATAGCCAAAATTCTTCCGAGCAGGGCCTCAGAGAAGCTCATCGAGGCATGGAGAAGATATTCCGAGGGATCAAGCGAGGTTGCGAGGCTCGTTAGGGACGTGGATAAGCTCGAGATGGGACTTCAAGCCCTAGATTACATCAAGTCCGGATACCTTGGAGCATGGGAAATCTATGAGTCCGCGTTGAAGGAGATCAGGGACCCAGAGCTCCGGGAACTTTTAAGGAAGCTCGGCAGGGCTTAGCTTAATGACCTCCCCTACCCTGAGTAGGAAGGTTTTTCGGGGTGAGCCGCCACACCCATGACTCGCCGATATATCATGTGAAGAGCCTCCCAAACGGATGGTATGGATGGTGCATAGACACCAGGTATCTTGTTGATGGCTGGATGGTGATGCCGAGGGCTTGGGGGAGAGGTTAAAGTATGGCATTACAAGGATAGCTTATTGACCTCCTCCCCATCCAAGTGGGGAGGTTTGGGCTACATCCCTCCTCTTGGAGGTTTAGCCCTTGGCCGGGTCTCCGGCCATTACCCCCTCCCCTTTTCGGGGCTCGGGGGTTATTTGTATCCTCAGTTATTTGCGTCTTCAGTATGTTATATGCTGCTGCGATGTCGGCATTGTATATTTTGTTCAGTCGCGTGCACCTGAACAATCCTCGGTATACTCTTATACCGCATCCGTCGCCATGTAGCGGGCATCTCGTCGAGGTGCCTGCCTCATCAACGTAGATCA
>JAKCEV010000057.1 GCA_023539495.1 Candidatus Wolframiiraptor allenii
GAGGAATGTCTAGGAAGTTTCATGCCCTCCTCAAGCTCACGAGGCCGCCGAACGCCATCCTCATGTACATAGCCGTGATAGCCGGAATAGTGCTATCTGATAGCAAAAGCTTCCAGCCTGAGAAGCTGGCTCTCGCCCTAATAACGGCCTACGGGCTCTGCGGGAGCTCTATGGGATTCAATGACTACTTCGACCGCGAGGTGGATCGAGTAAATGCTCCTTGGAGGCCTATACCATCCGGCGTGGTCTCAGCTTACGAGGCTGCGGCATTTTCAGCGGCCCTCGGCGTCCTCGGCCTAGCCTCGTCAGCGTTAACTTCGACCCAGTGCCTCACGGTAGCCTCCATTGCATATGCGGCCTCACTCGCCTATAATGCTTGGCTGAAGAAGAGCGGCCTACCCGGAAACATGATCGTGAGCGGCGTAGTGGCCGCGCCATTCATCTACGGCTCAATACTCTCAGATGGATACATTTCGACGAGGCTGGCAACATTCATCCTCCCAGTATTCCTATCAAACTTGGGAAGAGAGGTGATTAAGGGGATCTCGGATGTTGAAGGAGACTCCCTCCGCGGTGTCAAGTCCATTGCTAGGATCATGGGGCCGAGATTCGCGGCGAGGCTCGGCGCATCTCTCTATATGGCGGCGGTCGCGGTGAGTCCGCTTCCATACATGCTAGGTCTTGTATCATGGATCTATATCCCGATAGTCGCGGTCGCTGACACGGGCTTCACATATTCTGCATATAGCATCCTGAGGGACTATTCGGGAGAGAATGCGCTGAAGGTCAAGTCCATGACGCTTATTTGGATGCTTCTAGGCCTGATAGCATTCATCGCAGGATCAGTCTAGAAATCTATTTACACTGGGGACAGGGCCTTTAGCCGAGAGGCCGTGGAGCTGCCCGCGATCCTTGGTGGAGAGCCTATTAGGAGGAAGCCCTACCCGAGCTGGCCGATCTATGGTGGCCGCGAGGAGGAGCTTTTACTCGAGGCCCTGAAAAGCGGTAGATGGAGTGTTGGCGGGAGATTTCAAGAGGAGTTCGAGAGGAGGTTCGCTGAGTTCCAGCATGCTAAGCACGCGCTCCTCTGCTCAAGCGGGACAGCCGCCCTGAAGATCGCGTTAAGGGCCATGGGGCTGGAGCCCGGAGACGAGGTGATAGTCCCGGCATACACCTTCCTCGCAACCGCAACATCGGCACTAGACTTAGGTCTAAGGGTGGTTTACGCGGACATAGACCCGGAGACATACACAATTGACCCGGAGTCTGCGAGAAGGCTGGTGGGCGAGAAGACGAGGGCGATAATACCAGTACATATCGCCGGGAGGCCGGCGGACATGGATGCCATAATGGAGCTGGCGGAGGAGAGATCATTGCTGGTGCTAGAGGATGCGGCCCAAGCACATGGGGCGGAGTGGAGGGGGAGAAGGGTTGGCGCGATAGGGGATGCAGGGATCTTCAGCTTCTACCAGTCAAAGAATATAACATGTGGCGAGGGCGGAGCAGTAACGACAAACAACGATGAGATAGCGGAGAGGGTATGGTCGCTGAGAAATGTCGGCAGGCCTAGGAGGGGTCCATGGTACGAGCACAGGATATATGGCTGGAATTATAGAATAACGGAGTTCCAGGCAGCGATCCTCATAGCACAGCTCGAGAGGGCTCCTGAGCTCATGGATAAGAGGGAGAGGGGCGCGAGAATACTAGACAAGCTCCTCTCCGAGATTGAGGGCATCACGCCATTAAGACATGATAGTAGAGTGACGAGGCACGCATACCACCTCTATATCTTCAAATATGATTCGCGGGAGTTCTCGAACCTCCCGAAGCAAAGGTTTGTTGAAGCCTTATCCGCGGAGGGCATTCCATGCAATGCAGGATACAGGCCTCTCTACAGCTACCCATTCCTCCCGCCCAGCAAACCACTACCAAATACCGAGAAAGCATCATACGAGGAAGCGGTATGGATCCCACAATACGTCCTCCTAGCAGATGAGGAGGATCTAGAGGATATTCCAAGAGCCATAGAGAAGATAAAGAGGAATGCAGATAAGATCCCGAGATAAAATCTAGTATGAGCGGTGTTATGATGGATACTCTACTTTTGCCGGAGGAGGATGTTAAGAAGCTGGTCTCGATGGATGAGGCGATAAGCGCTGTTGAGAGCGCTTTCAGGGAAAAGGCGCTCGGTAACGTCCAGATGCCGCCAAAGGTCTACCTCTTCTATGGGAATGGAGACCTGAGGGTGATGCCCTGCTATATCAAGACTGGCGAGATCTCATCCGTCAAGATCGTAAACTCTCATCCAAGGAATCCCGAGAAGGGTCTCCCAACGGTCATGGCCGTGATAGTCCTCGTGGACCCCGAGACGGGCTTCCCCAAGGCGATTATGGGTGGGACATGGATAACCGGGATCAGAACCGGGCCGCCGGCGCTGTCGCAGCTAAATACCTCGCAAGGAAGAACTCTAGGATAGTAGCCTTCATAGGCGCTGGAACACAGGCAAGAATGCAGTTCCTCGGAATAACACGGGTAATTCAATCCATTAGGGAGATAAGGGTCTTTGACATCAGGCCTGAAGCCATGAAAGCATTCATACAATTTATCGAGGCTCATGTGGCAGCAGGGCTCTCGCTGGTCTCCACATCATCTGTGAAGGAAGCTGTTGAGGGCGCCGATATAATAATCACCACGACGCCGTCGAGGAAACCCGTGGTGATGAGCGAGTGGATATCCGATGGAGTGCACTTCAACTGTATCGGGGCGGATGCCCCAGGGAAGCAAGAGCTTGACCCGATGATACTTAAGAGAGCATCAAAGATCGTCGTGGACGATGTTGAGCAGGCAATTCACAGCGGCGAGATAAACGTGCCGCTAAGCGAGGGGATAATAGGGGCGAGCAGCATCTACGGAGAGCTTGGCGAGATCATCGCCGGGATGAAGAAGGGTAGAGAAAACGATAGCGAGATCACGATATTCTCCTCAACAGGCCTAGCAATACAGGATGCTGCTGTCGCAAACATCGTCTACGAAAATGCCCTCAAGAGAGGAGCGGGAACGAGAATAAGGCTCGTGATATAGACTTGAAACATCATGCAAGCTGGAATTTTTAAGACCGTTAATCCTAAGTTTAAATACCGGGTACGAGGAAACACATCACAGGCGGGGGTAGCCAAGCCTGGTCAAAGGCGCAGGACTGAGGCTCCTGTCCCGTAGGGGTTCGTGGGTTCAAATCCCACCCCCCGCACCATCCTGTTACACCTGTAACAGCCAGATCCGGAAAGACGGCCAGCAGTAAATGCAGGTCTCTCATCGCCTGAATCAGCCTTTTCTTAGCCCTATGCTTTACAGCCCTAAGATGATCCGGATTAACCTCAACCCCGTGAAGCTTGTCAAGCAAGATCTTACGCTCCCACTTCGTTAGCATTCCAAACATAACCATCTGTGGCCACGCCCCCCTTAAGCGTTACTATCTGTAGTTACGTTTCGTATAGTATTAGCAGTAAGTAGGTCGATGGACCCCGCATCATTCCTCCACCCAAATTACAAGCCAGCGGGTCTGGTATTCTCCTCAATCCTTCGATATTTTCTACCTCGGAGGTCTCAACCTCATGAAGATCAATGGTGTGGCGGATATAATGCCTATAAGCGCAAGTATTTGGAATGTGGAGATAAAGCCCCCAACATCTATTAGATGTCCTGTTAGAGGGGCTGTTAGGCCTCCTATACCAAATGCAATACCATAAATTAAACTCGTTGCCAAACCCTTCCTCTCAGGCATTAACTCATGCAAGATTAGTATAAGGATGGTATGTATTGATGTTGCAAATGCTCCAAGCCCGATCATTATAACTATCATCAAATAACGATTTGGAAAACAGAGAAGCACCGTTAATATTGATGCGGAAACTGCTAATAGGATGGATGCAAGCCGTCTCCCAATCTTATCAGAAAGGCGAACCAGTATTGGGACACCAATCATCGCGCCAATAAAATTTGCGGTCAACAGTAGTGCGCCGAACTCTTTGCCAAAACCTAGGAATACCGAAAACGTGGAAATGAATTGCGTGACTCCATTGGATAAGATTGATATCCCGACGCCGAGAAATGTTACTAGAGATGCTTGTATGGATATAACGCTCAATAATATGCCTGACCTATGATCATCTTTGACATTGCTTATGGATGGTTTTCCAGATCCTCGGGTCTCAATCATCCCCGCATGAGATATACTGTATAAGCTATGGTAAAGTAATAGCGGCGGGATTAATAATAGGGCCAGGCCACCTAATCCCAACGAGTTGTATAAGGCGAGGCCAACAAGCGGCCCTATTGCCGCCCCAATCCTCCCACCTACCATAAAAATGGAGAACATTAAGCTGGCGCTTTTCGGCTTACTCGTGGAAAGAGCTGATGCAACTGGGTGAAATATGGCGGCGCCAAATCCGGCAATAATAACCAAGAGCAGAGATATTTCAAAGCTTTGAGCAAAACCGAGTAGGCCTATCCCAACACCGCCCAAGACCAGCGATAAGGGAAGCATAAGCCTCAAGCGATACCTATCATACATATGACCGAAAAATGGCTGGAAGAAAGCCGAGCCGAGCAGGTAAGCTGCAGTATATAGGCCGATTTGAGCATATGAGCTACCATATAGAACTTGGAAGATGGGGTATAAAGCGGGGAGAAGACCTCCATAAAGATCATTGACTAAATGGCCGGCGGTTAACAACGCAAGGGATATTTTCTCGTTAGAGGCCATTTACGATTCACTTTCACTCCCTTAGGGCTATTTTACCCTTTTAACAGGAGGAAGGATTTTTAGACAATGTTTAAGGAAGTGATTTTTCTCGGGCATATCTTCTTCTATTAATTTCCATCCTCTTAACACTTCCATCCGGATAGCCTATCAGAATTAGGTCGGCTGCTTTTATGCAGATCCCCGTCTCCAAAATACCTGCCACTCTCTTTAGAAGATGATCGAGCTTCTCAGGATCCTCTAATATCCCTGCATAAACATCTGCGAGAATATTCCCATTATCAGTTATTATTGGCCCCATCTTACCCCCCGAGACTCTAGGCTCCATCCTCAGGCCCCATGAGCTCAAGACCCTCTTCACGTGCGGGTAGGCGTACTGGAGGATCTCAATGGGAACTGGAAAATCCATCCTCTCCTTGAGCTTAAGATTGTCGCCGACGAGGACAACCCTCTTGGACGCCTGCATCAGGACCTTCTCCCTGAGGAGAGCTCCCCCTCCCCCCTTGATCACATTACCCTCAGCATCTACCTGGTCGAAGCTGTCAAGCATTAGATCAGGCTCAGGATACTCCGCGAGCGACGCGAGCTTTAGGCCATGGGATAATATCAAGTCCGCCGACTGGAGTGATGATGGTATGAAGACTACGTTAAGCCCCCGTTCACATATCAGGCCCCTCAGGATCCCGGTCATCTGAGCCACAGTAGTCCCAGACCCATATCCGATAACCATCCCATCCCTAATCTCCTTCAGGGCCTCTCTTATCGCCACCTCCCTCGCCCTCAAAACCTCCTCCTTCATCGAGAAGTAGCTCAGCCCTCCTCCTTATCTCTTTTAACTCTGAGAGAAGCTTCTCAAGCTCAGAGCCTCCACGGGGAATAATGTCCCTAAGCCTCGAGACCTCAACCTCCCCAACCTCATAAAGCTCTGGGACACGTTGTCCCGGTGCCCGGGAAACAACTCTCCGATACAAGATAATGTAGAATATTGTTGTGGCGATGAAGATCGTTAAGACGAGAAGAATAGGATAATCAAGCAAGGCTAATCCACCTCAAAATACTCCAAGTGTTCGGGTGAGAAGTAGTGCTCCGAAGATGATCACGGCTACCGCGAGTGCTAGGGAAAGCATGTTCATCTGCTTGGGTTTGAGGAACCTGGCGCCGGTTGCGGTGGCATAGCCCGCCGCGCCAAGCCAAGCATAGTCAAGCCAGATGTGAAAGCCGAACATCGTGAGCACCCCAACCAGCCCACCCATCCTAACACCCTCCGAGATCAGCGGCAACCCCACAGTAAACCACCATGTGAGAAAATAAGGGTTTAAGGCTGTGAAGAGTAAGCCGACTAGAAAGGCGGCTAGAAGACCCGTGCCGCGAGCAAGCAGAAGAGACCGGCCACAATCCCCGGGATCACCACCCGCTGAGAGCCCCCTAAATGATGAGCGAACCTGAAGAAGCCCGAAAACTATCAGCGCGGCAGACCCCACAACACCTATCACGAAGCTTATACTAGGATCCTGGATGAAGCCCCAGATACCAAACGCTATCGCCAAGATCAAGGGAAACTCGAACACCATGTGACCCAACGCGGCAACGAGGCCCGCATACCTCCCAGCCCTAAGAGAAACATTCATCGTAGCAAAGAGCAATGGACCTGGCGCAAGAGCCCCCGAAGCCGAAACAAAAACCACCAAAAGGAAAAACTGCAACAACCCCAAGGAAGCTCAATAAGCCGAAACACGCCACCTAAAAATAGCTTTCCCAACAACCGAAAACCACGAAAACACACCCCACCCACAAAACAGAATAAGACTAAAAACCACGAACAAACATAAACTCCCAGACAAACTGGCCGCGGTGAGGTAGCGGTTAGCCTTCCGGCCTGTGGACTAGCAGAAAACTAGGCAGGGAGCCGGATGCCTGGGTTCAAATCCCAGCCGCGGCCCCATTTTTCCTGTTTTTGCTCAGTAATTGTTCTTGGGGGATAAATATGGGGGGTGGGGCTGGCCGGCGGGCTATCGTAGCTGAGGGTTGGCGGGGCATCCGGCTTTTAGCCACCACAGAAGATCTCTGTGGCGGGCACCGGGGTTATGCCACCAACCCTTCATAGCTTTTACTGCCCGCCGGCTAGCGTGTATTGTTTTTGCTGTTGCCATGCCTTCTTCAGGATTCTCAAAATTCTTAGTTGCAGCTTGTAGATCGCCTTCTTGGGCGGCAGATTTTCCAAATCCTTAAGAAGATCTGCACCAATTCCATATCGTTTATTATTGAGATAAACG
>JAKCEV010000005.1 GCA_023539495.1 Candidatus Wolframiiraptor allenii
CCACACTTGCCACAATACCATCCTAATACATGCCTGCCCTTATTTCTTGGGGACCTGCCTGAAAGTGGAAGATTGAAGATTATTGTGATGATGTCAAGATGCCGGGTATCCTGCTAAATAGAGAGTTTTCGACCCCCATTATGGTGATGGGAAGGCCCCAGAGCAGACATTCATAATGACGTTCGGGGACGGAGATAACATCAAGTATTTTGTGGTCAGGGGTATATGTGAGGGCGACAGGCACGTAACAAGATGCGACATGATTAGAGTAATGGACTGGGATCAGCTAGTTGAATATCTCGGGGGTGTCTGGGGGAGATGTGGGACACCATGCTATTCAAGATGAAGACCGCCGAGGCGAGCATGCCGTAAAGCCGAAGTCCATCACAACACCCCATTTTTATTTCTCCTCCATTCTCAGGGTAGATAGTGTCCAAATAACGGGTTTATTTACATAGCTGAAGACCTCCCATAGTAGCCTCGCGAGTAGAAATGGTCGCCCCTAGAGAGTATTTAAAGCCTTATTTGGGCATCCACCATAACATACAATACTTTAAATGATGCCGAAAATAATCCCCCAAATAATGCTAATAACTCCAAGCCCTGAGTCCCACTTGGGATAGGGGGTAATGGCCGGAGACCCGGCCAAGGGCTAAACCTCCCAAAAGGGAGGGATGTAGCCCAAACCTCCCCCGCACTAACAGGAATCCTCATCATCCATGGCGGGGAGGAGGTCAGAGGGCTCATAGGAGCAATGCCAATAGCTCTACCAATCTGTTTTCGGCGGTGTTGATCCCAGCCTCACTTCTCTAAGCCTGACATGTGGGCCGCCCATCCAGACCGGGATGCTTTGGATTGGGTCACCCTTCCCACAATATCCGGCGAAGAACTTGAGATCCTTGCCAACAGCATCTATCGATGAGTAAAGGCTCCGAGTGGTCACCTCCAGAACAGGGTTTCTGACGGGCTCCCGCAACTCGCCACCAACTATCCTGTAAGCCTCGACGCCGACGTATCTCTGGTTCCAGCGCTTATCATCAATATTCCACTCTTGGTAGCTCTTGATGTAGACGCCTTCCCGTATATCCTCGAGCAGCTCATCGAAGGAGTAGTCTCCCGGCTTCATGTATGTCGTTGACATCCTTATGATCGGCTCCAAGTCATAGCCAGCAGACCTCGCCGCCCCATTGCTACTGACGCCGAATATCGCCGCGGTCTCCCGATTATGCAAAAGCTCCCTCAAGATGCCGTTCTCTATCAGCTTCCGCTCCCTCCCCTTGATGCCCTCATCATCATATGGGCTATAGCCGAATGAGTAAGGAGTTATCGGATCATCAACAACCGTAACAACATCCGATCCTATTCTCGTCCCAAGCAGCTCCGGCTTGATATAGCTGTCGCCTCCCTGAGCAAGCTCCCTGCCGAGAACCCTGTCAGCCTCGCCCGGGTGGCCGGCGGACTCGTGGCAGATTATCCCAACTATCTCCGGCCCGAGCACAACATCAACGGGATCCCTCGGCGGCGCGACTCCTCGCAGCAGGACGGCGGCCACATGCTCAACCTCCTCCGAGACCATCTCGTTAGGTCTCCATGCCTCAACAGCCTCCCAGCCCCTAGCCTCGCCTAGGTGCTGGAACCTCTGAATGCTCCCATGTTGTGGCGAGTAGAGGGTTATGAAATACTCGAGAAACGTCCTCGGGATTCTCGTGAAGACGTCTGCACCATCACTATTTATGACCCATTTCTCAAGATCGCGCCTCCCAACTTCGAGGAACCTCATTACCTTTAAGCCCCGTCTCTCAGCGGCTTCGAGAATCGAAGAATCCACCTCCCTCAGGAACTCTATCTTGGCATCCAAGTCCACGGCGTCAAACCTCACCCTCGGCTTGACCTCGACTCTCGCTCTAGACATCTCCTCATCACTCAACTTAATCCTGTCTTTAAGGAGCCGCGACGCCGCCCTAGCCATGGAGAAAGCCGACCTAACAGCCTCTCTAATAGAGGCCCTAGTGAGAAATGGTGTTGACGAGAATCCTAAAGCGCCATCGATAAGAACCCTCACGCTAATCCCCTCATCAACTGATCTCGCGGTGATTTCGGGAGAACCATTCTTCAAGATGATAGCTTCCTCAACATCCTTCTGATATCTCGCCTCAGCATAATTCGCGCCTAGCCTACCAGCTTCTTCAAGAGCATACTTTAACATATCCTCAACCATCATCTATCCTCGGGGATAAATGGACCTTAAAAGAATTAGCCGCGAACACCACTTATGTTTTGGAGGAAAACCGCCCGGAATACCGTAGCTCAGCCGGTTGATCCGTCATCACAGTTCAGGTGATGCGGGCGGTCATCACCGGATAAGAGATGGGCGGGGTCCATGATTTAAGATTTCCGGGGACCATGTATTATCTTCATCCTTTCGTGAAGCATGATTTGAAGGCCTGATCCCATAGCTTGAGGTTCCTGATCTTGCCTAGGGTTGATATAAAGGCGCCGACGGGGCCATAAGCTCTCCTAAGCTTCTCGAGGGTTTCTATGTGCTTATTGACGAGCTTTTCTAGGTCTCGTGGGATATCTGCCTCGGGGATCCCCATAGTCTTGATTACCTGCTGGATGATGGGCTCCTCCTCTATTATAAATCCCGTGAAGACCGGGATGACTATGCTGGCATCCTTGAGGGCCTTGAGTATTTTCTCAATCGGCTCGGCGTCGAAGATGAGCTGTGTTACGAGGAATTCTGCTCCAGCCTCATATTTCCGCAGAGCTCTTGAGGTCTCGATCTCTAGTGGAATGTAAGGGTTTAGGCCTGCGCCGACATGGATTCTCAGCATGACCTGTAGCTTATTCCCCAGCTCATCGACGCCGTAATCCGACATTATCCTCGCGAGATAGATGAGCCTGATAGAGTCTAGGTCGAAGACTGGCGCGGACTCCTCAGGCCCCATCTTCGGATGATCTCCCGTTAAGGCTAGGATATGCTCCACGCCGCATAAGGCGAGCGCGAGTATCCTCGACTTTATCGCGAGCCTGCTCAAATCCCTGCAGGTTAGATGGGCTATGACCTCGCATCCAAGCTTCTTCCTCAGTAGCTGGGCGAAGGCGCTGTTCTCGACATGGAGGAGCGCGAGCGGGTTATCAGGTATACTCAGGGCTGTGAATGAGAGGTCCTTGAGGAGGTCTATGTTACTAAGAGCTTTGGCACTTGGCGGGATCTCCGCCACCCAGACAGGTTTTTTCTCAACCTCCATGAGTAGTTTAGTGAAGCTTTGCCTCCTTCTGATTTCCGGCCTAAACTTGAATCCGTGATCCAAGATAATCTTGGATGGATATCGCTCGGAGAAAATGCATCGCCTGTCGCCGAGCTCGCATGTGCCATCCGGCCTCATCCCGCCGCATGGGCCATTCAAGACTCGCTTCGGGCATCCACTCAAGCCTAGTCAACCCTCACCCTGAGATACCTAGATTTTCTCAAGAGGAGATACAGGTTGAACGCGACGATGAATGAGAAGATGATCATGAGCCCTCTCTCGAGGGCTACCGCTGGAATTGCGGCGAGATACCAGGCCGCCATGGCCTCGGGCTCGAATGAATTGAGCGCATATCTAAAGACTATTATCGCCGCTAGGCTGCCATAGAAATGGTCAGCGAATATTCCGGAGAAGCACCCGGCGAAAATTCTGAACATTGATCGTCTGATCCAGCTGCCCGCTTGGCCAAGGAGCCCGCTCGCGAGTATCAGGGCCATGGAAGCGATATAATATATCGTGAAGATGGCTGTGAGCCTGCCAACATCCGTCGCATACCAGATGGCCAGCATCGCGCCATGGATCCCGACCGCGTAGACCCATTTCGGCACGCCAAGCAGCCTTCCACGATCGAGGACAAAGGATGAGACGAGGACGCCGAGCGGCGCGGCGAAGATAGTTACGTAGCTGAAGAGTGTGTATTTTCCCGGCAGGAGAGTCATGGCCATGATTGTCCCGAGGAAGATTGAGGCGGGCCCGAGAACATGGCCTAGAATGAGGCCGTAGATGGGGGAAAGGGCGATCGCGATCTCGATCTTAACGCCGGGAAAGCCTATCGCCGGTATTCCCGGGAGCATTTTCAAGATCACCATATAGAGTGTGCTAAAGCTCGCGAGCAGAGCCACGTCTAGGCTCAGTCTCCTAGCGACCCCGCGCATACTTGAGCCCATCAATATCTCCGGACTATAAACTTGACAAACTTAATAAGGTATCTCCCGCGCCTCAAGCTAGTTGAAAGAGGGCATGTATGAAGCCGAGCTGAAGGAAATTCTAGATCTAGTCAAGAGGCATAATATGTGGAGGAGGAATGAGTGTATAAACCTCATAGCATCAGAGAACGTTACATCGCCGCTCTTGGACGTGGTCTATCTCTCGGATGCCATGCATAGGTATGCTGAAGGACTGCCGTTTAAGCGCTTCTACCAGGGGACAAGATACGTGGATGAACTTGAGGTTAGGGTCTCCAAGATCTTTGCGGAGCTATTCGACGCGAAATACTCGGATGTCAGGCCAATCTCGGGTACTATCGCAAACGCGACTATATTCGCTTGCCTAGCGAGGTCGGGGGATGAGGCTGCTGTCCTACCCTTACCCGGAGGCGCTCACGTCAGCCACTCGAAATATGGGATACTTGGGAGGCTCGGGATAAAGCCTGTTGAGCTCCCTATAATACCCGAGGACATGATGGTGGATGTAGATGCTGCTGTCAAGCTGATTAGGGAGAGGTCCCCAAGAATGATAGTTTTGGGGGCGAGCGTCGTCATCTTCCCGCACCCGGTTAAGGAGATATCTGAGGCGGCTCGAGAGGCGGGGGCAAGGCTAGTTTATGACGCGGCGCACGTCCTTGGCCTCATAGCTGGGAGGGCTTATCCAAACCCGCTTGAAGATGGCGCTGATGCGATCACAACCTCAACTCATAAGACCTTCCCAGGCCCACAGGGCGGAGCAATAATAACGAATAGCGACGAAATATACGAAAAGGCATCGAAGATAGTCTTTCCCGTCTTCGTCTCGAATCATCACCTTCATAGGCTGGCGGCGCTCGGTGTGGCATCATTGGAGATGAGGGCGTTCGGACGAGGGTATGCGGACCAGATACTAAAGAACTCGAGGCGCTTGGCCGAGGAGCTTCACGCGAGAGGCTTTAAGGTTCTAGGCGAGAAATGGGGCTTCACGAGAACGCATCAAGTGCTTCTTGATGTTCGTGGTGATGGTGGTGGGGCGAGATGTGCTAGAGCCCTAGAGGAAGCGAATATAATCGTCAACAAAAATATCTTGCCATGGGATGGGCCCAGCGACATAGAGAATCCATCGGGAATAAGAATAGGGGTTCAGGAGGTTACTAGGATCGGGATGAAGGAGGATGATATGAGTGAAGTGGCCGAGTTGATATATAGGGTTGTGAAGAAGCGGGAAGAGCCATCGGAGGTTAGAAGACAGGTGATAGAATTCAGGAGGAACTTCACGAAGATCCACTATACCTTCGACGTTGATGTGAGAAGCGTTGCGGAGGAAATCGGTTCCCTTATCCTAGGCTAGTTCCTCCCTAACCCTCCTAGCGGCCTCAACCATATTCTTTAGCTTCGCGAGGGCTATCTCTCGCTTAAGCCTCTTCAGCCCGCAGTCCGGCTTTACGTAGAGCTTCTCGGGTGGTAGAAGCTCCAAGCCCCTTGCGATTCCGTCCATTATCTCCTCGACGGGCTCAATCCTCGAGGTATGCACATCTATGACGCCGAGAGCCAGCTCCTTATCGAAGGAATACTCCTTCAACACATCCAGCAGCTCGTAGTTCCTATTCTTAGTCTCGAAGTCGTATTGGTCTATCGGGAAGTCTAGGATCTCGGGGAAGAGCCTCTCCATCTTCCCATAACATATGTGCGTTATCCTCTTCACATTGCTCAGCCCACCAAGCATGATCTCAAAGGCCTCGCCCGCGATCAGGACATCCTTCTTCTCGGCCCTCGTCGAGAGCGCAGGCTCATCAATCTGGATAAATGTCGCCCCAGCTCTTACCAAGGCCTCTATCTCCCTCCTAAAGGCCTCGGCCATGTCGAGGATAGCCCTTCTCATGTCCCCATAGAACTTGTCAAAGCTCCAAGAATACATGGTGTATGGGCCGGTAAGGGTCACCTTCATGGGCCTCCCGGCGGCGAGGCTTGAGGCATACCTCCAATCATCTACAAGTATCTCATGCCTCCAAGCGATCTTACTAACGATCACGGGCTTCCTGAAGTAGACGTTGTCGAATATCCTGACTGGCTCGCTTATCTCGAAACCCTCAAGCTCCTCAGCGAAGAAGACCGCCATATCCTCCCTCCTCTGCTCTCCATCAGCTAGTATGTCTATCCCGGCTTCGAGATAATCCATTATCGCCTTCCTAGTAGCCTCCCTGACTAGGGATTCGTATTCTGGGCCGCGATCACCGCGCCTCCTGAGCTGGAACGCCTTAAGCGCCTCGGGGAAATATGGATAGCTCCCGACAACTGTTGTCCTAAGCTTGTTGGGGAGCTTATAGTTCATATGAATCTCACCTCCGCCTCGGCAAGAATCCTGCCAAGGGCATCAAGCCTCCTAACAGCCTCGTTATAAGGGATGTAGTCGAGCCAAGAGCTTGTCGAGAAAACTAGGATATCCGGCGAGATATAATCCAAGTATGTCTTCACATGGTAGACCACTTCACGCGGATCCATGGGATAGATGTTCCTAGAATCTATGATGCCTAGGCTGAGGATGGGGCCCTCGAACCCATGCTCCTTGAGCGCTTGATCAGCCTCGGTGGGTGTGGACTTGAGATCGACATGAAGGCCTGCTCGAAGATCAAGGATCATGGCATATCTCTCTGGGTCTAGGTTAAAGTATGTCGCGACGATAACTCTATCACTGGGAACATCGAGCCTCGTGAGGAACTCGTTTACAATATCAACGCCCCTCAGCCTCTCGGATCTTCCGAGCTCCGGGTCCACGAGAGACGGTTCATCAACTTGGATCAGGTCGGATGAGCTCTTCAGCACCTCCACCTCCGCTCTAAGGGCCTTGATCAAGTCATCGAGAAGCTCATCCTCCGAGGTGTAGAACCGGTTCTCGGAGAGTTCTAGAAATGTGAAGGGTCCCGGGATAACGGCCTTAACTAGCCCATGCGCAGCTCCTCTAACCTCCTGAATTTCCTCAAGCGTTATCGGCCCCCTCCATCGGATCTTGCCGGTTATCGTCGGACACCTGTAGTAGAAGTTGTTGTCGAAGAACCTGATGAGCCTTCCAGCCTCTAGTCCCTCAAGGCTCATCGTGAACGGCCTGAAGAGGTCGTGCCATGAGAGGAGGCCGCTGGTCACTATGCTCATCCCAGCCCTTTCCTGAAGCTTCACGACGTCGCGGATTGACTCTGCTAGGATTCTCTTGAGCTCACCCTCACCTATCTTACCCTCAGAGAGGTCGTCGAATGCCTTGCGAAGCTTAGGCGGCCTCGGGAAGCTCCCACATATCCCTGCGTGGAGCCTCATCTCGGCCCGGGAAAAGCATAACTCTCTAGAATTAAGTATTGCCTTAGAATAGGGTTCTACGCTTCAGCGCCCTCGGCGACGGCCTACCATAGATCGCTATCGGGTAGCCACAATATACGCATCGATTCCTCTCGTCGAGGTTCCATGAGAGGATATCGAAGCCATAACGTTCAACAACGACTTGGCCGCACTCGGGGCAGATAGTATTCTCATATGGATGGCCCGGGACATTCCCTAGGTAGACATATCTCATGCCTTCCTCCTTAGCAACTCGATAATGCTTCTCGAGAGTTTCGATGGGCGTCGCGGGCAGATCGAGTACCAAGTAATCCGGGTGGAATCTTAGGAAGTGGATTGGCACATCGGGGCCGAGGTTGTCGTGTATCCAGCGGACGAGTCTCCTAGCCTGCTCCAAGTCATCTCCTATTCTTGGGACAACGAGGTCCGTTATCTCGATGTGAATCCTAGTCTCATCCCTCAACTCGAGCAGCGTCTCGAAGATCGGGTCGGGGCTGGGGACGGCGCTGAATTTTCTCAGGAAGTCCGGGTCGGCATTTCCCTTGAAGTCCACGGTCGCGGCGTCTAGGAAGTCCATGGCCTCCCTAACAGCGTCGGGCGTCCAGTAGCCATTGGTCACAAAGACGTTGAATAGCCCCTCCCTCCTTGCGATCACGCCTACATCATGCGCGAACTCCATAAAGATTGTCGGCTCATTATACGTGTAAGCTATCCCCTCGCTCCCATACTTCTTAGCCATCTTGACCACCATTTCGGGGCTGACATCAGCGCCCTCAACCCTTCTCCTCTGGCTAATATCATAGTTCTGGCAGTATCTGCAAGCCCAGTTACAACCATTAGTCGCTATCGAGAAGACCCTTGTCCCAGGCATATAATGCATGACGGGTTTCTTCTCAATTGGGTCAACATTCGCCGCGATAATCTTGCCATAAACTAAGAGATAGAGGATGCCGTCGATATTCCCCCGGATGCCACAAAACCCTCTTTGACCTGGGCTAAGCCTACAATACCTCGGACAAGCCCTACAAACGACTATGCCCCCATCAAGCCTTTCATAAAGCCTAGCGGGCTTACCCGATACCTGTAGGCCCATCCAACAAGTATTACAGCAATAATCAGATATAATAAGGATTTAGCCCGCCATAATCAAGATGAGCGCCTGTTGAAAGGGGTCTACATCCTCTTTCTAAGAATCTTGGATGATGTGAAGCTGAGGGTCGGCGGCCTCGGCGAGATAGAGCTTGAGAAAGGATTCTACGCGTATGTCGGCTCAGCTCAGAATAATCTTGAGAAGCGGCTGGCGAGGCACAGGTCTAAGGCGAAGAGGCTTCGATGGCATATTGACTATCTCACCGCTAGCGATAAGGTGATCGTCGAAAGCGCATACGCCTACGAGCTTCCAAAGGAATATGAATGTAGGATGGCGGAGCTCCTTGCAAGAATCTCCCAGAAAGCTGTTAGGGGATTCGGCTCATCCGATTGCAGGTGTCCGGGCCATCTATTCAGGATAGGAGGCATGGTCGAGGATGTATGCAAGATGATGTCAAGGTTTTTTGGAAGCAGGTCGATGCGCATCTTTTAGGCATTAATCTTCTGCCGAGCCTTCCTCTTATTAACGTTCTGCCGGCCGCCCTCGCCATTATTCACTTTCTCTATTATTATCCTCGAGGATCCGACATCAACCGAGATTATTAGCTCATCACCCTCGCTGAATGGGAACTGGCTATCATGCGCGAGCCTCGATGGAATATGGATGTAGAAATACTCGTTGCCGCTGGCGTGAACCTTCTTCCTGAGATGACCCCTAGCGGTTAGCATGGCCACACCTCCGGCGCTATCCTTGGGGATAAGTTTTGGATATAAGACTTGTGGGTAAAAAGCTCTTACCCCGCGCTCCTTATCCGGCTAAAAGCCTTCCGGGAAAGCTATTTATCATAGAGCCTCCTGACTGTGATTTAAGCCGGAGAGCATGGGCCGCGTGAAGATACGGAAGATCAAGGTCCTAGCAAAGGAGGTTATAGAGAAGTTCCCGGACAGGGTCTCGGCCGATTTCGAGCTTAATAAGCTCCTAGTATCTCAGGCGCTCACAGGACAGGTCTCCAAGAAGATTAGGAACAAGGTTGCAGGATATATCACGAGGCTCGTGAGAAGAGGGCTTGAGGAAGAGCTTGAGGAGGCGGAGGCCGTGGAAGCCGCTGAATCCAGCGGCTGAAATGTCTTCAAAATGATCTCGAATCCTGATCTCTTAAAGTATTGAGAAGATTTATTACCCGGGGAAGCCGATCTAAAGCCATGCCCACAGCATTCGTCCTAGTAAATACTGAGATCGGCTGTGAGGAGGAGATTCTAGAGGAGCTGAAGAAGATCCCCAATGTCAAAGAGGCTTACGCCGTTTACGGCGTATATGACATCATAGCCAAGGTTGAGGCAAATACTATGGATGAGCTCAAGGAGGTTATCTCCTGGAGGATAGCGCCCCGGGCCTAGCTTCCGGCGCCGGGCGCCCTCATACGGAGGCTGGATAAAGTCAGGAGCACATTAACAATGCTAGTTATCTCGGAGTAGCTCGTCAAGCATCAGCGGCCTCGTCAAGTGTCTTCGCGCGGATGGCGGCACCTCATAGAATCCAGGCCTAATAGTCCTAGGAATCCTAACTATTTCTTTACATTCCTCGGGCAGCCTAGCCCTACATCGCCCGCACTTAAACCCCTTATTCTTTCCCATGGAGGTCATTCTCCTTCCACACTCCGGGCACTTAGGCGGCCTCTCAATAATCTTCTCCGCGAGTCCTCTGATGTAGATCTTCTCGAGGTTCAGTGTTAGACCCTGAGGCTTCTGCTTGACGGCGCCGTATGCTATGATCTTGTCCCCGGGGATGAGTTGCAGGATAAGCTTCCTGAAGCTTTTGGTAGGCTCATAGGCTGCGCACCAGATCTCACCATGTTCGTCCTTAAGCTTGAAGAAGACGTGGCCGCCCACATCTATTCTCGGGGTCTCGGCGACGATTCCCTCGACTATCGCACTCACGCCATCACTGAGATCTCTTGTTCCGAGCTTCTGGTAATGGGCGTCTGTCGCCTGATTCGTCTCAAAGATCGTCACGAACTCGATGGGCTCATATACCCGGATCATCCTGAAAGCCTTCTTGAGAATCTCTGGGTCAACGCCCCTTATGCCGAGGAGAACGGGGCAAGGCGTGTGAGGGGTTATCCTGATCTCACCACTTTCAGGATCTATGTTATCGAAGGTATACGGCCTCGTCGCCCTATCCATCTCGAAGACAGATGCTAGATCAATTTTCCTCACAGTGCCCCAATACTCCCTCCGCCTATGAGCGATGAGCTCATACGTCTTCCCGAGGCTCAGGTCAGCCCCTATCGCGGCGAGCGCGCCTATTATGCCCATGCCACCGCCATAGTAGATTAGCTTGGCGCTAACCTCCTCAGCAACTCTGAATCCATCCTCTAGGGGCACAAGCTCGCGGACAGCCCTCCAGTAGAAGCCTCTAAGCTTCTCACCAGGTTCTCCCTCTAGGAATGCGATACCTGTCTCAGCCCCCTCGTTGATCTCCGAGAATTCCTCGACAACACATTGCATGACATCCTCGGCCTCCTCAAGTTTGACCCCCTCAACTTTGAAGGCGACCGCCGCGTTGCCCCGCGTCTTGTAGGGGCAGTTGGGGTTGAGTCTCACAAGTCTCGGATAGCCGATTAGCCTCGCGCCAAGAGCTTCAAGCCTTCTCATGGCTACCACTGCCACGTAGGTCGTGCAACCACCCCTCCTCGAATCCGTATCATCAACCCCTATCCAGAGCGCCATCCAGCTCAGAAAGTGGAGTAGTGATTCTTAAAAACCATTAAGACCCTAGGCTAGCCTCCTGAGGATATTCTCGGCAAACCTCCTCGCCCTTTCGAGATCTTCCGCATTAGGCCTGCCCTTATTCATCCCCCCGATAAGCCGGAGAGCACCATGAAGATTATAGCCCCTGCAACTAAACTCCCCAACGAGCCTGAAGCCTTTTCTTGAGAGTATTGTGATCAGGGGCTTATGATAATTATGGAGGACCGGTATCTTAGGGAGACCGCTTGTCGAGAAAACAAACACGTATCTATTCCGAGCCTCGGGAAGCTTTTCCGCAAATGTAATTATTGATGGGTGATGCCTGCCATAATATATGCCGGATCCGAGCCCGATTAGCTGATATTTCTTGACGGCTTCACGCGGGTCCAGTTCCCCAGGCTTATAAATCTCGGCGCGCAAGACCTCGCCAATAACTCTAGCAACTTTGAGAGTATTCCCCATGTGGGCCGAGTAGCAGATGATCACGCTTGAAATCAAGGCCGGATCAGAGAATGCCAGCCACGTTATAATGTTTTTTAGTCGAGCTGAGGCTCTTTCCCTAGAAGCTGGCACATAATTAGGATGTGTTACTGCATTTCTATTCTTGTTTAATGAAAAAGCTAAGATAAGAATTGAAATAAGAGAGGTGAGACTGGTTGGCGGCCATAGTGGCCGGAGCCGGCGGGCCGCACGTAAACCACCCCCCTAGAGACCCCGTGGCGTGTATGCATTCTCACCACAGGCTCTCCGGTTTTTACCGCTGCCGGCCAATAAGCGTTCCTTCCAAAGCTTCCTTTCACGAGGTAAATTTTGAGGGAGTAGTATATATGGAGGATATTTGTAACGATTTTGAGAAGTATGGCGCGACTTCATGCGCGTAGACGGGGGAAGTCTGGGTCGAAGAGGCCGCTTAGCAAGGCTCCCCCATCATGGGTTAAGCTCACGCCAGAGGAAGTTGAGTCCCTAGTAGTTAAGTATGCTAAAGAGGGTTATCCGCCGAGTATGATCGGCATAATCCTGCGGGATCAGCATGGTGTCCCGCTCGTCAAGCAGGTCACGGGCAAGACGATAAAGCAGATCCTCAAGGAGAATAACCTATTACCCCAGATCCCCGAGGACCTAGAAAACCTGCTCAGAAGAGCTAGGAGGATGAGGGTGCACCTGGGCAAGCATAAGGGAGACAGGTACAACAGGCATAGACTTCAGCTCGTCGAGGCCAAGATCCACAGGCTCGTTAAGTATTACAAGCGGATTGGCGAGCTCCCACCAGATTGGGAGCCAGAGCTTGTCTACGCATACAAGTAGTATCTGAAAACAGCTATTTTAGCCCCCATATAGATTATGAGTATAGTTGATGAGCCTGGATAGATTCAGGGATGAACGAGGATTCCTCTCAAGAGCTGGGGAGGTGGCGGAGAGGATAAGATCCCTCATGGATGAGGGCGGTAAGTTTCTAGTCATATGTCACGTGGATGCTGATGGGCTTTCATCGGGCGCGATAGTCTCAGCCATGCTCCTGAGAGAGAATGCTAGGTTCGCGACTAGAGCTGTTGGGGAGTTTGAGGATGCGTTGAGATACCTTGCTGATCTCCCAGCATCATACATCCCCATTCTCGTAGATATGGGGAGTGGCTACCTGAATGAGTTGTCCAAGCTTTCGCTAAGCAGGCCTATCATAATACTGGATCATCATGAACCGATTGGGCCAGCTCCCGCGAGCGTGATCCAGCTTAACCCGCACCTCTACGGCATAAATGGTTCCGAGGAGGTTAGCGGCGCAGGCGTGGCATATCTCGTCGCGAAAGCGCTGAACGAGGAGAATATTCTCCTCTCGCCAGTCGCTGTAACGGGCGCTCTAGGTGATCTTCAGGATAGATCCGATGGCAGGAGCCTGCATGGGTTTAATGAGAAGATTGTTGAGGATGCCGTGAAGGCCGGGCTGCTCAGAGTCGAAGAGGATCTACTTTTCTATGGAAGGAGTAGTAAGCCCATACATGTGGCAATGGCGAGCACCATGAACCCCTTCATCGTCGGCATCTCCGGGAATGAGGCAAACGCCTACAGCCTCCTAACCGAGATAGGGATAAGGGTGAGGGATGATGACAGGTGGCGCGTCTTATCAGAGCTGTCAGAGGATGAGAAGAGGCAGCTTTACAATGGTATATTGAAGTATCTGGCGTCGCTGGGGCTTCCGCCGAGCATGGCGAGGGAGCTTATTGGAAAGGTCTATGAGCTAACCATGGAGGAGCCCTGGACATATCTGAGGGATGCGCGGGAATTCGCCTCGCTACTGAATGCATGTGGCAAGACCGGCAACGAGTGGCTGGGGATCTCAATAGCTATGGGGGGCCGCGGGGCCCTGCTCGAGGAGGCTCAGAGGGTGTTCGAGGATTATAGAAGGAGGCTTGCTGAGGCAGTCGAGTACGCCATGAGGGATGAGTGCAGGCAGGAGCTGAAGAACCTGCTCGTGATAGATGGCGGGGGAGTGATAGATGATAGGCTGATAAGCTCTGTGGCCTCGATGCTATCCTCAATGGGGGTTCAGGGTGATAAGCGTATCTTGGTCGCGCTAGCGCAGTCCGAGGACTCGATAAAGGTTTCAGCTAGGAGCTCGAGAAAGCTCGTCGAGATGGGCTTGAACTTGGGAAAACTCCTCGCCGAGGTCGCTGAGCTCGTCGGCGGGAGGGGCGGCGGGCATGATGTAGCGGCCGGGGCAAGCATACCCAAGACCCGGAAGGCATTATTCCTACTGGAGCTCGATAGGGCTGTTGAGGAGAAGCTCTCGGGGGCGAGGTGATGGAGGCCGGATCACAGGTTGTCGAGTGCGAGGCTAGGATACGGATGTGTTTTGAGGATGCCTTGATTGCGGGGATCGTGATGAAGGCTCTCCAGCCAGATAATGAGCCCCTTCCAAGCGGCATGCAGCTCTCCGCTAGAATGAGCGACTGCGAGGTCATTTTCGAGGTTAGGTCGAGGAGACCGATAATGTCGCTCCTCACGACCCTCGATGACATACTCGCTTCGACGATTCTTGTGCTTAGGACCGTACAGTCCGTCGGCCAGCCCTAAATGCTATACAGGGCTCAACTTCCTCCATGCTAGCCCCCTTATGGATGCTCGGAATCCGGTATCCGCAGGGGCATGATTCAGGTGAGCCGAGTTTTATCCAGATGCGTTCGACATCCTCGGCTGGGATCTCTTGGACAATTCTCCAGGCTAGTCTACATGCTCCCTCGCGTGAGAGGCCGAGCTCAAAGAGCGCGCTCTCGATTATGCCATGCCTTCTGATGAGCTCCCATACCAGCTTCTCGCCCATCTCGCTGAGCATTATCTTCTCGCCTTCGACTCTTAGATAACCAACACACCTAAGCTTCTTCACCATCAGAGAGGCGGTCGGCTTCGAGACCCCGAGATCCTCTACTATCTCATATTGCCTCGCATAGCCCTTGCCTCGGGACCTCCTGAGAACGGAGAGGAGATATTCTATCGCCCTTGGGCTGAGCTTGGGCCTGCTAGGACTCACGGGCCACCACCATCCCGATGACCGCGATCGCCGAGAGTATTCCTATGCCGCCGCTCGGCGGGATATTCATGACCTGGGCCAGAGCATAGCCTCCAAGGCTCAGGGAGGTTGCCGACAGGTAGGATGCGGCGAAAAGCCTTCTCCTGAAGAACCTGACGGCGATCGCCCCCGGAATCGCTAGGAGTACGTGGGTAGCGAGAACTCCTATGCTCATTGAGAGTATCGAGGCCGTGAGGGAGCCGAGGGCGAAGAAGAGATAACGGTATAGCCTCGTGTTTATACCCATCGCCTCGGCACCATCCCTATCGAAGGCGATGTACTTTATCTCACCACTTATCAGGTGCATCAAGGGCGCGGTTATCACTAGGCCGGTTAATGTTCTCTGAAGGTCTCCTAAAGTGGCCACTGCCGATGTCCCGGCGACATATACCCATGCCAGCGAGAGGCCGGTTGAGGATGCCTTAGCTAGGAGGTAACTGAATACAACGGTTATCGTTGTTGCTAGGGCAACAGCGAGAGCTATGGAAACGTCCTCTGAGAATATCCTCTCGGATAGCTCGGCGACGAGTATCGAGAGGATCAGGGCCATTAGGAATGCTGTTACCGGGACTGGGAGGCTGATGCCCAACACCTCATTCAGGTAAACCCCGAGTATTGCACCACCGAGAATGGAATGAGTCATAGTCAATGCGAATAATATACTCCTAGATATTATGAGGGGTAAGCTTATGGCCCCGATGAGGAGACCATTCGCGGCCGCTGATAGGTAAATTAGCAAGAGGAGGTCAAGCGGCATCCGAGCATCACCCATGATCCTCGCCGAGTATGAATCCCGCCGGTATCTCGGTCAAGCCTGGATAGGCCCTCCTGAGATTCTCTAATGTCAGAACCTCGCCAGCCCTCCCTATGGCGTAGACTCGCTTATTCAGCAGGATCACGGTAGGCTCCAAGTGAATGCATGGGCTGAGCTCATGCGCGACGAGGAATATATCGATCCCCCTATCTCTATGCAGCCTATAGAGTAGATCAGCTATCTCGCATTTCATGTCGAAGTCCAGCATAGAGTAGGGTTCATCAAGGAGCAGCATCCTAGGCTCTCCGACGAGTGCTCTAGCGATGAGGACTCTCTGCCTCTGCCCGCCGCTAAGCTCGGAGAACTGCGCTGAGGGGTCATCCAGCCCGACGAGTTCGAGGGCTTCGCGAACCCTGCGCCTCACCTCTCCGGTCACGATCCTAGGCGGCAGGTTCCTCGACAAAGCCGCCATGGCGACAACCTCCTCAATGCTCATAGGTATCCGATGATCTATATTGATGACCTGCGGGATGTATCCGATGAGTCTCCTGACCCTGTTAGCCTCCCTCGGGACATCATATCCCATAATACTTATCATGCCCTTTTGGGGCTTGAGCAAGCCAAGCATAAGCTTCAGCAGCGTGCTCTTTCCGGCGCCATTCGGCCCCATGACAGCGCAAAAGAAGGGCGAGTCGAGCTCGAAAGAAACGTCCTCTAGCGCCACCCTATCGCCGAAAGAATATGACACGTTCCTAAGCTCAACCTCACCCATGCCGCTTCACCCTCAGGATGAGCAATACTAGGACTAGCGCGAGCATGATATTAGCCACAAGTGATGGAAGCAGGAATGCATCCAATAAGCTTCCCGTGCTCCTCATGTTACCACCAGACTGAAGCCTGCTCTTAATTATGGATGCCGCGGATGCTGGGGCGAGCTCAGGCCTATCTGAGAAGTCAAGAAGCGGGATAAGCGCATACGGGACATTATTCTCTTCTAATGCTCTCATGATGGCTGAGCCCTCCGTGAGGCCCATATCACTCATGAGCACGAGCGAGACCCTGCCTTCCCGAAAAAGTTCCACAATCTCGGCAACCTCCCTGGGAGAGGGCTCCACGCCGTGTTCAATCCTGAGCATGGCCTCCACGTCGAGACCGAGATCTTCGGCGATATACTGGAGCGCGGGATCCACAAGGGCAACTCTAACACCATGAACGCTCAATCGCTTGACAACATCCTCAATGAGCTTAATTCTCTCGAGATAAGCATCCAGTCTCTGCTTGAAGTACTCCGACTTATCCGGCATAAGCCTTAAGAGCTCGCCAGCGCACGCCTTAGCAATAGCCCTCAGGCCGCTTAACGAGAAGAAGTATCCATGTGGGTTCAGACTTCCATCTATCTCGAGAAGCCTCAACCCCTCCTTCTGATAATCACGGTAGTCTACAACTCGAGCCCTGATAAGCCCCTCCTTAACAAGCTCCTCAATCCTCTCCTCAACTGGGAGGTGATGCGGTCCTGTCATAACTATCAAGGATGCGCCGCCGATAAGCGATAGAAGTTCCTGAGCACTTGGCTCATAGCTATGTGGATCGGCGCCTGGCGGGAGAATTTCCTTCACATTAACATATTCTCCGCCGACCTCTTCGACGACGCTGGCCAAAGGCCCAGCAGTAACCACCACCAAGACCCTGCCCTCCTGAGCTGAGGCGTGACCCATCAAGAGAGCCAGAATCAGGAGGGCCGATAATAAAGCAGCCCCACCAACCCGGTAAATACTCATCCATCGGGTAAGCAGCACAGCCGTGATTAAAGTTTTACGCCATAAAACTCAGAATGGTCGTCTAAGATTCCTCATATCCCCCTGTTAAAAAGCATCCCTTATACGCCGTGACAGCGTATCAAGAGATATTATGGGGGTAGGGGAGGGTTGATGCTCTATTAATGACCCCCTCCCTACTCAGGTTAGGGAGGTTTGGGCTAAGCAAAATCATCAGCATGCTAAAGCTGTCATAGGCAAGCGTCCTAACAATGACCGATGGCGGCCTATACTTCTCCATGACAATCGGCGTCGAGTTTATGTTATCCAAGATATCGATGAACTCCTTTAGGAGGCCAGCCTCCTTGAAGGCATCCCTAAACTCCTTATTCGACCACCGAATCCCAGGCCGCAGCATACTCACTCACCAACGATATCCCCCTAATACAGGCCTGCCCTTCCCCCAACCCTGATCCTAGCAATCTTCCCGACCCTCACCTTCCTCCCTCTTATAAGGAGGAGCATGGAGAGGACCATTATAGGGAAAATAGGGGCGGGGTCGTGTGAGAAGAAGTGAAAGCAGATGGCAGGAGGTCTGCGTTCTTAGCCGTCGAGCTTAACCTCGTGGACGAGTTTGGGAGGCGACTAAAAGGATGGCTATATCTCCTAATGGGATTCATGCTCACAGGCCTAGTGGATATCTTCTATTACTATTACGATCTCCTCGGGCTGATATGGGAGGGACACCCGCTGGAGCTACTCTGGCTTTTCTCATACCTAGCTATGGCTAAAGGATTTCACGACGTGTGGATAGGGCGAGAATAAGCATGGTAGCCCATGAAAAGAGGGATAGGGAAGTCCCTCATGAAGGTGGAATGAGCATTTTTCTCAAGAGGGTTTCAACCCAGCTTGTG
The DNA here is from genome assembly GCA_023539495.1 of Candidatus Wolframiiraptor allenii. Lineage (GTDB taxonomy): Archaea > Thermoproteota > Nitrososphaeria_A > Caldarchaeales > Wolframiiraptoraceae > Wolframiiraptor > Wolframiiraptor allenii. The sequence goes on from JAKCEV010000005.1 coordinate 18,368, forward strand.
ATCCCCGGCCCTATCCAAAGAACCACTCGATCCAAGAAATAGAGAGGAGAGGGAACGTTCTTATAGCGTTCTGGGCTTTTTAGCCCTTCCTCCCTCTTCTCATTGGGAGGCTTTTGGGGGGAACGCGGGCTCCCCACATCAATCTGGCGCCGGCCGTCAAAAGAGGTTTTAGGGAGTTTTGGCATCCATGTACTCCTCGTAGTATCGGCGTGTCAGGTTTCTTACAGCAATCGCGTCCCTATCCTCCTCCAAGCCGCATCTCCGGCACCTCATCAGCCTGCGCCCGTTCAAGCTTTCTTCTAGCTCATCTCCGCATATAGGGCATATGCTTGAGGTATACGCTGGATCAACATACTTCACGTTCAATCCATGGAGCTTCGCCTGATACTCCAATATCCGCTGAAACCTCTTATAACCCCATCTATGTATCCGCCCATTAAGCTCCCTCGAATCTTTATCTTCCTTATAGACTTCAAGATTTTCCATTACTATTACTGTCGCGCCAACCTCCTTGGCCTTACTGATAATCTCCTTAGCCGCCCTATAGTAGATCTCCTCGACTCTATGCCTTTCACGGCCCCTATACTTCCCCAGCAACCTCGCTTGCAACTCCCTTTTACGAATTTTCGACTGTATCCGCCGGCGCTTAAGGAAATATCGCGTCCTAATAATCCCCTCATTCGTCTCAAACCTCTCAATGAAATCATCGTTACCATATACGATGACATTCTCATTAACGTCAACGGCGATAACCTTGGCATCCGCGCCCACCTCCGGCAACACAACAGCCCGGCGAAAGGCGACGTTCAGGTAAAGATTACCATTATCCTTCAGCATCAGCCGCGCCTCACCCGGTTTCATGTCCTTGAACTTATCGTGATACCTCCCGTGAAGTAGCCTTAATGCAATCCATCTCCCTCCATGGACCGCTATTGAAGCCCTCCAGCCCTCCACATCAAGCTTGAATAGATGATTATCCAGCCATATTACCTGCCCCTTGAATGTCGGCCTCTCCTTCTCACACATCCCCATCTTCTTCAACTCTATGAAGGACTCGTAAATGCTGGTGGCAAGCCGGCATGCAGTAAAAATATAATTTGATGGTAATGTTGAATGCCTCTGCCGTAGCTCGCGATACTTCGCATGATGCAGGCTAATAAAACTAGTGATCCTATGCAAGTGGGCGTATTCTATGAGCTCATTCACGATCCTCTGATACTCCTTGAACAGGCGATGTATCTCTGAGATCGTCGCCTCATCAACATCCGTGAGATCCACCTTAAACCTCGCGGTAAGCTTTATCTCTTCAACCGGCATCATCGCTCACCCCTGAAATCCTCGTCCTCCTCGAAGACCTCATAGAGTAGGCCACATAGCTCCATGCAGACATGGTCCATCACTTTGCCAACGTATCCGCGATAGTATCTCTCGGCGGTAGCCGGCGTTGAGTCCACGTAATCCAAGACCACGATAAACTCCCTCAGGAGACCAGCCCCCTCGAAAGCGTCCACGTAACCATTCATGCCTCCACAATACCATCCTAATACATGCCTGCCCTTATTTCTTGGGGACCCGCCTGAAAGTGGAAGATTATTATGATGATGCCTAGATGCCGGGGAAGCCGGCTAAAAATAGGATTCCATGGCGATAGAGGAACCTCGGAGCATATACTCATAATACCGTTCAGGGACGGGGACGATGTCAAGTATTTCGTGGTGAGGGGCGTGATGGAGGGTGACAGGCACGTAACGAGATGCGACCTGATCAGGATAATGGACTGGGATCAACTGGTCGAGTACCTTGGGGACGTATGGGAGAAGCTATGGGATGCAGTGCTATTTAAGCTAAAGGCCGCCGAGATAAGTATGCCATAAACATCATAACACCCCACATTTTTCCAAGAAATAAGGGCAGGCATGTATTTGAATTGTGGCGTGGAGGCGAGGGGGGTATGGCTGATGTAGGGGACGAGGCTGTGAAGAAGGCAAGTGGCGGGAGGTGCCCAAAGTGTGGGGCCGTGATAAAGTATCTATGCTATACTATTGGAAGAAGGCAGTGAATTCGAGGGAGTATTGGCCGGATGGATTCCACAACATAAGGACTGATTATGTCATAGAGTGTTATTTCATGTGCCCGAAATGCGGGGGAGGTATCACTCTTCGATGGTGTGGAGACCGCTGACAAGCTCCTGAGAGGCCAGCCGATAAAAGAGGGTGAGATATATCCTTGGGACTAGCCCGCACATAACACTCCACTCTTTATTTTCCTCGCGAAAACATCATTAATTACTGCCTGCCAGCCAACAAGTATTCCTCCTAAGATTTCTTTTTAGTTGAGGTAAATTCTGAGAGAATACTATATATAATGCCCGCCGGGTCTGAGGGCCTGAAAATGTCGAGCAAGGCGAAGGCTGAGAAGAAGCTTCCAAAAATAGTCTATACGATTTACTCGCCGGAGTATTTCGGGTATAAGGAGATTGGGACTACTTGGGCGTATACGCCGGAGCAAGTTATCGGGAGGACGCTCTGGGTTAGCCTCTACACGCTTACGGGCGACTTCTCCCATCAATTCCTCTTGTTAAGGTTCAAGATCGTTAGGGTGAGGGACACGGTCGCGGAAACGGTCTTCTATGGACATGAGTATGGGCGGGAGTTCCTGAGAAGCCTCGTGAGGCGTGGGACGAGTAGGATAGACATGATAACAAACCTCGTGACAAAAGATGGGTTCCACTTGAGGGTTCAAACAACTGCCTTCACATACAACCGGATTGGAAGGCACTCGTGGAAAGCTAAGATGATAAGGAGGATAATGAGGGAGATCTTGGAGAGGTCTGCGCAGGAGCTCGCCCTCTCCCAGCTCTCGCAGGAGATGGTCTTGGGCAAGACGGCGTCCGACATATACCAAGAAGCGAAGAAGATAACAGCCCTCAGGCACGTCGGGGTGATAAAGAGCAAGGTCCTGAAGATACCGGAATGGGTTTATGGCGGAGAGAAGCTACCTGTGGCAGCGGTTGAGACCGAAAGATCGGGAGCGGAGGCAGAGGCTCCAGCAGGCTAGGGAGGCAGTCGCCCTAGAAGCCGCGAGACTACTTTATTATGGAGCATGCAAGGAGTATATTGAGGCTAAGAGGGTTGCTGCCCAGAAGCTGGGCATCGGCGCTCTTCCCAGCAACCGGGAGGTTGCCATAAAGCTCCTAGAGTATGCCGTTCTCGTGGAGGGTGATGAGTATTGGAGGAGGTTGAGGAGGTTTAGGGAGGAAGCCCTACATTTAATGATGACTCTCTCCAGCTTCAGGCCAAGGCTCGTTGGAAGCGTTTGGAGGGGGATCATAAAGCCGAGCAGCGACATAGATATCGAGCTGGACTTCACGGACCCGGAGCCCGTCAAGAGGAAGCTCCTCGAGGAGGGCTACAGGATCATCGAGGAAGGCCCCATAGAAGTCCCCGAGCCCTTGAGATATGGAAGCCTGTGGAGAATAGAGGTCGAGACGCCGGCCGGGAGTAGGGCCGAGATAATATTGAAGGAGCATGAGTGGTATGTGAGGCCCCCCAGATGCGATATATATGGGGATCCTAAGAAAGGCTTAAACCCTGTGGAGTTGAGAGAAGTGCTGGAGAAGAGACCTGATGCACTCTTCATACCCGGTCTAGAAGGTGATGAATGATGGAGATAGATAGGGAGACTTTCAGGAAACTTTTCCCACACCTCTACCGAGAGATGGAGCTAGGGAGGATGAGCCTATCAATAGACGCTATCAGGCTGGATGAGAAGGAGGCCGAGGAAGAGGCCTCGAGGCCGAGGGAGCCGACGATGCCGACGGCAATAGACTACTTGAGAAGATGCGATAACGATGATGAGGCCCTCGAGGTAATAGGCTACCTAGAGAAGAGGGGAGAGATCTCGGCGGAGCAGGCGGAGAGGCTCAGAAAACAAGTCAAGGAGCATGGTGTGAGGAGCTTCGGGAAGAAGAAGGAATGGGGTTATTACTCGACAAAATACCTAGGAGATGGGATAGAGGAATAGATCCTAGGCTCCTGTCTCCTCGATCATTGCTTCAAAGATCAATGATAATTCTTCGAGCCATCTTCTAGCGTTCGCATCGAATCTCGCATATCTCCTCGAGTAAAGTGCCACGGGAATGTCCTTATCGCCGAACCTTATTCCAAAATATTTTCCTGGTAAGGTTCACAAGGTTTATGGATGAATTATTGTTGGGATCCAGCATAACCATACGGTATTCTATCTCGGAAATAAGCTTTCTAAAATACTATAATGGCCTCCTTGCTGTGGCGACTATTGAGACAACGTCCCCCCATTTTAGCTCATAGTTCTCTCCGATCCTGACCTTTCTCTTAGCATCGATGGCATAGAGGAATGTTCTTCCTAAATCCGTATGTATCGCGTAGGCGAGGTCTCTTGGTGTGGAGCCGCTTGGGAGTATGTAGACGTCCGGGAGCACGTTTCCATCCTTATCCGTCAATTTCTCCGGGTCTTCCACGGGGTATACCGGTATGTATCCCAAGACCTCGAAGTATGCCTTATTCACGACCTCCTGAACGCCTGTTGATCCCCACCTCTCGAGAACCTTTTCCTCAATGAGCTTCAGCGCCTTTCTCTGGTTCGCGGTGAGCTTTTCCTCATCTACTATCTCGAAGCTGCTGTCTCCGGGCAGATATCTTATCAAGCCTTTCTCTGCGGCCATCCTCAGGATACGCTCGGCCTCAGCACTCACGGGCACTACAGTATAGCCAGCGTTCTTCAACATCTTCACGCCATCCTCCGCCTCAGGAATATCGATCTTATTCGCTGCGACGATTATCGGTTTACTCTTCTCCCTAAGTCTCCTGACAAATGAGAGGAGCTGGCTCTCGCTCCACTTGGACGGCCTAGACTCATCGAGACCTAGTTCATCCACGGCCTCATCTATTAGCTTCCCGGTGATTCTGAGGCCCGATAGCTTCTTTGAGAGCTCGTCAATGAGCTTTGATACTCTGCTCTCGACAACCCTGCATATCCTCTTCCAGTCCTCTGATAGGAGGCCATAGATCCAGTAGTCGAGCTCCTCCTCAACTATTCTTACGTCTTCGACAGGATCTCCCATGCCGGGCTTAATTGGGTTGCCATCGGGATCCGTTGACCTTGATGCATCCGCGACGACTATCAGCGCGGAGGCCTGCCTAATCTCGTCTAGGAACTGGAGCCCGAGTCCCCTTCCCATGTGAGCCCCCCTTATAATCCCTGGGCAGTCAATAACCTCGACGGGTATGAACCTGACACCATCCACGCATCTGCTATTTTTCGGATTATCCTTGACCCCAAGCTCCCTGCAGACACAGTTTATCCTGAGATAGCTCACCCCGCGATTCGGCTTTATCGTCGTGAAGGGGTAGTTCGCTATCTCAACAGGCGCCAATGTCATGGCCGCGAACAGCGTGCTCTTCCCAACATTAGGCTTGCCCACTATGCCGGCTAACTCCATCCCGGAAACCGTGACTGAAAATCTTTAAAACTGTTTCCCCCGAGGCCCCATAGCTCATCAAATCCATCACACATTAAGCCGAACGAATCTTTATTTTCTCCCATAGTTCCCTCAGATTGATGCGTTATGGCTAGGGTGACTATTGACAGGGATGGATGCATAGGATGCGGTGCTTGCTGGGCCCTCGTTCCAGAGTTCTTCGAGCAGAACCCTGATGACGGGAAAAGCCAGATAGTCGAAAAGTATAGGGTTGGTGGAAATCCAGCCGTCGGAGAAGCACCCACTAATCTGTTAAATGATGTAAAGAGCGCCGCTGATGGATGTCCGGTTGGCGCAATAAAGGTCGAGGGGTGATAACCTCCTTACTCTTCCCGCCTCTTTTTCTCTAATTTCTTTCTGATTCTTCTTAAGAGTGGTTCAGGGAGCTGAATCTCCTTATCATTTAATATTGCTGGGTGATGTGGATCGATCATTACGACCTCATACCACTTGTATAAGCCATCTTCGGCGATCCAGTAGGCTCCGAGCGGGTAAAGGTTTGGATACTTCTTTTTCGCGCGCTGAATCGCCTCCTCCTTCATCGAGACATTCACCTTGTGTTTCACGACTCCGAGGGCTTTCGGCCTTCTGCCTGATCTCGGTCTAGGCTTCTGGAACCCTCCCCTTCTAACCCTGACCCTGAGCACGATGAATCCCTGCCTCGCCTTATAGCCGAGCTTTCTAGCCCTATCCAGCCTGAGAGGCTTCCTAACCCTGACTACTGCGGGCTCCTTCCGCCACTTGATCAGCCTCTGCCTCATTAGGGCCCGGAGCTCCTCAGGTTTCTCCCGCCACAGCTCCTCAAGCTTCCCGTAAAGCCCCATTCTCCCGCCACAGCCTCATGAGGCATATTTAACCATATTCCGCGAATATTCCCGTCACTTGGTCATCAGTAGGAGTAGTTGATGGGACTCGAGGATCGCGGCAGCGAGAAGACATACTAGTATTGCTGGTATGGCGAGCTTGAGTGCTTTAACATATTTCCCGAGATACTGGAGAGGTTTTCTTGAGAGACCTGGTAGAAGGGCGAGAATGCATGAAAATGATACTGCAATAGTCTCAATCGTTAGAAACGTGAGCGCGGCTGTGTCTGAGCCATGGAATATGAGTGTCCCTCCAATAAGGTAGAATTGTAGGTCTAGAGCGTATGATGGCAGGATTAATGAGAGTATCCTGTATGTTGTCCATCCTATCGGCTTGAAGAGCCAGATTCCATGTTCGTAGTAGAGCTTGGAAAGGTGCTTATCCGAGAATGGTTTGGCCACCAGAATCGGTATCGGCGAGAATATTATGAGCGTGGACATGAAGGCGTTATTGGCGAATATCCCTATGCCCATTGATAGGGTTAGTGTCTGGGCGCCGTCGAGTCCTAGGTGGCGGAGAGCATGAAAGACCGTCCTCGTGATCATGATTGCTCTCGAGTAGGCCTCTCTCAGGGATGGTAGCGCGCTAATTATCTCAAGCCCTAGATATGCTCCGAGAGTTGTTCCTAGGGTGATTATGCCTAAGAGAATTAGGCAGAGGAGCTTGAGCCTTACCAGCTCAAAGTCACCCCGAGAGCCAGATTCAAGGGGATGATTCTTCCCGCGGATTTTAATATTCACCCAAACGATAGTGTATATCGGTGGTCACTTAAAGCCAAACATGCTCTCTATTGCAGTTAAACTGCTTATAAGACGGTAGCTATCATAATAGAAATACTAATCTTATGGAAATGACTATGTTTTAGGACTGGCGAGTGATCGGCGAAGTCCCCCCTAGAGATTATGTTGAAAGACTTCTAAGGCAATGGCTCCTAAAGTTACTGGGTAATACGGGCTAGTAGCCCTTGAGTATCAGCTGAGGAAAGTTCTCGGTAAGAGCCCCTACCAAGTGTTTTACGAGAATCCCAATGACCTTTACAACGCTTTCAGGACAATATTTGGTGAGGGGGCGGAGGCTCTCCTGAGAGTATTGTTCTCTACAATGATCCGCGAGGGCGCTATCGACGCACCGAGCCCAGATGAGATATTAGTTCTCATGCGCCGGAACGATGAGGATGCTCGAAAGGCGCTCCTCAAAATGCTTAGGCCTAGCTGGGTCTGAAAGATTCCCCGAGTCATCATATCATGATCAGCAATCGAGGGTCTCTTCATCCCCAAGTTGATGAACATTAAGTAGGGCTTTAGACCTTTGGTAACGACTCCTCCCTCATTGGGGGTTTAGCCTAGGGCCGGATCTCCGGCCCATTACCCCTACCCCTTTCGGGACTCGGAGGTTATCGGCGCAACAGGCTCTTAGGTCGTAGCATACATATCCCACCAACCTGCCATCCACAATATCTCTTGATCAAGCCTGCCCTTATTCATTGAGGGGTAGCCTGAAAATGGAAAGAGTGCTATAAGAGGCGAAGGATGCGACTGATGCGGGGAGGGAGGCTGTAGAGGCTAATGGCCGGAAACGCCCAAAATGCGAGACCATGATACGTCGTCGACATTACTGGAAGAGGGCGATAAACAAGGGGAATATTGGCCGGCTGATTCTACAATATGAGGGCAAGCACAGTAATACATCGCGGATGGGAATGGGATAATGCTTATAAGTTGGATGGATTATCCATCCAACATGTTTGAAAGCAGAAAGGCCAGCTTAATAGCCGTTACCGTGGCCGCGTGCTTAGGATCAAATTATGCCTTGATAGGAGTTGCGAACTTCAAGGTTATGGATCTCCTAGTATTCGTGAGCGGCTTTGTCTTCGGCCCTATGATCGGAGCCTCCGTTGGCATCCTCGTCTGGACTGTTTATGGCCTGCTGAATCCCTATGGCTTCGTGCCCCAGATCTGGATCGCGACCATGTTATCTGAGTCGATATATGGTGTTGCGGGAGGTCTTCTCGGCAAGTCTTTGTCGGCGGTGAGGCTTCCTAGCAACAGGGCTGGGCTAAGCATTCTATTTGGTGCCACAGGTTTTCTCCTAACATTAACCTACGACCTAGTTACGAATATTGCCTTCGCGCTGACGTTCAACGTCCCGATCATTGCGGCTCTGATCGCCGGCATACCCTTTGCGATAATCCACGAGGCGAGCAATACGGTCCTCTTCGGGATCTGCTCCATTCCATTGATCACGGTTTTGGAGAGGAGTTACAGGGGGATGATATCATGGCGTTTCTAAAAAATAAGTGGGCCTTAGCCGCGATATGCATCTTATGCTGGGCGATCGCTGCATCGCTCCTACTCGGCTACTATTATTACCAGTACACGGATCTTACTTCAAGACTTGAGAGATCGAAAGCGATCATAAACCTCGGCATAGACTATGGGAATGGTACTAGGATTTGGTTCAATGGGACTCGGGGGCTGACGCTATATGATGCGATGCTAGAAGCTGGATGGAAGGTTGACGCGGAATCCTACGGCACCATGGGATTGTATGTGAAGGCGATAAACGGCGTGGAACAATCCATCGAGCAGTCGAGATACTGGACTTGGTGGATGTGGACGAGCCTCGGATGGGCTCATGGTGGGTCGGCATGCGACAAATATGTCCTGAGCAATGGCGAGACAATCCTATGGTACTATTCATACGCCGATCCAAAGACGTTCGAGATAACACCACCTCCCTGAGATTCAATTATCCTCCATCATTACTCTATTGGATCTACTAATGAGCTAGTATATGGAAAGGCATTTATGCGGCGAGGAGGATAAATTTTCCGGAGCCTTATGGTTGAGAGAGTCGTAACCGGGATACCCGGGTTTGATGAAATATTGAATGGTGGGATACCGAAAAGGAATGTTGTCCTGCTCTCGGGGGGCCCCGGGACGGGGAAATCTATCTTCGGATACCAGTACTTGTATAATGGGCTTAGACGTGGGGAGCCCGGCATACTCGTCGCGCTAGAAGAACACCCCGTGGCCGTCAGGATAGCGATGTCGCAGTTCGGCTGGGATGTCTCAGAATATGAGGATGGGGGAAAGTTCGCGATAGTCGACGCATTCACAGCCGGGATAGGGGAGGCTGCCAAGAGGGAGAGATACGTTGTCAGGGCGCCAGACGACTTCCAGATGCTCATCGATGTTTTGAGGACGGCGATCAGGGAGGTTAGGGCTGAGCGCGTTGTCGTCGATTCGGTCACCACGCTCTACATAACAAAGCCGGTCATGGCAAGAGGCATGATCCTCCAGCTGAAGAGGGTCTTATCGGGGCTGGGATGCACCTCAATCCTGGTCTCACAGGTCAGCGTGACCGAGCGTGGCTTCGGCGGGCCAGGAGTGGAGCATGCTGTTGACGGCATCGTGAGGCTTGACCTCGATGAGATACGAGGGGAGCTGAAGAGGAGCTTAATAGTCTGGAAGATGAGGGGGACCGCGCATTCGATGAGGAGGCATCCCTTCGAGATAACGGATAAAGGTATAATTGTGAAAGCAACGGAGGTTTTGAAGGAGGTGAGGGAACTTGAGCGAGAGTGAGGAAATTCCGTTAACGCCGATTGGGAGGGAACAAATACACAAGCTTGAGTCGGCACTGCTGATCGCGAGTATCTTCAGTCCAAGGGTCCTAGAGGAGCTCGAGAACCCGAAGGAGAGGCTGACTTGGATCGATAGCCTAGCTGTTGCGGCAGCGGCTCTCGCTAGGGAAAAGGCCAAGATGTCCATCCCGCAGATAGCCGAGGAGCTAGGAAGAACCGAGGCCACGATAAGAAATCATCTTCAGGGTAAGACAAAGGCTGGACAAATCGTCCGAGAGACATATGAGAGGTTCCTGAGAGAGGGGGTGAAGATACAGCTACCAACGGAGCTCTTCAAGGAGAAGTATGCACCCCTCGGCGAGGGCGTTGAGGCCGAGAAGATCTCCAAGCTCCAATCTGAGCTAGACTCTCTCAAGGCAAAGATCTCCGAGTATGAGTCAAGGATCTCAGAATATCAGTCGAGAATATCCGAATATGAGTCGAGGATCTCCGAGTACGAATCTAAGCTAAAGGGCTATGAGGGTAAGATCTCCCATGCGAAGCAGGTCTTGTCCAGCATAATGGAAGCTCTGAACAAGCTCTCCTCCGAGCTGTGAAGTCGCGACTCAGCATTAATATAGAAATCGCTCTCCAATACGCGCGTGGTCATGACATCCGAGCTGGAGCTAGTAACCAGGCTTATAGCGGCATTCGCTTTAGGCGGAGTGCTGGGCTATGAGCGTGAGCAAGTGGATAAGCCAGCCGGCCTGAGGACGCATATACTCGTCTCGCTCGGCTCATGTCTGTTCACGATCCTCTCGATGACGGCATTCCCAGGGGGTGATCCAGCTAGGGTTGCTTCTTACATCGTCGCTGGGATAGGATTCATCGGAGCTGGAACGATAATCCAGACCAGGGAAAGAATCGTCGGCATAACGACAGCGGCATCCCTATGGGTTACATCCTCGATAGGAATGGCCTTGGGCGCGGGCTACTACATCCTAGCAATAATAACCACCGCGATAGCCTACATCACGCTAAAGCTTAGGCTCATCGAGAGAAAAGTTAGGCCCTCAAGGGAAGAGGCTAGCTCTTAACCCTAGGAAGCTCGACGCCCAGCCTATTCGCCACCTCGATGAGCATGCTCCAGGTAGAATTATCTATCGGTATGCCGTCCCTAAGCCTCTTCTCGAGGGCCCTTTCCTCGAGCTCGCCCGGCAGCAGGATTTCCTCGAAGCCATGTGCGGGTGGGCAGGACTTGATGAGCCCCATGAGTCTCTCCAGATCCCTCAGATACTCGGCATAATCCCGAAAGGCTGATACATCTAGCGCCATGATGAAGAATCCACCTTGAGTTGACGCATGCCTCACTACATCCACGCTAAGTAGCGCGCCCCCTAGAAGCGCTGAGAGCGCCTCGACCATCAGGGAGATCGCGTAGCCCTTATACTCTCCAAATGGGAGTAGTGCTCCGCGTAGCGCCTCTTCCGGGCTCGTGGTCGGCCTACCATCTAGGCTCAGCGCCACACCCTCCTGCAGTCTATCCCCACGCATTAGGGCCATCCTAATCTTGAAATCCGCGATCTTGGATGTCGCCATATCAAAGATCACAGGTTTACCGGCCGACGGGATGCTGAAGCTGATGGGATTGGTCCCAAATAATGGCTTTGAGCCTCCCCATGGAGCAACCCGAGCTGGGGAATTGGTAGCTGCGAGCCCCATCATCCCAGCCTCAGCCACTTTAAGCGTGTAGTATGCGAGCATGCCGATATGGCCCAAATTCCTCACGCAGACAACTGCCACACCCATGTCCCTAGCTTTCTGGATCGCCAACTCCGTGGCCTTTGCGGCGACCGGTATACCGAGGCCGCCCCCACCATCAACGAGCGCCATCACAGGATTCTCCCTTAGAACCCTAAACTCGCTTTCTGGCCTGACATAACCCCTCTCAACGCCCTCGAGATAATATGGTATCCTGATGACACCATGGGAATCAACGCCCCTGAGGTTTGCGAGAACAAGATGATCAGCTATAACGTCCGCATCCTGTTCAGGAACGCCCGCCCTGAGAAAGCACTCGCGAGTGAATCTGCGAAGATCCTCATGAAAGACGATAACATAGGACATGTTGAGAGAAATGCCTCTTACATCTTAATATCCTTAATCATATGCTAGCGACATGGCGTGAGCTCTGCAATCAACCTCGATGCACGCTATATCTCTTTAACGTGTCTAGGACCAAATCTAGAGGGGCTTCAGCCATACACACGTATTTATCAGCGGCTCCATAGTAGACGAGTAACTCCCTATTCTTTAAAACGGCCCCACAGGTGTATGTTATCCCGGGCTTAAACCCCTCATACTCATACCATTGATCGGCCTCTATAACGGGGCTCCTAGCTCTATACATAACCCTCTCTGGCCTATCCAAGTCCAGTAGCATGAGCCCTATCTTGTATTTCCAAGGCTCATTCCTGTCCAGCCCATGGTAGAATAGGAGCCACCCCTCGCCCGTCTTTATCGGCGGCCCCCCAGCCCCTTTCACCACGAGCTCCCATCCACCCGGATACGAGCAAGCCTCATAATAGCTCTCGATATAGCTGTCGAATCTCAGGTCATCGAGGTATGCTATCTGGATCCTAGGCGAGATGCTGTGGAGGATCGCGTAACGGCCATCCACTTTCTCCGGGAAGAGCACGAAGTTCTTATTAATCTTGCCGGGATTCGATATTATCCTCTCCTCACTCCATCTCCACCTCTTGCCGAGAAAATCTTTAACATGTATTGATGTCAGCCCGACCCTCAACCCCCTAGAATCAAATATGTTATAGGTCATGTAGACGACGTCGTCTATCGCGACCAGTCTAGGGTCTTCGCATCCACCAAACCCGCCGCCGGAGATCGAGAGAGCATTCCCATCCACACTGCTCTGATACACCGGATATGAGAGCCTTTCATCAATTGTGATCCCGTTACTTGATGAGGCATAGCCAAAGCGCGATATCCAGTCAACCCCAAGAGCCCGATACACTATGTGAATTCTCTCAGCAAGGATTATCGCGCCCGGGTTAAATGTCTGATAAGCCTCCCAGTAATTATCCGGGTTAGGCCCAATTATGGGGTTGGAAAGCGACTTTGTGAAAACTTCTTTCCAAGGGTTTTTCATGGAAACACGGCCTTCGGAAACCCCCATTCCAAGTTCATGGGCTCTTTCGCCTGATTCTCCCCTAGATCTAGGCTTGGATTGATGGGTAACAGGCACCCTAATCCCCTAACATATTATATCGCCATCACCATAGTTAAGTATTACTCCCACATACTCCATTCCCGAGTTTTATAAGCAAGACATATAACGCCGCAACCACCTCTTTATACTCAGATCATGAGAAGGTATCTCCATAACCCGATCTTATCTCCCATAAGGGAGCATTCTTGGGAGGCTTACGCGGTTTTTAATCCATCAGTTGTTAAGCGTGGCAGATACTATTACATGCTCTACCGGGCTCTCTCATCATCCGATCTTCTGAAGAAGCAGGGGTCGAGTTATAGCTCCATAGGCATCGCTAAGAGTAGGGATGGAATACACTTCTACGACAGGAGGATATTCATATCCCCGGAGGAGGATTGGGAGCTCTTCGGATGTGAAGACCCGAGAACAACCTATATCGATGGAAAGTACTACATCTTCTATACTGCTGTCTCTACGCTACCGCCAAGGGCTGAGGGCATCAAGGTTGGCGTGGCCATTAGCCGTGATCTAGAGAGAGTTGAGGCGAAGTATTTGGTGACATCATTTAACGCTAAGGCGATGGCGCTCTTCCCGGAGAGGATAAATGGGAAGCTCATGGCTATACTGACGGTGCACACAGATAAGCCCCCAGCATACATTGCTGTCGCGCCACTTGGGGATGACCCATCAAAATGGCTCCAGGAGATGGATGAATGGTATAACAATTTCATGGCTTATACATTGAGCCCAGATCCTAGGAGATCCCAGCTTGATCATATTGAGGTTGGAGCGCCGCCGGTGAGGCTTAGGCAGGGCTGGCTATTGATATACTCCTATATCCAGAACTATTTTTCGCCAAAGCCGGAGGATAGGGTCTTTGGCGTGGAGGCCCTTCTACTTGATTTAAAGGACCCTAGGAGGGTTCTGAGGAGGACGAGGTACCCGTTAATGGTCCCTGAGGAGTTTTACGAGAAGTATGGTAACGTACCGAACGTCGTCTTCCCCACATCAGTCTTGAAACAAAAGGATACTCTCAGGGTATATTATGGGGCAGCTGACACCACTTGCTGCCTCGCAACGGTTAAGATAAGGGATGTGCTCATGGCGATGGATGGTATGAAAGAGATTTTTGAGAGGTGTCCATGGAACCCAATAATAAAGCCTGACCCAAAACATGAGTGGGAGAGTTTCGCGACATTCAACCCGGCGGCAATAGAGCTCGAGGGCAAGATATACATACTATACAGGGCATTATCGAGGGATAAGACCTCCACGATAGGGCTCGCGGTGAGCGAGGATGGATTCAACATTGTTGAGAGGCTTGATAAGCCAATCTACGTCCCGAGGGAGAGCTTTGAGATGAAGCTCACGCCGGGGCACTCCGGATGCGAGGACCCGAGGGTGGTTAAGCTGGGGGATAAGCTCTACATGTTCTATACGGCATACGATAATGTCCATCCCCCAAAGGTCGCTGTAACCTCCATATCTGTGGACGATTTTCTTAGCAAGAATTGGGATGCCTGGTCGAGGCCACGGATAATCTCCCCGCCCGGCGTAGATGATAAGGATGCCTGCATAATCCCGGAGAAAATTGACGGCAAATACTTCTTCATACACAGGGCCATGGGGGTAAACATTGGCTACGATTACATAGATTCACTGGAAGACGTGAGGACCGAGGAGCTCCTGAGCATCACGCTTCTCTCCCCGAGGCCCGGGATGTGGGATGGCAAGAAGGTCGGCCTCGCGGCCCCTCCGCTAAAGATCCAGAAGGGCTGGCTAGTCTTCTACCACGGCGTCTCACATGATAACGTATACCGGGTTGGTGCATTTCTCCTAGACCTGAAGAGGCCGGAGAAAGTTATCGGGAGAACACTCTTTCCACTAATGGAGCCAAGCGAGGCCTATGAGAGGGAGGGATACGTGAGGAATGTTGTCTTCCCATGTGGCGCGATCATCAGAGACGACATCATCTACCTCTATTATGGCGGAGCAGATATGTATGTATGCGCCGCCAAGGCTCCCCTAGACGAGATCCTCGCAAACATAACGTGATAAGAGCATTGGTATGCGGGGGGCGGGATTCGAACCCGCGAACCCCTACGGGACCGGGTCTCCAACCAGCAATCTGACCAGTTTTCATCAGGTCTTAAGCCCGGCGCCTTTGTCCAGGCTTGGCTACCCCCGCCCATTTACAACTGAAGGCCCCGCCTTTCAAGGCGATAATAGAGGGAAAAGCTTATAAACTTTCTCTATTTTTAATCATTCTCGGTGATGAGTATTAAACTCTTTGAGCCGGTGGCGATGATGAATGGTCTACGCATAACCCCGAGTCCCACTTGGGATAGGGGTAATGGGCTGGAGACCCAGCCTAGGGCTAAACCTTCCAAGAGGGGAGGGATGTAGCCCAAACCTCCCCGCACTAACAGGAACCCTCACCATCTATGGCGGGGAGGAGGTCAGGTACCTGCCGCATAGGGTTGGAAGGCTGATGTACTGGTTTCAGGTTGAGGATAACATGTATGAAGTCTCATTCTGCATTATGTGGGGCGTTATCATCGCGCTTGGATGGCTTGTCTCCGGAGGGAACTTCTGGATTGGCATAGTGCCGGTGCTTTTCATGGCCATCGGGGACTCGGCAACAGGCTTCGTCAGGAACGCGCTCTTCAAGAGGAGGACTAAGTCATGGTGGGGAAACTTGGCCATGGCGGCTGTCTCTATACCCATAGGAGCGATACTCGGTATGGCGGGAATCATTGCCGGAGCTCTAGCATCGGTCATCGAGCACTTCGAATGCCCCCCAATAGACGATAACATCACGGTGCCGCTGGTGTCATTCATAATACTGCTCTTGGCCGCGCTATATGCGCCCTCGCTCCTCTCGCTCGAGAGCATATCGAGGATGATCTCACCGTTCTCCAGCCTTTAATAGGCTCGTCGCGGTCGCAGAGCTTCCCCGCGATCATGAGATTATAGCTCACGTAACCGTTTTAAGTGGGCTTTTTCACGCGATAAGATGCCATGAGAATACTTCAGGTTAGCGATATACATGGTAGCTTGGAGGCAGCTGAAAGGATCTCTCGCAAGGCTGGAGAAGTGAACGCGGATCTAATAGTGATCGCCGGCGATATAACGCACTTCGGAGGCCCCTCAACCGCCCTGAAGATCTTGGAGAGGATCTCCAAGTCCGGACTCCCACTATTCTTCGTATCTGGCAACTGTGATTCGCCGGAGCTTTTATCGTGGCAGCCGGAGGGTCTCAATGCCTATAATCTCCACGGCCGAATGAGAGAGTTTTCTGGCTACCTATTCGCGGGGGTGGGTGGTGGGAGCGGGAAATTCGGGACGCTGACGGAGCTTGAGGAGGATGAGTTCGAGAACATACTCAGGGGCTTCAGGGATGTGGGCGGTAAGCTGATACTCGTCGCGCATAGCCCGCCCTATGGCACCGAAGCCGACTACACTGGGACAAAACATATCGGGAGCATCTCAGTGAAGCGGTTCATCGAAGAGGTTAAGCCGCTCCTAGTATGCGCCGGCCACGCCCATGAGGGAAGGTCAATAACACGGCTGGGCAGCACGGTGGTGGTTAACGCAGGGCCGGCTAAGGATGGATTCTGCGCAATAATCGAGATCGAGGACTCCACTGTGGACCCGCAATTGACAGTACTGTAAAAATGTTTTCAAGAGGTGTTAGCTTCGAGCCTGCTCCTTGCGTATTGCCTCCAGATCCATACCCACACCCTTCAACAGCATCCATGATAGAGCCTCCCCTTATTTCTTGGGCTGGGAAAAATAGGGGGTTTAATGGAGGTCTTCCCCCTATTATCCCGCGACCCTCCTCCTCTTCGCCGCCCTCCTAACCCATTCCACGAAGACCGCTAACACGAACTCCTTAACATCCCTATCCTCCATCAGCCTCCAGAACTCCCTGACAAGCTCCTCATCCATCCACTTTTACCTCCCCCTCTCCCATCACGGCCCCGGCCCTCTCCATGTTCCTCCTCACCATCTCGGATACATATAGCTCGCTCATAACCCTCTTGAGCTCCTCCTCGCTCGGCATCCGCCCATACTTCCTCTTCATCCCCCCATTACTTGGAAGACCCATTTGACGCTAGCGACGTATATGTTCCCCTGCCCGTCCGTGAGACGATACCCCTCGACCCTCTCGTAATAGTTGCCCCGTCTCCCTCC
>JAKCEV010000058.1 GCA_023539495.1 Candidatus Wolframiiraptor allenii
GTTTGGGCTACATTCCTCCCTTTTGGGAGGTTTAGCCCTTGGCCGGGTCTCCGGCCATTACCCCTACCCCTCCCGGGGCTCGGGGTTACTGGCATTATCTGAGTATTATTCAGCGTTATTTAAAGCATTGTATGCTATGATGAGGTTGGCGTGGATGCCTTGCTCAGCCACATGCATTTGAATAGCCTTCCTTTCTTTCATTTCTCCATTCTCGGGAGACTCCAAGAAATAAGGGCAGGCTCTTCATCATGTTCGGTTGTGGGAGCATGAGGGTTGTTATAGGATGGTTTAAGGGTAACTATGATACATACTTCGAGGTCTATGAGGTTGATGATGAGGAGTTTTGAAGGGTGCTGGAGGAAGCCTCGGATGATGACCCCGACCGGGATCTAGCATACTATGTGAGGGAGAAGGGTAGGCTTATATGCAGGGTTGAGCCGGGCTATGCCGTGGGCCGTAAGAGAAGGAAGATTATAAAGAAGGTGGTTAAGCCGTTTCCTAAACTCTTCATGTGCCCTATCTGTAATGAGGTAAGTGTGGCGGTTTATCATGAAGAGGGGTCGGATGTTGCTAGGGTCGCCTGCGGGAACTGTGGAGCCAGCGCCGAGGTTAGATGGCTTCCAGCATACATGCCCGTGGACGCTTATGCGGAGTTCTATGATATAGTGACTGGTGCTAGGAAGCCGGTTGAGCAGACAGCATCACAGGTGGCTGGGACTGAGGGAGTTCCTGAGGCCGGCGAGCTTAACGAGTTATCCGGCACACAGGATCAGGGTGAGGCTTATGAGACATCTCAAGATAGGGAGAATTGAACAGTATCTGCTCAGCAAGCTGGAGGCTGGAGAGAAGATCCATCTTCTTCTCATAGACCCGGAGGAGTCTTCCCCTGAGAACGCCTCTGTGATAGCGTCCAAGGCGGAGGAAGCGGGCTCCGATGGTATAATGGTTGGGGGGTCAACATTCTTCTCCCAATCCCAGATGGATGAGCTAGTTAAATCTATCAAGTCGTCCGTCAGAATTCCCGTCATAATATTTCCAAACAATATTACGAGCATAAGCAGGTATGCTGACGCCATATGGTTTATGAGCCTCCTCAATAGCGTTGACCACTACTTTATCATAGGCGCTCAGTCGCAGGGAGCGGTGCTCGTCAGCCAATATGGGCTCGAGGCCATACCCATGGGCTATCTCGTTTTCGGCGGTGATACGGCTGTTGCGGCAATGGGGAGGGCGCTTCCACTACCCTTTAACCGGGGGGAGGTCGCGGCATGCTACGCCCTCGCAGCGCAATATCTCGGGATGAGATTCGTCTACCTCGAGGCGGGCTCGGGCGCCCAGAGGCCAATACCACCCCAGACGATCAAGGCTGTTAGAAGGGCAGTCACAATCCCCATTATCGTGGGCGGGGGGATCAAGAGGCCCGAGGACGCTGTCGAGGCGCTTAAAGCTGGGGCAGATATAATTGTTACCGGGACGATCGCTGAGGAGAGCTTCGAGCGCTGCAGGGAGATCATTCGGGCCGTAAAAAGCTTTAAGCCCTAGCAGCTCATCACCCTTGCCCCTAAAACTTAAAGACGCGGCCGATGATAATTTTCCGCGTGATAGATCAACGTTTATCTAAGCTCGCGAGGTTGGTAACTGAATACAGTGTCTCGGTTAAGGAGGGCGATGAGGTTCTAATCAGGGCCGAGGTCGAGGCACTGCCACTAGTCAGGGAGCTCGTGAAACTTGTGGTCTCCAAGGGAGCCTATCCCCATATCATGCTGGGTGACAGCCAGATAGATGAGATCTTTTACAGGTATGCGAGCAGCTCAGTTCTGAGGCACCTCTCGCCGATAGAGAAGTTCATCCAAGAGAGGATTGATGTCTCAATCTCGATAGTTTCCAACAGTCATACAAAGCCCCTTGTGGGCGTTGATCCTGAACGAATAAGGGTTAGGAGGGCGGCGAGAGCCGAGCTGACCGAGATATTTATGCGGAGACAGGCAACAGGCGAGCTCCGCTGGAATGTCACTATATACCCGACGAATGCCCTTGCCCAAGAGGCCGGCATGGGCCCTGTCGAGTATGAGGACTTCATCTTCAGCGCCTGCATGGTTGACCGGGATGACCCGATCGGGGAGTGGAGGAAGAAGGCCGAGGAGCAGGAGAAAATAGTTAACCTGCTTAGCGGGATTGATGAGTTGAGGATCGTTTCAGAGGACACTGATCTCCTGATCAAGGTAGGTGGGAGGAGGTGGCTGAATGATGATGGCCGGCACAATATGCCGGCTGGCGAGGTTTTCACAGCGCCCATAGAGGATGGTGTCGAGGGCTGCGTAACCTTCAGCTTCCCCGCTGTATGGGGAGGCTTCGAGGTCGAGGGAGTTAGGCTCGAGTTCAGGAAAGGAATAGTCGTGAACGCGTCCGCCGAGAAGGGGATGGATAAGCTAAGGAAAATACTGGAAACTGATGAGGGGTCGAAGAGGCTGGGTGAGGTCGCCTTCGGCCTAAACTATAACATCACGAGGCCCACGAAGCAGATACTGCTTGATGAGAAGATTGGTGGGACGATGCATATGGCCCTTGGGGCGGCTTACCCCGATACCGGCGGAACCAACAAGTCCTCGATACATTGGGATCTAATCCTCGACCTCAGAAGAGGCAGGGTCTATGGCGATAATGAGCTGATATATGAGGATGGCAGGTTCCTCGCCTAATCATTCATTAAGCGCTTTGACCTGCCAGATAGCCGTGAAGGCCGGGCTGATGGAGCCCTTCGAGAGAGTCTCAACAGGCATCCCGAAGCTAGATCAGATGCTTGGCGGAGGCCTGCTCAAGGGCAAGACATACCTCGTAACTGGCGAGACGGGCGTCGGCAAGACAATCCTAAGCCTCCAGTTCCTCCTAGAAGGCCTGAAGAATGGCGAGAACTGCATCTACATCTCGCTTGATGAGAGGATTGAGGGAGTGCTGAGGGGCGCCCTCTCGCTCGGATGGAATCTTTGGGAATACATTGAGCAGGGCATCTTCCATCCATTCGAGCTAAGGCTCTATGCTGAAGATCTCAAGAGGTTTGGGAAAGAGAGCAGGGCATTCGTCGACGCGTTGGCGAGGATCGCCGCCGGCAGGCCTGTCAACAGGATAGTCTTGGACCCGATTTCGGCGCTCGCAGCGGGGGCGAGGGAGGAGCTTGTGATAAGGGAGTATCTCAGGGAGATAGTGAATATGATGGAGGAGAAATTTGGCGCCACCACAATGCTCACGTGCGACATACCGACGGGCTCGAATAAGCTTAGCAGGTTCGGGTTCGAGGAGTTCCTCGCATCCGGCGTCATAGTCTTGGGCGTCACGAGGTTTTATGGAAAGTTGTTGAAGACGATCTACGTGAGGAAGATGAGGTGGAGTAGGGCTGACTCCGCGATATACACTTTCGAGATCAGGCCGGGTGAGGGTATAGTGATACTAGAACCCCTCTCGGAAGTCATGGACAGCAGCATGCTGAGCAATCTTTAATGCTTCATGCGCTTTTCCCGGAAGGTGGCGGAGGCGACATGGGGAAGGTTTCTAAGGGCGTTAAGTGCTCAGTGGCCGGATGCGGTGAGAAGGCCATCAAATCAATCTCCACCCAGCGTATACCATCGAGCATGAAGATTGAGGGATCGGGCAGGAGAGCCTATCTCTGCGAGGCCCACTGGAAACTGCTCAAGAAGCTTACTAGAGAGCAGCAGAAGATCGAGAGGCTGCGTCATGTGGAGGGCTTCGGATCGAGGGTGATATTATGAAGGTCCTAGCGCTCCACGTGGATTACGTGGAGTATGAGCCGATAAGGCCCGAGAGCTCAATCTATGAAGAGGCTGAGAAGAAGGTTTACAGGATTGAGGATGCCCTCCTCCTGCTAACATGTGTTGAAAAGGGCGATGACTCCGGGCTCGCTAGGAGGGCGATAAGGGAGCTCGGGGAGCAGGCGAGAAAGCTCGGGGCACAGAGGATTGTGATATATCCATATGCGCATCTAAGCCCCAATCTAGCTCCGCCCGGCGAGGCTCTCTCAATACTCGAGGCCATGCGGGATGAGGCCAATTCCTTGAACATTGAGACATATTCGGCCCCATTTGGTTGGAATAAGAGGCTTGTGATCGCGGTTAAGGGGCATCCGCTTGCCGAGCAGCTCAGGAGCTATGAGAAGGCGGCTGAGGGGGCTGGTGAAGAGGTCCCGCAGGCGCTCATACTCGAGGAGAAGCTCGTGTCCAATTGGTACATTCTCACGCCGGAGGGCGGAATGATCCCGGTCGAGGAATACGATTTCCGCGGGCATGAGAACCTCGAGGCCTTCGCGCGCTATGAGATCCAGAAGTCTAGGGCTGCTCTTGAGGAGCCGCCGCACGTCTCCCTTATGAAGAAGCTTGAGATCGCGGACTATGAGCCAGCGAGCGACCCGGGCAACCTGAGATGGTATGCTAAGGGTAGGCTGATCAAGAGCCTCCTCGAACAATATGTCACCGAGAAGGTAATAGAGTATGGCGGGATAGAGGTCGAGACGCCCATAATGTATGACATGAGCCACCCGAGCCTCAGGAGGTATCTCCACAAGTTCCCTGCAAGACAATACGTGATCGAGACTGAGGATAAGAGGTATTTCCTCAGGTTCGCGGCATGCTTCGGCCAATTCCTCATCGCCAAGGATATGAACCTCTCCTACAGGAATCTCCCGCTCAGGCTCTATGAGCTCACGAGATATAGCTTCAGGAGGGAGAAGAGCGGGGAGCTTGTGGGATTGAAGAGGCTTAGGGCCTTCACAATGCCGGATGTCCACGCGATATGCAGGGACTTGGAGCAGGCTAAGGAGGAGATGAAGAGGAGGCTGAGGCTCAGCCTAGAGGTCATGGAGGGGGTTGGGCTCACGAGAGATGACTTAGAGATGGCGATAAGATTCACTAGGGAATTCTATGAAGAAAACAAGGACTTCATCTTCGAACTCGTGAGGATCTTCGGGAAGCCCGTGCTCGCTGAGATGTGGAGCGAGCGCTACTTCTACTTCGTACTGAAGTGGGAGTTTAACTTCGTGGATTGTCAGAAGAAAGCAGCCGCCCTATCAACAGATCAAATAGACGTAGAGAACGCACTATACTACGGGATAACGTTCGTGAATGAGCGGGGCGAAAAAGAGTATCCGATAATACTTCACTGCTCCCCAAGCGGCGCAATAGAGCGGGTCATTTACTCGTTGCTGGAGAAGGCTTATCTAACAATGATGCGAGGGGGGAAGCCTATGCTTCCCCTCTGGCTAACACCAACCCAAGTTAGATTGATCCCAGTGAAATCAGAGTACCTCGAGGACTGCCTCAGGATCCTTGAGAGACTCGAGGAGGCTAAAATAAGAGCGGACATAGATGATCGCGATGAATCTGTTGATAAGAAGATAAGGGATGCTGAGACGGAGTGGATACACTATATCGTGGTTTATGGTGAGAAGGAGAGGGAGAGCGGGCTGCTGAGTGTTAGGAAGAGAGCGACTGGAGGCATCGAGAGGATCGCACTTAATGATCTGATAAGGGAGATTAAGGAAAAGGTCGAGGGAAAGCCCTTCAAGAAGCTCCCGTTACCAAAGCTCCTCTCAAGAAGGCCGTCCTTCAAGTGATCTTGGCCGCGGCATCACTATCATCCCCTCAACCTTATCGCCGAACACCATATATTCGCCTCTGAGATAATATAGCCCGACTAGGGCGCATATTACAGCGTCAAGCACATGTTGATCAACGTCATCTGGCATCCCCCTTATACCATACGCTATTAAGGCATCACGGAGAGCATCAATACCCATTCTCTTCGATGGTAGCCCGAGAATCTTGCAAGCACCTGTAGGAAACACCTCTATAACCTCATAGCCCATGTACTCTAGGATCCCCCTTAGCCTAATCGCCCTCTCAGTAAGCCTCTTCATCCCGCCCAGAACCGGTGGAAGAACGCGTATCCCAACTCTCCTAAGTTCCTCATCACACCTCCTAAGACCACCTGACCTCGGCAAGCTCAACGGAGCATCAATTGCTATAACCTTGGTCTCATGACCCTTGATGAAGGATAGAATCTCGTCGTCGGAGTATGCACGAGAGACCTCGACCCATAGATCCTGCTCAAGATAACAGAGCCCCGTGATCTTCCTAGGAGAACCCGCTAGATCAACACCAATGACCTCCTCCCCCACTTGGTGTGGGGAGGTTTGGGCTACATTTCCTCTTTTTTGAGGGTTTAGCCCTTGGCCGGGTCTCCGGCCATTACCCCACCCCCTCCCGGGGCTCGGGGTTACTGGCATTATCTGGGCATTATTTCGGCGTTATTTAAACGATATGTTACGGTGAGGTCGGCGTGTATGCCTTGTTCAGCTACATGTATTTGAATAGTCTTCCTTAATTCATTACTCCACTTTTTGGGGGACTCCAAGAAATAAGAGGCCGTCTCAATATTGAGGAGGCATGGGGGGCGAGGCTACTTAACCAGGAGCATGAAGACCCAGACATACTGAGATATCAGCTATACACGTTGAGGAGGGTTTGTAGGAGGCTTGAGAGGTTGGGGCTGGCTGTTAAATGGGGCTGGGAGGTGGTGAGGGCCTTGCTGAGAGAGTCCGAGGCGATTATTACGAGAGGGTTAAGGTGGGGAGCGTTGAGGATGTTGTCGCGAGGATAACGGGGGCTGATGATCGCGGGGCTGAGTGGGAGAAGAGGAGGATGGTGAGGGTCAGGATGATCGCTAGGATCA
>JAKCEV010000059.1 GCA_023539495.1 Candidatus Wolframiiraptor allenii
CTATCAAACCTAGTCAAGTTCTTTAGGAGAAAGTGGCGTATCGGGGAAATACCGGGAGAATACCTTAATCTGATTGGAAAAGTCCTCGGGGAAACCTTTTTAATCTGATGGAGCCGCCCATAGGTTGAAGGTGCCTCGGTGATGGCCTCAATGAAGACGGGCGCGATAATCAGCATTCTAGGAGCATTAATCGCACTCATACCAATAATCTACTTCATCACGCTTCCGCTAGAGTCGCCAACTAGGGGGATTCTCACCCAGCAGATAATGGGATTGTCCCTCATGCTATACTTCACGATCACGGGCGCCGTGGTAACTGCAATAGGTCTCCTCATATTCATGAGGGCTGCGAGGGCTCCGCCGGAGGTCGCTTATCCATCCACGCTCCCGATCAGAAGCGTGCCTAGGGAGCGGGCAGCCCCTCCAACTATAGCCTCAGCGCCGCCAGATGAGCTCGTTACAGAGATAGAGCGCGAGATAGAGAAGATAGTTCAGCTCGAGGAGCCTGAGGCGGAAGTAAC
The DNA here is from genome assembly GCA_023539495.1 of Candidatus Wolframiiraptor allenii. GTDB lineage: Archaea > Thermoproteota > Nitrososphaeria_A > Caldarchaeales > Wolframiiraptoraceae > Wolframiiraptor > Wolframiiraptor allenii. Next base: position 522 of record JAKCEV010000059.1, read on the forward strand.
GCCAGCTCAAGAGAGGGCTGCTGAGGAAAAACCAGCAATTGAGGTCCAGGTGGTTAATAAGGGCCAGGACATGGTCTGCCCCCATTGCGGGGAACTTAATCCACTAAAGTCAACTAGATGTGTCAAGTGTAAGAAGCCGCTTTATGAGGCCAAGGAGGGCGAGCCGAGGTGCCCTGTTTGCGATGCACCACTCCGGCTCTCACAAAGGATCTCCGAAGACCTGTTCACATGCGGGCTCTGCTTCTCCGAGCTCAGGATACCCATTGAACTGAGGAGAGAGGTAGGTCTTGAGTGAAAATGCTGCTCACCGCATGTAAGCTGCGTATATTTCTCATAAACACCATTTGAGAAAAAGCTTAAAATCAGCGCGCTCCAGCTATCTATCGGAGAGCATTGACGCAGATGCAGGGACATCAGATTAACATGGGCAAGAAGCCACTAGCAATGGTAATGAAGCATGTTGACAAGTTTGTTAGGATAAAACTGAAGAACGAGCTGGTGTATGAGGGGAAGATGATCGAGTGCGACAGCTACATGAATATAGTGATTGAGAAGGCCGTGGAGTATGAGGGTAATGGAAGGAAGGCGCAGTACCCGAAGGTCCTTATCCGGGGCAATAACATAATGTACATACAGCTGAACCCGCAGCTCTCCGAGGGCTAGCTAGCGGTCTCCACGGTGTGGAGTGAAGCTTTGCTTAAATACTAATATTCTGGGATAGGTTCTCGTAGAGCCGATATGCAGAGATCTAAGATAGTTGTCGAGAGATTGAATAGGCTGCCGGTGAAGGACCAATATGTTGAGCTCGTGGAGAGGAAGGGGCTGGGGCACCCGGACTACATTATAGACGCGGCCTGCGAGTGCGCCAGCATAGTGCTCTCCCGATATTATCTGGAGAACTTTGGCCAGATCCTCCACCACAATCTGGATAAGGGTCTTCTGGTCGGCGGCCACTCTGAGGTATGGTTCGGCGGAGGAGTAGTCGAGGAGCCCATCGACATAATCATAGCTGGGAGAGCAACGACCAAGATCTCTACGCCATCAGGATATGTCGAGGTTCCATACAGGGAGCTTATAGAGGAGGCGGTTAAACATTTTATCAAGGAGAATTTCAGGTTCCTAGATCCCGAGGAGCATGTCAGGATCGATGTTAAGGTGAGGATGGGTAGCGCGGATCTAAGGAGGACTGTGGATAGTTCGGATGAGGTTCCAAGGGCTAATGACACGTCCTATGGCGTTGGATATGCCCCCCTGACGCCGCTTGAGAAACTTGTTTACGAGGTTGAGAGGAGGATAAACTCACGGGGATTTAAGGGCAGGGTCCCGGAGAGCGGCGAGGATTGTAAGGTGATGGGGCTAAGGGTCGGTAAGAGATATCTGATCACTGTTGCTGATAGCATTCTGGCGCCCCTCACGCCTGACCCGGGGCACTATGAGGCCGTGAAGGAGGAAATCCGCGAGGAGGTTCTAAGGATAGCTGACGAGACCTTGAGGGAGGAGAAGCATGAGGGCGTGGAGGTTTATGTGAACGCCGCTGATAGGCCGGATGAGGGGATATTTTATCTCACGGTTACCGGGACATCAGCCGAGAGCGGTGATGACGGGAATACGGGAAGGGGTAATAGGGCGAATGGCCTTATCACGCCCAATAGGCAGATGTCTCTCGAGGCGACAGCCGGCAAGAATGTTAGATCCCATGTTGGGAAGCTCTATAACTTGGTCGCGAGAAGCATCGCCGAGAGGATACACGAGGAAACGGGCAAGGTTGATGAGGTCTATGTTAGGATACTCAGCCAGATAGGCAGACCAATAAACAGGCCACTCGTAATCTCGATACAGTACACGTCGCTCGAGAACATAGATGAGAGGGCATTCGCCTATGAGGCTGCTGAGATAGCTAAGGAGCAAATGAAGGAGATCAGGGAGGTCGAGAAGCTCGTATTGGAACAGAAAGTAATGCTATTTTGAGGATCTAAATGATCCCTTTCTAGCTGAGGAACCTGTCTAAGCCCCTCCCGCGCCTGAGGACCTCATGACACTTCTTCGGGCTGAGGCACCTGAACTCGACCCCGTGAGCCGCCAGCATTTTCGACGCTGATCTCTGGACGCCAGGCGCGACGAGGATCATCCTCGGCCTCCTCCCAAGCTCCTTCTCGATTTCCCTGACGTAGGAGACTAGCTGCTTCACATCCTCTGAGGTCGCGTTCCTTCGCTTTATCTCGATCACGACGATGTTTCCCGAGGAATCCACCCCGAAGATATCCACGAAGCCAGCGCGCCCGGCCCTCCTCTCATCCTCGATGGGCTTGAAGCCCTCCTCGATAAGCGATGGTTCGAGAATTATTGCCCTCTTCATCTCCTCCTCCGTCGCATACATCGCGAACTCTGCCGAGTCCTCGAGCCTATATGCCTCCAAGCTGTACACATTCTTCACCGTGATCCTGAGGATCTCCTCCGGGCTCAGCCGCCTTGCCTCTATGATCAGCTCATTACCCCTCACGGCCACATCTATCATGGATCCAGGAGGCTGCCAGTTTACAGGCTCATAACCCGTTGGCCTGTGGACTAGAACGCTTCCATCCTGCTTGATTATCAGGAGGCGGTCGCCCTCGCCTAGGCTTGACGATGCCCTGCCCTCATAGGAGACCTCCATGAGCCCCACTAAGACCACGAGCGATCCGCTTCTAATCCCCTCCCTGAGCTTCTCAGCCGCCTCCTCGAGCCTCAATCCAGCCAAGTTAATCTAGGTGGGCTTGGGGCTAAAACCCTTCCCCCATGGAATGGCCATGAATAAATGTCGCCGTGGACATTATTTCTCCAGACATGAGCGCCGGGATCCCTCTTGTCAAGGATGTTATGAGGAGGGAGGTATACCTTGTTGAGGGAAATGATCCTGTTAGCAGGGCGATAGGCATCATGAGGGAGCATAACGCCCCCCTTGTGATCGTGGTGGATAAGCTTGAGAATGGTAGAATCTTGGGGGCGATAACGGAGAGGATGATCATGCGGGCGACATATAATCCGGATGCCATGAAGGCCAAGACTGTTGCAGCTAGGATTCCCAGAATAAGCTCCAGCGCCTCCGTGGCTGAGGCCGCTCGCCTAATGCTCGAAAACCACGTGCTCGCCCTGCCAGTAGAGGAGGATGGCAAGATCATCGGCGTCATCGCGGTCGAGGATGTCGTCCAAGCGATGGGTGATGAATTCTTCTCCAAGATAAGGGTTGGGGATGTGATGAGCAGGGAACTAGTCTCCATCGGCCCGAGAGATACCGTCGGCCAGGCGATAGCGTTGATGAGAGAGCATGGTATCTCAAGGCTCCCCGTCGTTGATGGCGGCAAGCTCGTGGGCGTGGTTACAATACACGACATAATAATTAAGGTTATACAGCCTAGGCAAAGGGTGACACGCGGAGAATATGCCGGCGAAAAGCTCAGGACTTTAAGCCATCAAGTCAAGGACATCATGACCACCGATGTTATCGTTGCAAGGCCTGATGAGCCTTTAAGCACTGCTATGAGGAGGATGCTTGAGGCCGATGTATCTTGCCTCATAGTGGTTCATGATGGAAGACCCGTCGGCATATTGACGAGAACGGATATACTTGCGCCCATTGCCGCCCTCGCAGAGGGGGAGAGGCGGGCGATAAGCGTCCAGCTAAGCTTTAAGGTCAACAACCTCTCGGAATCGGATAAGGAACAGGTAATGGAGGTTGTTGAGAGGTTTCTCAGAAGGCTTGGAGAAAGCGTTGGGGTTGGCTACCTCATGCTCCACTTCAAGGAGCATAAGGAGAAGCATGGCGAGACCCACATGATCCACTGCAGGGCCAGGCTCAACACGGATAAAGCTCATGTGGTGGGTATTGGGGAGGGGTGGACGCCAGCCCTAGCAGCGAGAGTAGCACTAGACATAATTGAGAGAAAACTCGTTGTAATGAAGGAGAACATGCAAAAATATCCATATGCCGAGGAATTATTGTCCAGGATAGCGGCTGAGATCTAATGAGAATTATCAGCCGCATAGTCATCTCTCATCTCTAAGGCTCTTAGGATCGAGTCTATCTCAGCATCCACCTCGATTAAATTCCCAGAACTTTTCAAGACTATGTCAGGATCTTTCAACCCATGTCCCGTGACTATGCAGACCACCCTGCTATCATGCTCTATCAAGCCTCTCCTCGCAGCCCTAATGAGAAGGGCTATTGGAGAAGCCCCAGCGGGCTCGGCGAATATCCCCTCCCTCGAGGCTAGGATCCTCTGAGCAGCGAGAATCTCCTCATCTGATACCGCCTCAACCAGTCCCCCAGTCTCCTTCACAGCCCTTAGAGCCCTCTTCCAGTTCACGGGGTTACCTATCCTGATAGCCGTCGCAATGGTTTCAACATTCTCGATGGGCTTTATCTCGTTAGCACCCTCCACGAAGGCCCTGTAGATCGGGCATGCACCCTCAGCCTGAACACCCATAAGCCTTGGAAGTTCATCAACCATGCCTAGGCTCTTCAGGTCTCTAAAGCCCTTCCAATAAGCGACGATATTGCCCGCATTCCCGATGGGTATCATCAGGTAATCTGGGATATCTCCGCCGAGCTGCTCATAGATCTCGTAGGCCGCCGTCTTCTGCCCCTCAAGCCTAAATGGGTTTATCGAGTTCAGAAGATAAAATCTCGGATCCCTGCTCAGCTCCCTGACTATTCGCAAGCAGTCGTCGAAATTCCCCCTAACCGCTAAAACCTTGGCGCCGTGGATCAGTGCTTGGCTGAGCTTCCCGAGAGCGATCTTCTTTGAGGGGACCAGCACTGCGCATCCAAGGCCCGCGCGAGCCGAGTAGGCCGCAAGGCTGCTACTAGTATTCCCGGTCGAGGCGCAAATCGTCATCTCAGCGCCGGCCTCAACAGCCTTCGTCACGCCAACGGTCATCCCCCTATCCTTGAAGGACCCGGTCGGGTTATCGCCCTCATACTTCACGTAGACCTCCTTGATGCCGAGCTCCCGCTCCAAGTTCCTGCATCTTATCAGCCTCGTCCCACCCTCATTCATCGAGACCACGCGCCGGAGATCCTCCACAGGAAGAAGCTCCCTGTACCTCCAAACCCCGAGAGGTCTCGATTCAAAATTCCTCAGCCATGGTATCTTGAAGACCTCATCATCCAGCTCATAGACCACGTCTAGCAGGTCGCCGCACGCGGGGCACGAGTATAGCCTAGCAGATCCCGAATACTCGGCACCACACCCGATACAGCGAAGCCGGTATTTCGGCATAGTGATGCACCCTAAGCTACTCGATCTCCATAACGCCCGGCCCTGGTTCGGTGATATAAACTTGGACTTTATAGCCGCGTGATATGTAGAATCTCTCCAAGGCATCGGCTGCCAGCTTTCTGCGCTCCTTCTCGATCACGCAGATCACCGCAGGGCCGGCACCGCTTACAGCTATCCCGGCACCGAGCTCTCCCCCCAACCTCTTAACCCCCTCGTACTCAGGTATTATCCCTGCCCTCGCCCTCGCTGGCTCGACGATCACGTCATTCATCCCCTCCTTCACCATATTAATGTTCTTCAATGCCATCCCGGCGACCAAGATGGATGCGCTGGCAACGTTACGCACAAGCGATGTGAGGGAAACCTCCTTAGGAACAACCTCTCTTGCCCTCCTCGTAGACCCCTTCTCCACGTCGGGAAGCACCACGACCACGCCGAGATCCGGCGGAGGGTCAACATGATATATCCTCAGCCTAGGTTCCTGAGAAACAATGGTAAATCCACCATATATTGCTGGAGCAACGTTGTCTAAATGTGGGACGCCCGCCGATACAAGCTCACCCAGTGCAGCATACTTTACAAGCTCCTCCCTGCTCAATCTCAAGCCGAAGAGCTTGTTGACGAGATATGCCGCTGCAGCCGCCGTCGCTGCCGAGCTCCCGAGCCCGCTCCCCGGCTTTATCCCCTTCCAGACCTTTAACCTCACGCCCTCCGAGAGCCCGAACTCCTCCATCATCCCTAAGACAACATAGCCCCCAGTATTCTCCTCGGGCCTAGCTGGAACATGATAACCTTCCAGCACCTCAATCTCAACACGTTTATCCGGAATCCTCTCAGCTTCTACGACATCATAAGGCTCCATTAATGCAAGCCCAAAAACATCGAAACCGGGACCCAAGTTCGCAGAGGTCGCAGGAGCCCTAACCTTCAACCTCATATGCTGGAGAACTGAATAAATC
>JAKCEV010000060.1 GCA_023539495.1 Candidatus Wolframiiraptor allenii
AGCCCTTGGCCGGGTCTCCGGCCATTACCCCTACCCCTCCCGGGGCTTGGGGTTATCGGCGTCATTTGAGGTATTATTTTGGTGTCATTAAAATGTTGCGTGCTGTAATGAGGTCTCAGCGTTGAGTAACCTCTTCCATCCTCGTATATCTTGAAATAACCCATTCCTTCTTCCCTTTTTCCTCCATTTTCGAGGCTGGCCGTTAGGGAGGGCTGGGAGGTGGAGAGGGGTCTTGCGGAGGGGGGACGGGGCGATTATCATAAGAGGATCAAGGGATACTGCCTCACGGATGAGCAGGCGAACATATACGTCACCAGCGTCAAATGAGTCTTCCAAATAATGAATAATGGGAGGAGGTTCTAGTTCGAGGGTGTCGAGCTCGGGAAGGCCAAGGCGGGGAGCGTGGAGGATGTTATCACGAGGATAACGAGGGCTGATGATCGTGGGGGGCTGAGGGGAAGAGGAGGAGTAGGATTATTGACGGCAAGGACAAACCTTAATCGCATCTTTATATGTTGAGATGGGCCTTTCCTTATCGTGGTAAGGAGGTTTAATCTCATAGTTACGACCGCTAGGGGCATGGAAAATCTCGCGGCGATAGAGCTCGAGGATCTGCTAAGATTTCTCGGCGATAGTGAGCCTCAAGTCTCGATGACTAGCATCTCAGGCTTATTGACGGCGAGGACAAGCCTCGATCCATTCGAGGTTATCGAGAGGGTTAGAGTAATCGCGGAGGAGGAGCCTTGGAGAGTTGGAAGTTTGATGAGGATGATACCGATAGAAGAAGTGGTTGAGTCGAGTCTCGAGATGATAGCCGAGGCTGTTAAGAGGGTTGCATCAAAGATCCCTGAAGGTCAGAGTTTCAGGATAACCATTGAGAAGAGGCATACATCGCTCTCGAGCTCCGAGATAATCGAGGCGGCCGCGAAGAATGTCGATAGGCGTGTTGATTTGAAGAACCCTGATTGGATAGTCCTGATAGAGGTTGTCGGAGCATATACTGGCGTCTCGGCGCTGAAGCCCGAGCAGATACTCAGCCTAGCAAAGCTTAGGAAGTAGTGGTATCGCTGAGCATTATGAACTGTGAACCGCTGGTGGGCAAATTTATAAACCACGAGGCTCCAAAGCGATGAACATGTCTCAAATCCCTAAGACGGAGATATTATTTGCCTTGGCTGCCTTTATCTGCATAGGTCTTTGTGACTTCTTTAGGAAAAAGGGCGTCTCTTTAAGCCCATCGCCAGTCAGCTATTACACCGTAGAGGTCTTGGCAACATTTGCAACAATAATCCTTCTAGGATATTTTCTGGAGGGATGGAAAATATCCTTGAATCAAGATACGGTCATCTACGCATCTCTCTCAGGCATCCTGATATGCGTCGCCATGGTAGCGATGCTTTACGGATTAAGAACCGGTGAGGCGACAACAGTTGTGCCGATAGCTAGGTTAAGCCTAGCATTAACAGTTTTCCTCAGCATAGCTTTCTTGGGCGATGCGGTCACACTTAAGAGGATCGTGGGGATCGTGCTTGCAATAGCGGCAATATACATGCTATCCACATAGTAATTAGATAGGGATTATCGGAAGAGGGCTAGGAAAATGCCTTTATAGTCTTCTTTCTAAGGCTTTTTGGCAATTCATAAATAGTGATTTTTAGCCTGGTTTAGAGCGAGTATGATCGAGGAGATAGGCCGGATAGCTGTGAAGGTCTCGGGCAGGGAGGCGGGGAAGAGGTGCGTGATAGTCGACGTGATCGATAAGAATTTCGTGCTTGTGACCGGGCCGAAGGAGTTGACGGGCGTCCGGCGGAGGAGAGCTAACGTGAAGCATTTAGCATTCACGCCCCATAAGATAGATATCAAGAAGGGCGCCAGTGACGAGGAGGTGATGAAGGCTTTGGAGGCGGCCGGCCTAACAGAGTACATGAAGTCTAAGGTCAAGGTGGAGCTGGAGGCATTGGCCTAGGCGAAGCCTTTTTGAGCCAAGGTGATAGCTCTTAATAGATGATCTTTGAGGCCGCCAAACCTCCTTGGGAGATTGAACGTGAAATACTGGTTAGGGTTGATGCTGAGAGTGATCCAAGCTATGGGTGCCCGCCATATAAGAGGCCTCTTGAGAAACTTCTTAGGGCCTGTATAGTTAACGTGGATAAGCCTCGTGGACCGACGAGTCATGAGGTAGCATTTACTGTGAAGGAACTTCTCAGTGCTAGGCAGGCTGGCCATGGTGGAACACTTGACCCGGCGGTCTCTGGCGTTCTCCCGATATTGGTTGATGAAGCGACTAAATGCGCTGGGGCGGTTATGAGCGGTGGGAAGGAGTATGTTTGCCTCATGAGGCTCCATGGCGATGTTTCGGATGATGATCTCAAGAAAGCGCTAAGATTCTTCACAGGCGAGATATATCAGGTCCCGCCTGTGAGGTCGAGTGTCGCGCGGAGGATTAGGACTAGGACAATCTATAGGATAGAGCTCATCGAGAGGATTGGAAGAAACGTGTTAATGAAGGTCGCCTGTTCGGGCGGGACATATATCCGGAGACTATGCAGGGATATTGGCTTATACCTGAGATGCGGCGCCCATATGCAGGAGCTTCGGAGGACTAGGGCCGGCCCATTCATCGAGGAGAAGGCCTACACGCTACTTGATCTCTACGCGGCGCTGATGGATTATAGGGAAAGCGGGGACGAGGCACGCTTAAGGACGATCCTGAGGCCTGTCGAGGAGGCCGTGGAGTATATGCCCAAAGTCTTCATACTTGATACCGCTGTTGACGCGATATGCCATGGAGCGAATCTCGCGGTTGTTGGCGTTGCCAAGGTCGAGAATACCGTTAGGAGGAATGCGCCGGTTGCAATCTTGACGCTTAAAGGCGAGCTCGTCGCCATCGGGAGAAGCCTAATGGATGCTGAGGAGATGCTCGAGAGAGACCATGGTATAGCCGTGGACACGGAGCGCGTGATAATGGAGAGGGGAACATATCCGCCGATCTGGAAGGGCGGCAGGAAGTCAAGCTAGATGATGAGCGAGAGGATCGCGAGTGTTTCAGCATCCTTTCGAATATTTTCTATCTTGCAGTACTCGTTTGGCTTATGGGCCATACCATCTAGAGTGGACCAGACAACGGCTGAGATGCCTTGAGCCCTTAGGAGGGCCGCGCATGTCCCGCCCCCGATGCCGATGAGCTTGGCATCCACACCCCGAGAGATCTTAAGGGCCTCCAAGAGCTTTTTGACAATGTTCGCGCTCGGCGGCGTGGGCGGAGGAGAATCCCACCTAAAGACCTCCTTAACTTCGATTCTCACACCATAAATGGACTCGAATCTCCCGCAAACCTCCCTGATGGTGGATAAAACATCATCTAGGGAGTATTTTGGTAGAATCCTGCAGTCAAAGTAGAAGACGTCAATGCCGGGGATAGTATTCACGTTCTCCACGTTTTGCTCCTTTTTGGTCGGCTCGAAGGTGGAGGTGGGCGGAATATATAGCTCATCATGCTCGTGGAACCTTTCATGCAATACTTCATCAAGGGTTAGGAGGAGCCGCGCCCCAATCCTGTGAGCATTTATCCCGTGATGTGGGAATGCCGCATGGGCTTGGACGCCGCGCACCGTGAACTTGAGCCAGAGCATATGCTTCTCCGCGATCTCCATCTCCGAGCCATCTGGGGAGCCATAATCTAGAACAACCGCCTCATCGCCCTTCCTGAATATCTCCATCCTGACAAGCTGTTCTAAGCCGTACTTGTTGCCAGCCTCCTCGTCGGAGACAAAGACCAGCCCCAGATTAACCCTCGGCCTTAAGCCCAACTCCATGAGTATTCTTGCGACCAGGAGCATCGAGGCAATCGCTTGGCCATTATCCTCCGCGCCTCGCGCATATATCCTTCCATCCCTGATTACGGGCTCAAATGGATCCGTTTCCCAAAGCCTCATATCTCCTTCCGGCACGGTATCCATGTGAGCTACCAGCCAGAGGGTCTTACTGGGGTCCTCGCCCTCTAAGATCGCGATAATATTTGGCCTAATGCCGCCCTCAGCCCTCTCATCGGGAACATCTACCCTCCTCACCCGCTCGATCCCAAATCCTGATAAAATGGATTGGAGCCTCTCAGCTCTCTTAAGCTCGCCACGGCCGCCAGCCGAGGGACTTATGGCCGGGATTCTCAGGATCTCGATAATCGCCTCAACAACATCGTCCAGAAGCTCCCAAGAAATCATCCTAACATGCTCTAAAATCTCCTTCACGAGATACCCAGACAAGAGGGGTTGTATAAATCATTAGTGTCGTCTCATAATTCGAGAAAGAGTCGCAAAAATGTTGAACAGCATCATAGATCCATTCCCCCGAGCACCTGTGAAGCGAGATACCGCGCCTTAGCCTCCTCCCCTTTCAGATCACCTAGATACCTGTAATCTGACTTGTTGATGAAAAGTTCCAGCCTTTCAAGTATACCCTTCATCTTCTCCAATTGGATCTTCAGTATGGCTAGCTTATGCTTGCCGTCAATCTCCCTTAAGAGTGCTGCTAAGTGAGGTAAACAGAATACAGAATCCCCCTCGCTAAAGAGCTTCATGAACTCCTGAGTCGTAATCCACTCGGCCAAAGAATTCAGATAATCTCTCTCATACTCCTCGATGATTGAGCATAATAGGCACTCAGATCGTTTCTCGGGAACACTCATACCCTCAAGCAGCTCGATGCTTGTTGACAATAGGTCATGCAGGATTATGGATATGCCTAACCCATCTATCCCCAAGTTCTCCTCGAGATATTCTAAGATATACCAGAGATGATGCGTGCAGAAGCCCCTCTCCCTTAGCTTCTTCCTAGTCTCGCTGCTAGTAATAAGCTCGTAAAACAGAGTTTCAATCCACTGATCCCTCCTCTTGGACACGAGTAGGCATATAGGGCATCCTTCCTCCATCAACGCGCTTTTCAGGGAGACGTAAACAACATCCTTCTCCCTATCCCCCTTCATGCTCTACACCCTTAACTCCCCGAGCATAGCAAGCGATGAGAGCGCATAAAATGTTGCCTCAAGCGTGGATAAGCCTATATGTATTGACTCCCGAAAGCCCCCATTATCATTATAACACTTTAGGATGAACTCGACGTGAGCTCTCATAAATCTGGGGGATAATCCCAAGAGGTTCATGGCCTCAAGGCCGTAATACAGATCGGAGATTAGATAGGAATGCTTGACGGCTGGATTGGGCTTAAAGCCCCCATACTCATCCTCACATCTTCTAAGCCATTCAACGGTCTTCTTCAGATTCACCACATCATGCCCCAAATTATGTAGGGCATTTAACGCGCGGAAAGTCTCATCAATTAGGGAATATGATGCACCGAACCCGCCATCATCCTGCATGTACGCGAGAATAGCATCAATTGCCTTCTGTCGCCTCCCATTACCGATATTGCACCCCAAGATGTTTAACGCCTCGACAATCATGGATATGTTGGACAAGCTCGAGGAGACCTCAATAATATAGAGCCTATCAGTTAAATCCCAAGACCTGAGAACACCGTTCTCAATAAGAGGCTCCATGCTTCTGAGAGAGCTCGCGTAATCCTCTGCACACGAGATCATGTTCAGATTCTTCTCAAGCTGGGATTTCAGATAATCAATTGCCCCTTCCAGTTTTCTCGGCTTGCTGCCGAGCTCCTTCAGGGCTTTTATAGCAAAATAAGCTGTTTGGAGGCTTGAATAGCTACCATCTTCTCTCTGAAGGCTTTTAAGAAAATCAACCGTCTCCTCGGGTTTAGGCGGCTCGATTCCTAAAAGCTTGAGCGATTTCACGGCATAATACGTGTCCTCGGCGCTGGAGTCGAAGATGCCCTGATACTGATAGTAGAGATAGCCCCCATCCTTCCCCCTCCTACTCAGGATATAGCTGGCGGTTTTCTGGAAGCTTATCGCCGACATCATTCTTTCTTCTCGCCTTGCGTCTCGATGTAACAATTGTTACATTTAAGTATTCTGCCGCGGGGCATACGCTTATTAGCATCAGGCTGATTAGTGACATCATGCCTGAGAAATTCTTGATAGTCCTCTATGATTCCTCAAACTCTCCATCTAGGATCAGGGTTAAGCTTTGGAGAAAATTGAGGAACTTGGGAGGAATCTACCCGAACCTCTCACTCTGCCTAATCCCATACAGGAAGGAAGTTGAGAGAGATGTCGAGGAGATACTACTTGACTCGGAGATCAATAAGGCGATAATCATGATTTCGAAACCATTGAAAAGAAAGTATGCTAAAGAGCTGTTTGAGATATTCAGGGAGAGCAGGAATAGAGAGTACCTAGAACTATTGGAGGAATGCGAGGAGTTTTTGCGCGAAATAAGGGAGAATATCGAGAAGGGGAATGTCTCGGAAGAGGAGGCGGAGGAGCTTGAAAACGCTCTGGAATCACTTGAGAAATGGTTTGAGGAAATTAAGGCGAAGGACTACTGGAATACTAGAGCTAGGAAGAGGGTCGAAAGTAAACTAAGGGAATGCAGGCTGAGGCTTCAATCATTCATAACCGAGGCCCTAAACCGGAAAATCCGTAGACATCAATGCTGCGATGAGGACCAAGCAAATGAAGAAAAACTTGGGATAAGTCTGCCATGACCTCCCTACTTAAGGTGGGGGAGGTTTGGGCTACATTCTCTCTTTCTGAGAGTTCAGCCGCATGCATTTGAATAACCCTCTCCTTTCATTCT
>JAKCEV010000061.1 GCA_023539495.1 Candidatus Wolframiiraptor allenii
TCCTTAATCTGCGCCCATTCGAGCTCTCCTCTAGCTCATCTCCGCATATAGGACATGTCTTTGAAGTGCCTCTGGGATTTATGTACTTTACATGTAATCCGCAGAGTTTTGCTTGATATTCTAAGATTTTTTGGAACCTACTGTATGACCAGCGGTGTAGTCTTCCATTCAACTCCTTGGAACCTGTATTCTTCCTATTAAGGTGCTTAAGGTCTTCCATGATAATTATTTTCACGTCGGCTTCCTTAGCCTTATCAATTATCCTCTTGACGGCCTTGTGATAGATTTCCTTGATCCTCCGCCATTCACGGCTCCTATACTTCTCCAGCAATCTCGCCCGTAGCCCTCTGCTACGAATCTTTGACTGAATTCGTCGGCGCTTAAGAAAATAGCGGGTTCGAATAATGCCCTCGTTAGTCTCAAACCTTTCGATGAAGTCATCGTTGCCGTAGACGATGGCGTTCTCATTAACATCAACGGCGATAACCTTGACATCCGTGTTTATCTCCGGCAATACAATGGTCTGGCGAAAGACAACATTCAGGTAAAGGCTGCCATCATCCCTCAGCACCAGCCGCGCCTCACCCGGCTTCATGTCCTTGAACTTATCGTGATATTTCCCGTGAAGCAGCCTCAATACAACCCATCTCCTTCCATGGACCGCTATTGAAGCCCTCCAGTTTTCGGTATCGAGCTTGAATAGATGGCCATCCAGCCATATTGTCCGCCCCTTGAATATCGGCTTCTCCTTCTCGCACATCCCCATCTTCTTCAGCTCTATGAAGGATTCATAGATGCTGGCGGCATACCTGCATGCAGTAACAATATAATGCGATGGCAACGTTGGATGCCTCTGCCGCAGCTCGCGACACTTCGCATGATACAGGCTGATGAAGCTGGTGACCTTATGCGCGTGAGCATGCTCGATAAGCTCGTTCACAATCCCCTGATACTCCGTGAACAGGTGGTATATTTCGGAGATCGTCGCCTCATCAACGTCAGCGAGATCTATCTTGAAGCTTGCTGCGAGCTTTATCTCCTCCATGGGCATCACCGCTCACCCCCGGAGTCTTCACCCTCCTCGAAGGTCTCGTAGAGTAGGCTTCTCAGCTCTTCGCAAACATGGTCCACTACCTTCCCAACATATCCGCGGTATTCCCTGGCGAAGTCGTCGAGCATCCTGAGGTCATCGTATACGAGCGTCCTAGCGATGACCGGCGGCGGCCCATACCTCTTAACAACGGCAAGCGTCGAGTCCACGTAATCTAAAACCCCCAATAATGCCCGCCTCCTCGAGGGCATCCACGCAACCAGCCATGCCCCCATAATACCATCCTAATACATGCCTGCCCTTATTCCTTGGGGACCCGCCTGAAAATGGAAGATCATCATGATGATGTTGGGATGCCGGGTAGCCGGCTAAAAATAGGATTCCATGACAATAGAGGGGCCTCGGAGCAGATATTCGTAATACCTTTCAGGGAGGGGGATGGGGTCAAGTATTTCGTGGTGAGGGGCGTGAGAGGAGGCAACAGGCGCGTAACAAGATGCGACATAATCAGAATAATGGGCTGGGATCGGTTGATCGAATATCTCGGGGACGTCTGGGAGGAGCTATGGGACGCCATGCTATTCAAGCTGAAGGCCGCCGAGGCGACATGCCATAGAATCGAAGGCCCATTATTGATGGTGCGGGATACATGTAGAAGGGGGAGGTGAAGGCAGGATAAGGATGTTAGCGAATTAGTGTTAGCGGTCTTCATAGAATGGGTTAAAAAGACCTTGATGGCAGGCTCAATAGTGTCCAGATAAGCATTTTCGCTCACCTCCCAGTCCTCGCGGCCTGATAATATAGTGTGAATAGGTTTAGGAATATTTTGAGGTTTGTTATTCTATGTACATGGTCTCTCACGCTCATCTTATGGTGGAATACTATTGTCCTCTCCTTTAGGTACCTGAAGAGTTTCTCAACCCTGTTCCTCATACCGAGCCTCTCACGCCTATACTCTAGCCCAAGCCTCTCCAATGCCCACCTATATCATGGACCCCTATCAACTATGACCAACGGCTTGTTAATACACACCCTCAATGCTTTCTTGAGGAATGCTAGGGCGTTTAGACTGCTCCTACCATAAGATGCCTCTTGCAAGGTAGTGTACCGCTGACCTGCTTATAGGCTCCAAAGCCATGCTCAGAACCCTGGAAACCTTCCTACAACCACCATGAAACATATAATCCAATACCGCTAAGACCTTAACCCCCTACTTTCTTATTATGCTTAAAACAGCTTGAAACAAATCAGAAGGAACATAGGCTTAGCGAGGCCCTTATAGCTGATGAGACAGGAGCAATAAACCTGATCCTCTGGGATGACAGGATAGACGAGGTTAGGGAGGGCTCGACCATTAAGGTAACAAACGGTTTCATCAAGCTCTTCAAGGGGAGGATGCAGCTTAACTTGAGGCGATATGGATCGGTTGAGGAGGTCGATGAGGTCATAGAGGAGGTAAACCCACCAATAAATCGGGGAGGCTTCAACCTCTAGTCCTTTTCAGGAATGCCGTGACGGGATCCTCGCCCAAAGCCTTCTTAAGATAAAAGCCCAGAGCCCTGAAGCAACTTCTCCCCAGGCCGTCTCGATAATTGCTCTGAGGGCTTCCTGAAGATTACTCCGCCTACCCCCGCCATCCAACATTGCGCAATAATATGCATGCGCTTGGTTTAGCCTTTTTATCTTATCCCTAGTGCTGGCGCCATTATACTTTGCGGGATGTATGCATCTTTTGGGGCGTTAAAGTTTATATTTGTGCACTAATGCCTATTTTGCATGAACGGTGGCTGTCTTTGGCTCTAAATATCATGCTGAGAGGCAGCTTAAGCTTATAAGACTCGATCTGGGGCTCACCCCTCTTCAAGTTTTCGGGGCCATAAGAGCTGCTTGGAGGGATGCCTTTCTTCTAGAATCTCTAACGGGCCCCAAGAGGCTCGCAGAATACAGCTTCATCGGTTTCGACCCTAGGCTTATCATCGAGTGTTATGAAGGGTTCTCGAGGATCCATGAGCATGGCTCTGTCGGTGAGGTGGATGGCGATCCACTGGATCTGCTAAGAGGCATAGTCTCGCCGATCGCGAGCGCCTCCTCCTCACCTAGGTTTATCGGCGGCCTTGTAGGCTATGTCTCCTATGAATCCTCATTCCTCTGGGAGGATATCCGGCTATGCGAGAAACCGGGCAGTATCTTCCCACTCATGAAGTTCGGCCTATTTGAGGATGCGCTAATCTATGATCATGGGAGGCGGGTATACTACTATTCATGCGCGGGGGATGGCAGGCTAGACGAGGTCAAAAGAATTCTGAGAGATGTTGGGCCACTGCCTGACAATCACGGCCCCAGATACACAAGCCCGAAGAGTAACATGAGCATGGGTGAGTTCATGGATATCGTGGAGGCTGGAAAGAGGTATATTGAGCGTGGCGACATCTTCCAAGTAGTTCTCTCAAGGAGGCTCGAATTCGAGGTCGAGGGAGACCTACTTCCATTCTATATCAGGCTTCGCGATCTTAATCCATCACCTTACATGTATTATCTCAGGCTCGGGGATGACGAGATTGTTGGAGCAAGCCCCGAGATGCTGGTCAGGGTTGAGGGTGTCAGGGTTGAGACGTTTCCAATAGCCGGGACTAGGCCGAGAATGAAGGACCTAGGGCTTGAGGAGGAGTCTGATCGCGAGCTCCTCTCCGACGAGAAGGAGAGGGCGGAGCACGTTATGCTCGTTGATCTCGCAAGAAATGATCTTGCCAAGATAGCAGAGCCCGGATCAGTAGAGGTGAAGGAGTTCATGACGCTGGTCAAGTATAGCCACGTCAAGCACCTAGTCTCAAGGGTTGAGGCAAGGCTGAGAGATGGGGCCACGATGTATGATGCCTTCAAGGCTGTCTTCCCGGCTGGAACTGTCTCCGGGGCGCCGAAGCCTAGGGCAATGGAGATAATAGAGGAGCTCGAGCCTATTAGAAGGGGCCCATACGCGGGGGCGGTTGGATACTTCTCGCTGAACGGCTGCTGCGACTTCGCTATCACAATAAGGACCTTGATCAGGAGATCATGCCTAGCCTACATCCAGGCGGGCGCTGGCATCGTCTGGGACTCTATTCCCGAGCGAGAGTGGAAGGAGACCCAGCATAAGATGATGGCACTCGTGAGGGCATTAGAGGAGGCTGGTGAAAGATGCGCGTACTAATTCTGGACAACTTCGACTCATTCGTCTACAATCTCGCCGACTACGTTGGCAGGCTGGGAGCTGAGGCTATAGTCGCGCGAAGCAACAGGATCACCTTGAATGATATTGAGGAGATCGATCCTGATAGGATCATAATCTCGCCGGGCCCCGGTCATCCATCCGAGAAACAGTACACTGGGATCTGCGAGGATGTTATCATGAGATTCTCGCGTTATACACCAATACTGGGAGTATGTTTAGGTCATCAATTGATAGTCCACGCGTTCGGCGGAAGGGTGGTCAGGGCTAGGAGGGTCGTGCACGGCAAGCCGAGTCTCGTGAGTCATGACGGAAAGGGGATATTCATGGGGATTGAGAACCCACTCGTGGCCGGTAGATATCACTCGCTCGTCGCCGATGAGAATAGCCTGCCCGACTGCCTCGAGATATCTGCGAAATCACTTGATGATGGCGAGATCATGGGGGTCAGGCATAAAAGCTTACCTATCGTGGGCGTGCAGTTCCATCCAGAATCCATCCTAACCACCAGCGGAATCAGGATTCTCAGGAACTTCTTGGGGGGCATGATATGAGAATAGTCGAGGCGATAAGGCTGCTCGTTGAACGTGGGAGTATAGAGCCAGGGCTCGCGGCGAGATGTATGGAAGAACTGATGAAAGGTGAGGCGACACATGCTCAGGCCGCCGCCTTCCTCATCGCCCTCCGCATACGGGGCGAGGATCCAGCCATAATAGCCGCCATGTCGGAGGTCATGAGAAGGTTTGCGACGCCTATACGTGTAGGCCCCATGAAAGGAAGACTGATAGATACATGTGGAACTGGCGGCGACGCCGTCAAGACTATTAATGTCAGTACAGCATCCGGGCTTGTAGCCGCCGCTGCTGGATGCCGGGTCGCAAAACACGGCAATAGATCGTTCACGGGCTACTGTGGTAGTGCGGACTTCCTTGAGGAGGTCGGCGTGAGGATAGACTTGGAGCCAGAGGTGGTTTCAAGGTGCATCGAGTCGCTGGGCTTCGGATTCATTTACGCGCCGAGATATCATCAGTCCATGAGGAATGTTATGCCTGTGAGGAGGGAGATCGGGATAAGGACGGTCTTCAACTTGCTGGGCCCTTTAACAAACCCGGCACCGGTGAATGCTCAGGTTCTTGGGGTCTTCTCCCGCGAGTTCGTGGAGCGCATGGCTGAAGCGGTCAGAATCCTTGGAAGAGAAGAGGCCGCGATAATTCATGGGGATGGCGGGATAGATGAGGTATCAATATTCTCCGAGACGACGATGATCTGGATCAAGGACGGGGAGGCTAGGCGGGTGATACTCAGCCCTGAGAGCTTCGGGCTCGAGAAGGCGAGAGTTGAGGAGATAATCGTGGAAAGCAGGAATATGTGTATCAGAAGAACCTTGGAGGCCTTGACAGGGGCTCTCGGAAGAAGCCATCCATTAACGAGGCTCCTCCTCGCAAATTCATCGCTATCATTAATGATTGCCGGATTGGCTGATGACCCGGCTGGTGGCGCTGAGATGGCTTGGCGCGTAATAGAATCGGGGAAGCCGATCGAGCTGTTGAGGAGGCTCGTGAAGGAGACCGATGGTGATCAAGATAAATTCGAGTCGTGGATGAGGGTGGTAGAATGAGCTTTCTCGAGAAAGCATGTGCACAAGCGAGGAGGAGGGTTGCAGAGGGGTATTATAGCTTGGATGAATGCAAGGCGGCGGTGAGGAGGCCGAGCATGCTTAAGGCCTTGGGTAAGCCGGGGATCTCGTTGATATGCGAGCTGAAGCTCCGATCACCATCCATGGGTCGGATCAGGGAGGAACAGGATCCGGTAAGCCTCGTAATGGAGATGGAGGATGCTGGGGCTGATGCTCTCTCGATCCTAACAGACCCTGACAACTTCTCCGGATCAATAAGATACCTTGCGGAAGCCTCGGAGATCACAAGCCTCCCAATCTTAATGAAAGACTTCATAGTTTCTGAGACCCAGATAGAGGCCGCCCATAGGACGGGCGCATCTGCAATACTCCTAATTTTCCCGGCCTTCTCGAGGGGCTACACGGAGCTCGAGCTGAGGGATGCGATAGAGCTCGCCCATGGCATGGGGCTCGAGGTCCTGCTTGAATCCTACACTATTGGGGACTTCAAAGCATCGCTCCATTACGATGTGGACCTCCTTGGAGTGAATTCTAGGAACCTCGACACGCTCGACCTCAGCCTCGACCGCGCTTATGAGATCATCGCGGCGCATGGCGGCGATTGTGAGCGAATAGTTCTTGAGAGCGGAATAACCTCGGCATCTGACATGAGAAAATTCTTAGAGGTCGGTGTGAGCAAGTTCCTAGTTGGCACCTCGATCATGCGGTCTAGGAACATTGCGGCAAAGATAAGAGAGCTTAAGGGGGCTCTAGGCGATGGTTAGGGTGAAAATCTGCGGGATAACGCGTGAGA
>JAKCEV010000062.1 GCA_023539495.1 Candidatus Wolframiiraptor allenii
AGCTCCTTTCAAAACATGTTGGCAAGCCGGTGAAGTATGTTCCAGATCTTGTTGGGGAGACGGCGGAGCAGGCAATCAAGGGCTTAAAGAACGGCGAGATACTGCTCCTCGAGAATGTCAGGGTTCTTGATGAGGAGACTAGGGAGGCGACCCCCGAGGAGCATGCCAAGGGCGTACTGGTCTCAAAATTGTCTAAGCTCGCAGACTTATTCGTCCTCGATGCATTCTCAGCGGCTCATAGGGCGCATGCCTCGATAGTCGGGTTCGCTGCGGTCCTACCGGTCGTGGCTGGCAGGGTCATGGAGAGGGAGCTCAAAGCCCTTAGCGAGATCCTTGAGAAGCGGAGCAGCATAATCCTCTTCATGGGAGGAAACAAGCCCGATGACTGCATAAAGGTCATCGAGGCTCTTCTGAATAGGGGTAGGCCGGAGATTAAGATGCTCCTCTCAGCCGGCATCCTCGGCCAGCTCTTTCTCGTCGCTGAGGGAAAAGATCTCGGAGAGCCCAGCATGGCGTATATCAGAAAGAAGGGCTTTGAACCGCTTATAGGCAAGGTAAGGGACTTGGCGACTAGGCTTGGAGACCGGTTGAAGAAGCCCGTCGACGTAGCCTATGAACACGATGGAAGGCGCGAGGAGATAGGGGTTGAGAAACTGCCAGCCCCAGGCCCGATAATGGATATAGGCAGTGAGACTGCATCCATGTACGCGAAGATAATAAGGTCAGCGGGCAAGGATGATGCCATAATAGTCAAGGGGCCTGCGGGAGCATACGAGCACGAGAACTTCAGGAAGGGGACCGCGGAAATATATAGGGCTCTAGCAAGCTCAAAGGCCTTTACACTGATCGGTGGAGGCGATTCATCGACGGCGATAAGCCTCGTTGGGCTTAAGGTGGAGAACTTTTCATACGTCAGCCTCGCTGGCGGGGCCCTAATACACTACCTATCCGGGGGCAAGATGCCGGGTGTCGAGATACTGATGCGCAGTTAAACCGCGTCAAATCCGATTTCTCTCAAACATTTTTTCAACGTTTATATTATTCCCGGAGCCAGCTGCTTAAGAATGGTTTCTAGGAAGATTCCTCGAACGATGTCTACTCAGCACCCTGATAATGTCTCGTTGCCAAGCTGGGTTAGCGGCGAGGTTATCCAAGGCGAAGATGAGGTTCATGAAGCCTACTTCGCATATAGCCAGCTTGGATGCATGGAGGTCATGTGGGATGCTGAGGGAAAGGATGTAGATACACGGGTCATCAGGAAGCTGCTGAGCAAGTATGGTGAATTCTTTAAGGAATATGTCATAGGCGAGGATATATTCCTAACATACCGCGTCCCGAACCCGAGCATAGAATCCGTTGAGAGGAAGATTTTATTCGAGTCGCTGGTGAATATCCCGGTTGCATATGATATCGCTTCCACTTTTTATGGCAGGGAGGTGACGCCATTCTTCGAGGTCATCCTACCGCTGACGACATGCGCGGAGGATCTGCTGAAGCTTAGGGGCTTCTATGAAAAGGCTATAGCAGGAATCGGGGATATCAGGATATGCGGAGATGCTAGGGTTTCGGATTGGGTTGGCGAGTTCAAGCCAAGATCCATCGAGGTTATACCCCTTATTGAGGACATGGCGAGCATGCTCAACATTGATCGCATAATCAAGCCCTATATCTCGATGGTCAGGCCGGAGTATCTCCGAGTATTCCTAGCGCGATCCGACCCCGCCTTAAATTATGGGCTTGCATGCGCCGTGATACTGTGCAAGCTCGCGTTATCGAGGCTGAGGAGGATCGAGGAGGATATGGGCGTCGAGATCTACCCGATAATCGGCGCCGGGACCATGCCGTTTAGGGGCCATCTGAGCCCGGATAACATCCACAATTTCCTAGATGAGTATAGGGGCGTTTATACGGTCACGATACAGTCCGCCATGAAATATGATTACCCCATTGAGATCGTGAGAGAATCTATTCGTATCCTGAATGAAAGGCTTCCATGCGGTGAGCCAGAGCTCATTGAACCACATGAGGAGGAGTTGTTAAGGATGATCTTGGCCAAGTTTGCTAGGGGATATCAGAGGACGATCGAGTCCCTCGCACCTCTCATAAACTATGTGGCCAGGTATGTTCCACCTAGGAGAGCTAGGAAGCTCCACATAGGCCTCTTCGGCTATAGCCGCAGCGTTGGGAGGGTATCCCTTCCAAGGGCTATACCATTTGCGGCCGCGCTCTACACCCTCGGGATACCCCCAGAGTTCATCGGCTTCAAGGCGCTCCTCGACCTGAGCGAGGAGGAGTGGGACGCCCTGAGGAAGAATTACCGTAACCTAGAGCATGACTTAGCTGTCGCGGCTGGATTTCTTTCATGGAGTAATATCAACATGTTGGCTGAGATGTGTGATCAGCTGGCTGGGCTAATCGGCATGAACATGGAAGAACTGCGCAGCGCCATAGGGGAGATAATCATGGACTTGAGCGCCGTCGAAGAAAAGCTGGGCTTAAAGGCCGGCCCTAGGACGCTGACCCAAAGGCGCTATGAAAATGCTGTAAACGATTTCCTAGCCGCCCTGCTCGAGCAGGAGCATGAGGAAGCTAGGAGGAGGCTTATAGACGCGGCTAGGATAAGGCGCTGCTTAGGATAAGGTTCTAGAACACTGGGGAGCCGCAGAAATATATCATGCCTCGCCAGCATATTCATGGATGGTTGAGCTATGGTACTTCGCTTATGGGTGGTCGATGGATAAGTCTCTCATGAGAAAATGTATTGGCGACTGGCTTGATGCGAGGCGTGCCACTCTGAAGGGCTTCGAAATAGTTTTTAATGCTTATTCTCCGGCTTGGAGGGGCGGTGTCGCGAATCTTAGAGAGAGTGAGAATGCCAGGATAATCGGCGTCGCCTATAAGATAACGCATGATCAGCTCGCGAAGCTCGATGCTTTCGAGGGAGTTCCATCAAGGGCTAGTAGGAGGATGGTCTCGATTGAAGTTGAGGGTGTTGGCGAGGTCAAAGCGATAACCCACGTCGCCGCAAATCCAAGAGATGGATTTGTCCAACCCTCCAAGGAATATCTCTCAGCCATGCACCGTGGGATTAAGCAACATGGTATCCCGGATGAGATGATAAAGGCTATCCAAAAAGCTGCGGGTAAACGGTCTTAAAAGGAAAGATAAAATCGTCGTGAGAACAACATGCTAGGAGCTGGCGATGCGGGGATGAACGCTTTTCAAACAGTCTTCGAGCTTCTTCGTATAGTACAGGCTCATGGTTATCTTGGCGCACTACTCATAGCATTCATGGGTAGCCTAGTCCCATTCCTTCCAGTCCCATACCTGATACCAATAGTCTTAATGGCTAAGACTTTGGATCCTCTTCTCCTCGGGATCGCTGCAGGTGTTGGGGGCTCCATGGGAAAGATTACGTCATATATCCTCGGCAGGTTTGGTAGAAGACTCCTCAGCGAAGAGAGAAGAAGGAAGACGGCGGCCCTCGGTAGGGCTATCGCGAAATATGAGGTACTGGTAGTGTTCCTTTTCGCGCTTACACCACTTCCGGATGATATAGTCTATATCCCCGTCGGGCTTACAGGGCTGAGCATAGCGAAGTTCATGATCGCTAATATGCTCGGTAAAATAGTTCTTTCATGGATTGTTGCATATGCCGGGAGATTCTACTTCGACCTTGCCACGCTCTTCTTGGGGGAGGGCAATGGCCCCCTAGTAACGATAATAGCCATAATCGCCATGGTGGCTATAACCGTGCTGCTACTAAGAGTGGACTGGGAGAAGGTGATAGAGGATGGTAGGAAGAATGGGCTCCGGGTAGCATTAAAGACAATATTTGGATCCATGCTCAGATTCACGGGCATGAGGAATAAATCCCGAAGCTGAAAACATATATGCTACATATCAGTTTGTGAGCGCATGGTAAGATCCTATAAGTGGCTGGGTGGGATAGGGTATATCCTTAGCTTCATCCCATACGCCAGCTTCATCTCCTCGATCCTCGTCGCGGTTGCTTGGATACTCATGGGCAAGGATACGAGGGAGAGGATATTTACGATCTTAGGGGTGCTGATGCTTATAACATATGTCCTCGCTATAGCGCTCATCATCTGGCTGATCCTAAGCTTTCTCCCCGTAGCATTTGCCGGTACAATGGCGATCGCGCCCAGGGCCATGACCACGCCTTGGAAGATGGGTGAGGCCTTTGGCCGGTTCTTCGCCCAGATTATAGGTATGATTATAATTGGCCTTGTGTTGGTCGGCCTCGCCATAACGGTCTTTATCCTAGATATAGTCGCCCACTTCAGGGCCGGGAAAATCTTCAACAACAGATGGTTTAAGATCGCTGGATGGATGAGAATAATCCTAGCAATAGCAATAATTATCGCGATCCCGCTCACAGTATTCATGATAATCTCATCCGGCCCCAGCATGCTTCCATCAACGCCCTTTGGCCCCTCCTATGGCGCGATCCTATCACTACTCTTCACGATCCTCTGGCCCATGCTCATAGCCCTCGTGGTTGGCCTTCTCGCGACAATATTCTCAATAATAGCGTTCTTCACGATCTCAGAGGAGACTACGACAACACAGTCATCAAGCCAGCTGCAGCAGCAATAAACTTTAGATCGTGCGTCTAGCCCTATAATCTCGGTGCGATAGTGTTGAACGGCTGGGGTGGGATATCATCCTCCGAGATGGCTGCTATTGATGAGAATGCGGAGTGGCTTGGGATCCCGAGGATCCTGCTGATGGAGAATGCCGGCGCATGGGTTGCGAGGGTGGTCTATCAGTGGCTTGGGGGGGTTGCTGGCACGAGGATCACGGTAGTCTGCGGGACCGGTAATAATGGAGGCGACGGCTTCGCGGCCGCGAGGCATCTCGCAGGCCTCGGAGCAGATGTCACAGTAGTTCTTGTTGGAGACCCTGATAGAATCAGGACCCCAGAGGCTAGGACGAACTTCGAAGCCGTTAAGGCTATGCGGGAGTCAATAAAGCTTTTCATTGCCCGGAGCACGGACGACTTGGAGGGAATTAGGCACGTAATCGAGGAATCCGAGGTTGTTGTTGACGCGATATTCGGTACCGGTGTTAGGGGGCGAATTGCCGAGCCTTGGAGATCAGCGATACAGCTCATAAACTCCTCGAGAGCGCTGAAGGTTGCGGTAGATATACCATCAGGCCTGAACCCTGATACCGGTGAGGTTGGGGACGTATGCGTCCACGCCGACGTAACCGTGACGTTTCATAGGCCGAAGCTAGGCCTGCCGGCGGCTGCGGACCACTGTGGCGAGCTAATTATCGCGCCGATCGGAATACCCCCGGAGGCGGAGATAGTGATGGGGCCCGGGAACCTCAGGCAAGCCCTGAGAATGATGAGGGATCATTTGGAGGAGATAGTCCTGCTTGAGCCGCTGCCCGACGAAGCGATAAGGTTGATGAACATGCTGGGGGCCGAGCCTAAAACTGGTGAAGCGCGTGGGGGTTGTGTGGTTTATGCCGGCAGGAGGATAGATCTGCTCAAGGGTCTGGGGGGTTACTCTTGGGCCATGGTGCTTGGAGTAGCGCTCAGCCCGAGGCTCATCTCGATAATCGACGAGAATGAGGCATCCCGGCTCGGGATAAACATGAACATGGAGCTGTGCAGGAAATACGAGACCTATTCTAGGAGGGCTTCAGAGTTCGAGAACATAGTCTACATCATGGGAAGAAGCTCGGATCTGCTGCTCGGGGACTCTAAGTGGAGGCTAAGCTGGGTTGGTAGGCCTCTTAATGACCAAGGCTTAAACACCCTGATCGCCGTGACGCTAGCCCTCCTCGCAAGAGGGGTCAATGGATTCGACGCCGCCTCGGCAGCAGGATACCTAGCAGGAATAACAACAAGCTCCGGGTACGATGCCACTATTAGCGAGCTAAGAAGAATAATGGAAGATTAGCTAACCTGCCCCTCGCATAGCATATGGGAAAATTAGAGGTTTCAGGCTCTCTAGCGAGAGCGATTACGGTGTGTTCTACCGTGCCGAATCACTATGATAATTGCCACGATTACTATTGATATGATATGATTACATGAATGGGGCTGTCTCAAGTCCTGCAGCGGCCGTGTTGGTTCGACCCTCTGTAGGTGTGGTTGTGCTAGGCAACTTGGTGGGCTGCGTTGGGGTCTCTTTCTCTGTCTTCGTCAATGGGCCCTTACCGTGGACTCTATCGTGATGATCTTTGTCATGATGCCTCCCGAGATCGTGATCGTTTTGTCATAGTTATTCCCGGAATGATTGCCCTTAGGATTGTGACCTCCGTGACTGACTCGCCCCTAACAACCATCACACATTCCTGATCTGGCTTCACCTCGATGTAGACAAGCCTGTAGCCGCCGTGGGCTATTGCGGCGATACCCATTGTCCCAGGTACCACCGATGTTTCTGTCACCATTGATGGGGGACAGGTCATAACGGTCGTCGTGACCGTGGTAATCTACTGGGCCAAGCCAATTGACAAGACATTTAGCACCAGGATTACCATCGCGATATGCGATAA
>JAKCEV010000006.1 GCA_023539495.1 Candidatus Wolframiiraptor allenii
TTGATTCCCTTGTTAATGTTTCCAGTATTGTTGTTAGTTTTTCCGATATCTCGCCGTACTTCTCCATCATTATCTTGAAATTCTCATCGGTTCTCCTCGCAAACTCCCTGAATTCCCTCCAGTATTCCATGAATATTGACTGCATTGCTCCGAAGCCCTCCTGAAGCTCCTCATGTAATGGTGACGGCCTTATCGTGAAGTATTTTATTGCTGGCCTCGGCTTAGCCTCCTTAACATCGATGGACTTGACATATGCTGGTGGCGGGGGAGACTTCAGCATCTCAATGAATTTCTCCAATATTGCTTCATCCCCCTGAGCGAAGACTGTTACGGATCCATCCTTCTCATTCTTAACATAGCCTGATAGGCCGAGCTCCTGAGCCGAGTCCAGAACAAACCTCCTATAACCAACCCTCTGAACCCTACCATAAACCCTAACCTGAAAAGCCTTCAGCATCGGATACAAACAAACTTCCTATATTCATAAGCTTTTCCAATAGAGTCTGCTCGAGCCCTCTTAAGGAAGATCTTAGTGAGAAGGCTTTTGAAGAGAGGTGGGAGAAAACTCTAAAGCTCCTTGAGGTGGCTAGAGAAATCATCATCAAGAGATTACCGGAATAATGTACCTCAGGATCCCTGTTTGCTCATTATTGAGCTGGCATCGTTGAGAAACGAAAATTCGTGAACAGGTCTATAGCGAAATTCATGGTACTGCCATGGAGCTCCAAGATTTAACTTCGTCATGGCCTAACAGATTCCAAATTCTAAATATCCTAGTACTAATCAAGATAAAAGAGAGGCCACTGCATTTTTATGCGCGTGTTTAAGGGTGAAAGATTTTAAGCCCTATATTGTAACAACTTTCCAATGGTTAAAAGCTCCACAGTTAGTAATGGCTAATTTAAGTTAACTGGTTTTATTATTCTTCGGTAATTTTCCTCTCTGATTTAATTCGGGCTCAATATGTATTGTTAAGTTTACATTTGGGAGTATTTGTTTTATCTCTTCTTCTATATGGTCTGCGATATCATGTGCCTCTTTTATGGTCATTGTATCGCTAACTACTAGATGTAATTCTGAGAATATCGTGTTCCCGCTTACACGGGTTTTGAGCTCATGGTATTCTGAGAATAGATTTTTATGATTTTCAAGTATCTCACGTATCTTTCTATCAGCTTCTCTTGATGCTAGATCCATTAGATGATTTGATGATTTTATGATTAGGTCGAGCCCTATCCTCGCGATAATTACTGCTATACCTATTGCGAGAAGCGAGTCAATGAATAAGTATCCTGTAAAGTATATTGCTGCCAAGCCCATCCAAACAGCAACGGTGGATAAAACATCTGAGAAGAGATGTTTAGCGTCTCCCTCAAAAGCGGGCGATTCTTTTATCTTTGATTCTCTTAGAAGCATATATGCTATTCCAAGATTTATTATGGTTGCTATGACGGATACCGAGATTGCGGCATCTAGGGAATGTAGTTCAGCGGGGCTGAAGAGCCTGTTAAAGGCAGTGTATAAGAGGAATATTGAGATTATCGTTATTAGTATGCCCTCGATTAATCTGGATATCTCTTCGATCTTCTGATGACCGTATTGGTGGCTTTCATCGGGAGGCTTTTCCGAAATGTATACTGAAAAAAGCATTATGCTGGATGCAACTATGTTTACCACCGATTCTAGAGCATCAGACAGTAAGGCAACCGAGTTTGAGATGAGAAATGAGATAAATTTCATACTAAAGACTAGTAGGCCACCTAAAACAGCGATTACACCAACTGTAATCTTTTTCACTATTCCTCAAAACACGGTGAAGAAGGACCTTCTCTTAAAGATTTATTACGATAAAACGGTGATGACGGGGTAAAGGATTTGTGCGGTTAAGAGAAACTCTACAACACGCCTAAATTGTGGGATGGCGGCGGAGTTTTTCGTCGGGGTCGCGGCCAAGCGCTTGACCATTGTCACAGCAGTCATTGTCATTGTGCACTTCATTGGCGAGCTTGTCTTAGTATATCTCGGCGGGTGAGAGGGGCTGCTAATGATTTATCTTGTTCCGGTCTGAGATTTTATGCTGAATGCCGGCTGGATTTCTGGTCGCATTGGAGGGTATAGATGGGGCGGGGAAGACGACGCAGGCGAGGCTGCTCGTTGAATGGCTTAGGGGGAGGGGGTTTGACGCTCGTTATACTTATGAGCCGACTCGCGGGCCCTTTGGCAGGATTCTGAGATCTATGGCCCATGCGAGGAATGTTGATCCGAGGCTCGAGGCCCTTCTCTTCGCCGCCGACAGGCTCCACCATCTAATCCGCGTGATAAACCCGCTCTTGGAGAGGGGTTTGATAATTGTCTCGGATAGATATCTCCACTCCTCGCTAGCATACCAGTCGGTTACAACGGGTGATCAGAAATGGGTTGAGGAGATCAATAAGTTCGCGAGGAGGCCGGATCTTGGGATATATCTTGATGTCAGTGCGTCGGGGGGGCTTAACAGGCTGGCGAGGCGGAGGAAGAGGAGCAGGTTTGAGGATGAGGGCTTCCTAGAGCGGGTTAGGGAGAAGTATCTCGAATATGTTGAGAGGGGCGAGCTTGTGAAGGTGGATGCTGGAAGGCCTGTAGATGACGTCTTCTCTGACATCACGTCCATCGTCGAGGAGGCCTTGAGGGGTAGGCGATAGCATTTTATCGGGCGGCCGCTCATATCCCGGCGAGTTGCCCATCAAGCTGATCAAGGATCCAGTCCACGGGTATATCGAGGTCTCAAGCGAAGAGCTTCAAGTGGTTGATACCAGGGCTGTTCAGAGGCTTAGGAGGATAAGCCAGCTCCCCTTTGTATACCTCGTCTATCCGGGTGCCCGGCATAGTAGATTCGACCACTCGCTCGGATGCATGCATCTTGCGGGCGAGTTCGCGAGGAGCCTTGGGCTGGAGGAGTATAGGGTTAGGGTTCTGAGGATCGCGGGCCTGCTCCACGACATAGGCCACACACCATATTCCCATCTCTTCGAGACGATGCTGGAGAGAGCCGGGCTGAGCCATGAGGACGTAACTGCCAGGATCCTCCGGGAAGATTCGGAGCTCGCCGAGGCCATAGAGAGGTGCGGCATCATGCTCAAGGATGTCTTGGAGGTGCTGGAGGGGAGGGCGCCCGAGTCCATGGTTATCAGCGGGCCAATAGATGCCGATAAGCTCGACTTCCTCGTCCGTGACTCCTACTTCACTGGAGCCCCATACGGCCTGATAGATGTCAGGAGGATAGTTCTCAGAAGCAGGCTTGTGGATGGAAGGCTTGCGATCAACATAAACGCCGTTGGCGCGGTCGAGGAGATGGCCCTAGCGAGATACCAGAACTTCATGAACATCTACCTCCATCATACCGCGAGGGCTGCTCAGATGCTCTTTCTATCAGGCGCTAAACTGCTTGATGAGGTCGCGAGCCTGCCGAGGATGAGTGTCGAGGAGTATCTGGGCCACGACGACTACACTATCTGGTGCCTCATGAGGTCCAATAATAGGACGAGGTGGATTATAGACAGGATAGAGAGGAGGATTATACCCAAGGTCGCCTACGAGCTTAGGCTGAGGGAGGAGGAGGTCCCCGCGGAGGTCCTGAGGAACCCGGAGGAGGTTTTGGGCGATATATCCTCCCTCTCAAGCGCGCCGGAGGATAGAATCTGGCTCGACACCCCATACATAACATCCCTACCATTCAGGGATAGCGGGAAGATCTCCTTCTACGAGGAGAGGCATGGCGAGCCGAGGACCGTGGAATACTCATCGCCACTGCTCGAGTTCACGTCAAGGATGCATGTTATAATTAGGGTTTACACGGATCCACCCTTCATCGAACAGGTTAGGGCTGCCTCAGAGAAATATTTTGGGGAGAGGGTTGGGGCCGCTTCCCGAAGACCCTGCGATAGATGATGTAGTCGCCATAAGCTATCAGACCTAACGGGGACCCGACCATTACCAAGAATATCAGGCCATATGCTATGTATATTAGTGCTGTGGCCACAGTGGATAGCACTGGCGTGAAGTCTATTTTTGGGTATGGGGATGGCTCGGTCTCCGGCACCCTAATCCAGATCGAGATAGACGAGTATGTGACCATGCGCTCGAGGCTCTTCAGCTGCGCCTCGATCCTCTCGATCTCGCCTCTAATCCTCCAAAGCTCCTTCTCAATCATCAGCAGATCTTGGACGCTTTGAGCCTTTTCAACCGCTGCGAGCAGCTATTCCTCCTCGGCACGAAGGTTCCTCAGCCTCGCCTCAAGATCCACATACTGCTCGGTTACATCTTGGACGCTCACATCCTCGCCGATGACCTTCCCTATCCTCCGGATCTCCGCTAGAACCTTGTAGAAGGCTGACTCGGAAACCTTAACCATGATCGAGACCGACTTCTTCTCACCATCGGAGGAGCTCAGCCGGGCAATATATCCGCCATAAGATTCAACTATCAAAATGATCCTGTCTGCAGCTGCCTCAGGGTCCTCCGACTCCAGCTCAAGATTTCCACTCCTCACAAGCATTCTCACCGATGGATATTCGGTTCCGGCCATGTACGCGTCAACCGTGCTCGTCGCTGTGTGCGTGGCGGCCGTCTGAATAGCCATGTCCTTAAAGCCCATAGCCTTCTCCAGCGACACAAGCTCTAGAAAAGACTCGGATCCCTTTAAGCCAACTAACATTATTCCGATAACATATGAGGTGGCGATCACGATGATTATCGCGAGAATTCTCCCGCTCAGCCTCATGCCAGATTTAGTGCTCTGCGTCCGTATAATCACATGGCCACGAACATGCTGTTTGGCTTCCTTGAACGCCTAGACGAATTTCCTGAGCTTTATCGAGAGATCTCCGAGGCTTATCAGGGCCATGGCCCCGACTGTCGGCTCGAGACCCACGCTCCTCTGATAGCTCGTTTGCTCCTGCCATGTG
This sequence comes from Candidatus Wolframiiraptor allenii, assembly GCA_023539495.1. GTDB lineage: Archaea > Thermoproteota > Nitrososphaeria_A > Caldarchaeales > Wolframiiraptoraceae > Wolframiiraptor > Wolframiiraptor allenii. The sequence goes on from JAKCEV010000006.1 coordinate 4,944, forward strand.
CCTGAGTTTATGATCCTCACGCCGCGATATGATCCAGCATATGCGACGTGGACGTGGCCCGTGTGGAAGACATGTGGGATCCGATCTATCACGAGCATGTCCTCGGGCGTGGGGATTATGGGCGTGGTCTCGCCATAGATCGGGCAGAGGTGCCTGCACCTGAGAACGAGCTTCAAAATTTCCCCAAGATCCCTCTCCAAGCTGCTATGAGAGAACCCGGGGGCCTGCTGTATCACATCATCCAGCCCCTGGCCATGATAGATTAGAAAAATCCTCCCGGAGATCCTGATCCAAGCAGGGTTCCCGACGAAGATGAAGCTTCTCCCGGATTTCTCGAGTATCGCGCGATATTTCTCGGGGAGCGGGGGCTGTGGGAGGGCTCGTTGGACCGGGTCATGGTTTCCCGGGCCAATTATTATCTTCACGCGCTCCGGGATCTCGGACAGCAGCCCCGCAAGCTTCTTAAACTGCTCCTCGACCGAGAATATCTCGAGCTCCTTATGCTGGTTCGGGTATACGCCCGCCCCATCCACCACGTCCCCGGCGATTATAAGGAGCTTGACATTCCTGGCCTCGGGATCATCCTCGCGATTAATCCAGTCTAGGAAGTTCTCAAAGAGATCCTCCCTGAAGTGCTTGCTTCCGACATGTATGTCCGAAATCATGCAGATGAACGCTTCATGAGCAGTCTTTTCTAAGCGCTCCGCGGCCAGATCCGGGAGTATAAGTTCCCTCGCGATGAGCGCTTCGCCGCTTTTCACAACCCTCGCCCCGATCACCATATCGGGTAGCAGCTGCTCCGGGCTATCTCCCGAGACTCCATCCTTCGGCGCGATTATCCTATGTTCCCCGCTCGGGTCGTCCACCCTCAGGATCCACGCCTTCTCGGACTCCTTCTTCTCGATGAGCATCACGATTATGTTTGCCTCCTGTGACTCCCGGAGTCTCATGGCATCTCTCAGCGAGATCACCCCCCTAAGCCTCTCCCGCAGAAGCCCTGAAAGCTTCTCATACCTGCTCGAGAAATACCTCTGAAACTCCTCGAATGTTCCTTGGATCCTCCACTCCACTAGAAAACGCTCATCAACTTCTATCACGATATCCTCATGCTCTTCCTCGGCCTCCTCCATCTCAACCTCCTCAGCCGTAGCCGGCGGCTCTTCAGCCACCTTCACGTCCCCAACCAGCTCAACCAAGAGGCTTTCATCGATGATCGTCGTCCCGCTTTTCTCCAGCCTGCGCATCGCCTCCTCCAGTATCTCGAGGGGTGCTTCAGCCTGCTCGAGGATCTCTAGAGCTCCCTTAGTCACCGTATAGCCCCGGGACGTGGCCTTCTCGACTATCTTCCTTGCTAGGGCCTCGCGCCTCAACATCTCTCACGGCCAAGTATCCAGCTATCTCGCGGCTGATGGCTTGTAGTCGAGCAGGGGTGAGAGAAGCTCATCTCCGCGTATTGCCTCCTCAATCTCGTCGGGCGGCGTGAGGAGTATTATTCTCCGCGTCCTTCCATGTCTGCCCATGTTCACAAGCTCGCTCTTCACGACGCCGAGCATGTCGAGCTCTGATATAAGGCTGCTAACCCGCCTATCTGTCAGGGGTTCTATACCAATCTGCCTGCAGACCTCCTTATATGTCTGATAAATCATGCCCGAGACCGGGCTCAATACATTACCCCTCGTGAGGAGGAGCATGCTGACGAGGATGAGCTTGCTGTGGAGCGGGAGGGTGGATATGGCCTCGAATATCCTGCCGCGCTCTATGATGTTCTGGGCGATCCTCACATGCCTCTCCTCAACCACCTCATCCCCATTCCTCTCGGCAACCTCTGCGGCAACCCTGAGCAGGTCTATGGCCCTCCTCGCATCACCATGCTCGGATGCGGCGAGCGCCGCGCACAAGTTTATGATCTCCTGGGGTACTGCTCCCTCTCTGAAGGCCAGCCTCGCCCTCTCGCTCAAGATATCAACGAGCTCTATGGCCGTGTATGGGTGGAAGACAAGCTCCTCCTCGCTGAGGCTGCTGAGAACCCTTGGATCCAAATAGTCCTTGAAGTGGAGATCGTTAGAGGTCCCGATCATAGTGAGGCCGCATCCCTCCATGCCCTCATTTATCCGTGAAAGCTCGTAGAGGAGGTTATCGCCATAGCTTTTTACAAGCGCATCTATCTCATCGAAGCAGGCCACAAGTAGAACCCCCTTCTCCTTCAAGCCCCTCCTGAGCCTCGCGAAGACCTCGGCCTTTGCAAGACCCGTGAAGGGCACCTTAACGCCTATGCTCTCGCAGAGCTCCGCCAGCACCCGATACTCCGTCCCAGCTATCCTGCAATTGACATATGCGAAGGCAACGGGTAGATCCTCCCCAGCGACAACCTCCTGAAACCTCTTGAACACGTAGCGTACTACCGCGGTCTTACCTGTACCCGTCTTACCATAGATGAAGACATTACTGGGCTTTGAGAGACTTAGGGCGGGGGATAATATCTCGCCAAGCCGCCTGATATGCTCATCCCTATGCGGGAGCTTCTCCGGAACATAATCAGATCTCATCACCTCGCGGTTCACAAATATCCTCGGCCTCTGAAGAGCCTTCTTCAAAACCTCCTCTAGGGGATCCCCTCCACCCCTAGATTTCCTATGGAGGAGCCCCTCACCTGATTGAGATCCTATTGATGACTTTGTATTCAAAGTAGCCCCTTAATGTAATGGGGGTAAAAGCTAATCAATCGAATACTTAAGAAATATTGAGTATCTTCTCGAGAATTATTCAAAAAGGCTTTAGAACTGTTTTCTGGGGGCGATATCTTTGTTCCAGTGGAAATATGGGGGTGTGGGTCTTTCGGCAGGACCAGTAACGCTGCATTGGTTTTCACATAGTGAAGAAGCCTGTGAAGTGGCTGGGTGGAAAGCCTTTTTCAAGGGCCTTTTTGGCGGAACAAGGCAGGATATGCTTCTCCACTGGAAATTGAAGGGGCCCCACGCTTTCCGCTGGAAAGCCTTCATGTAAATGCCTTTCCTCTATTCTGGCTCTATACAGATGTCTTGAAAGGGAGCTGGCGCAGGATTTAGCATTCTTTCCTCGGTCAGCGCAGCATATTTTCCTCATTTATTGAACATATTTCTTGAGGAATAATCCAAGATTAATCACTTCTTTGAAAATGACTAGATTATGTCTGGAAGCTTCCACCATAACAGGCAGGTGAACATATTTTCTTGAGAATACTTCATGATCATAATGGTTATTTCAGGGGCATTCTAGGGTATTATCTAAGATGCGTGGCCTACGTGAAATGCGAAGTTTTTCACTCCTGCTCTGTGAAGCGTTCCCTTAGATTTGATGCAAGCTCGAGGGCTTTTAAGAGGCCTATCAGGGTCTTTGCAAGCTCTTTTACCTCTTTTGGATCCGCCGCCCGCTTTAGCGCGATATTCACCTCCTCGATCTTCGTGGTTAGGGTCTTCACGAGCTCATTCAACGTAATGCCCGTGAAGGCCTCCTCAATCTCCTCCTCGCTCGAGACCCTGATCACCCTCTTATTGCATTTCAGGCACCAGATCTGGCCCTTTATCTCGAAAAGGGGGCTGCTGCAGACCGGGCAAACATCTGCAAGCATTTTAGCCCCGCTCCTAAGGGCATCGGCCATTCTCCGCATATACTCGGCCTCATCCGACGACATCAAAGGATATTTCTTGGAGTCGGCCTATAAAGATGCTTCCAGTATTACTCCCAAGTCCTTCGGAAGACCCGCATGAGATAGCGGATGGCCCCAGGGAGGGCTCTTTTAAGGATGAAGCCCTTGTCAATTATTATGTCCTTGAGAACACGCTTCGGGTTCAGGTAGAATGTTATATAGGCCCAGAGTAGCAGCCTCTTGATCCTCTCGGGGGTCAGGTAGAGGCTCCTCATAACAACATCGAGGGTTGTAAATTTCCTCCAGTCTCTCGTCAGGAGTAAGTTTTCCTTCAAAGCCATGTCCCAAAGCCTTGTGCCAGGGTATGGTGTGGCTATCGTGAACTGGGCGAGGTCAACTCCACAGCCATCGGCGAATCTTATCGTCGCCATTATATCCTCCTCCCTCTCATGTGGAAATCCTATGATGAATGAGCCGAGCGCGTTTAGCCCGGAGTCCTTGGCAGCCTTCACAGCATCCACAGCCTGTTTCCTCGTTATCCCCTTCCCGATAAGTCTCAAGGTCTCCTCCGAGCCGGATTCTATGCCGAAGTAGATCGTGTGGGCGCCAGCTCTCCTCATGGCCTCGCCGAGGCCATGGCTGAATGTATTAACTCTGGAGGAGGCGCTCCATGATATGTCCAACCCCTCCCTCACGATCATCTTGGATATCTCCTCAGCCCTGCTCATGTTTAGCGTGAAGGTATCGTCGAGGAATTCGATCTCCCTGACGCCGTAGTCGTATCTTAGGATCATCAGTTCCTCTAGGACCCTATCGGGGCTATGAGCCCTCCACCTCTTGCCGAACTGAAGCGATGAGGAGCAGAATATGCAGCCATAGGGACAGCCCCTCGACGTGATCACAGCAGCGTACTTGACCTTATCAACGACATACTTCTCCATGGGAAGAAGATCGTAAGCAGGTATTGGAAGCGCGTCCAAGTTGCCTATAAGCCCCCTCGGTGGCCCCTCTTTTATCCTGTCCCCCACCCTATATGTGATCCCCGCGATTCCCTCGAGACCCCTACCACGCTCAACTCTCTCAAGTATCTCCTTGAGGGTCTCCTCACCCTCGCCTCTAACCACCACATCGATGTATGGGCATTCTTGGAGGACTTCATGGGCCATGAATGTCACATGTGGGCCGCCTAGAAGGACCAAGGCGCTTGGAACATGCTCCTTAACGATCTTGGCGACCGCGTATGCATCGTAGATCGCCGGCGTCGTGGCCGTCAGCCCAACAACATCCGGCTGGAAGCCCTTAATTATACTCGCCAAATCCTGAAGCATCAGGTTTTCCGTGAGACCGTCAATTATCTTGGCCTCCCATCCATACTCCCTAGCGACGGCAGCCAAGTAGGCGAGGCCAAGAGGCGGCCCAGATGCCCCTAAAACCTCCCTGACAACAGACCTCGTGGGCGGGGAGATAAGTAGAAGCCTCACGCCCACCTAATTTTCATGGCAGCAGCACATAATTATTTCTTATTTTTCCTACCTGCCAGTAGTTCTAATCCTTCTTCTGAGTGCTGGGTCACGGTCTATCAACTCGTCCAAGACCTGCTCGAATGATTTTTCCTGCGGTATTGTTATCTCACGGTAGACACCGGTCCTGCCATGCTCCCTCCTCTTCTTGAGAACTCTCACCCTGTTTCTGAGGATCTTTGGATCTATGCCAAGTATCGAGGCAGCCTCCTCAATACTTCTTTCAACCGGCAGCTCGATATGGCCCTCGGGCGTCGGGATTATCAACATGAGCTCCTTATTCATGCCTGGGACCCTTAGCCCCCTCCTCAACTCCTCGTATGAGAGCTGGCCGGCGAGCTTGTAGAAGCCTGCCTCATCCCCAGTCATCCTTAGGAGCGGCAGAGAGACCGAGGTATAATCATCTATCACGAGATATGCCTTGGGCACATGGCCCGGCGTGGCCTGGACTAGGATCCTATCCCTCACCCTCACACCAGCCTCGGAGAGGTAGAGCTCCACCATGGCCGTGCTCGTCGGAAATGGTATAAAGACGTCCACGTCACTCTCCTCATCAACATCCCCACGCGCAACACTCCCATAAACTATTGGATTAAGGCCATGATCCAGGAGAGGCTTCATGAGGACAAGAGCCCTCTCCCGAAGGCGCGCCAATAGCCTCCATCGCCCATCATCGTACCTCACCTCAATCATTCAGGAATATGCTCGAGAAGCTTTCCTAAGATTCTTTTTCCAATTTCCGGCTAGGCTGCTCCGGCCAGGTGCTCGAGCAGGATCTTGAAGCCGAGGAGCACGAGTATTGCGCCGCCTATTATTGAGGCCCTCTCCCCCGCTAGGCTCCTAACCTTTAGGCCCATAAAGTATCCTAGGATCGCCAGTGTGAGGGAGGCGAGGCCGGCTGCGAGGGACATGCTGACCACCTCAAGCCCCATGAAAGGCGTGCTGAAGCCGACCGCAAGCGCGTCTATGCTCGTTGCCACGGAGAGCGTTATGAGAAGCCGGAGTGTCATGGGCTCACATCGCATAGGCTCACCACTAAGCCCCTCCCGGATCATATTGCCTCCCACGGCGGCTAGGAGGACAAAGGCTATCCAGTGATCATAATAGACTGCTGCTTCGATGAGGTTCCCACCAGTCCATCCCAACAATATCATCCCAGCTTGGAAGGCACCGAATGATGCAGCGAGCAGGAGGGGGGTAAATGTCTTCACGCGCTCCCAGCATGCCCCCGCGGCAAAGGCTGCTGAGAAGCAATCGAGGGCCAAGCCGACCGCGATCGCCGCAACAACTTCAATCATTCGACGCATCCCCAGAATAATTCAGACAAAAACCTTTTGACGTATAGCGCCAGACAGATGCAAATACAAAAGAGCCTTTCTTCATTATTCCTGAAAGCTTCTTAGATTCTATTGTTCTTTAAGAAGAGTTTAGGGGTTAGCAGCCTGCTCAAAGGGCTTTCTCCCGGTGATCTCCTCGAAGAGCGTTTCGGGCTCCGGAACCTCGACACCCATCTTACCAAAGTATCTCACGATGTTCCTGAGATCCCTTAGGAGAAGTTCATCGGCGACAGGCTGTTCGATCCTAACAGCTTGGGAGAGATCTATTAACACTATATCATTCTCCGGGGTTATGAAGATGTTATACTCGCTAAGGTCGCCATGCACGAGCTTCGCGCCCTGATAAAGTCTCCTAATCGCCTCAATGGCCTTGGAATATATATCGGGGTAGACCTCGGGATCCAGCTCCACCTCCACCAGCAATGGATACCTCTTGCCATCCACGCCCATGAACTGCATCCCAAGGACATTATTCCTCACAAAGTAAGGCTTCGGGACCGGGACACCCACCTCATACGCGTCCTTCAGGTTCCTATATTCCCTCCTCGCCCACAAGTAGATAAAGTCCCTGAAATCCTTGGGGACGCGCTGGAACCTCGGATCATGGAGCACATACATGGAGCGGGCCTTCCTGAACTCTGCGCTCGTGATCAGGTAGATTTTGACCGCGAGAGCCTCGCCGCCTCCACCCTCAGCATAATAGATCCTTGACTCCTTCCCGGCGCTCACGACGCCATAAAACTCCCTGATAAGCCTCCGATTCATCAGCTCGTAGATGGTCATAAGGGTCTGCTGGTCGAAGACCTCCTCCAAAACCTCATTTAACTCGGATCTCTTCCTGAGGTAGCGCTGCTCCCGCTCATACCGATACTCCCTCATCCTAAGCTTCTTCTCCAGCTTATCTTCTCTGGGCAAACTCTCCCAGAGAGCACGCCCAGCTTAAATAAAAAGCTTTGAAAACGCTAAGCGCTGAGCTTCTCTTTGAGGAAGTCTGGTAGGGCGCCCTGCTCAGCGAGCTTGAGGGCCTGACCCTTCGTAAACCTCCACCAGACATCTCCACGGCTATCACTCTGGAAATCCCAGGGGCTCACGAGAACTAAGTCGCCCTCCCTTATCCAGATCCGGCGCCTAAGCTGCCCCCTAATCCTGCAAAGCCTCCGCTTACCATCACTACACTCAACAAGAACCCTATCATTACCAACAAGTTTAACTACTACCCCATAGACATCCGTCGGGCCAGGCTCAGGCATCTCCTCAAGCTCATCAGGCTCCGACACAATCTTCCTCTTACCCATGTCCAAGCCATCCTACCACAGCCCACCTAAAAAGCTTACAAAGGGGCTCAGTTACCCCAGGTATCCTCACAGATCAGAATCCCTATGGATCCTCATCGCCCATCCTGAGAGCTTAGCAAAGCCTCTTAAGAGCTTTAATTAAGTCTCCGTGACATCACGTGATCTCAGGGAGTTTTTGCCGAGCTCCGTTAGCCTATACCTGTATGGCTTTCCCTCCCTGACTAAGAGCCCACCCTCAACAAGCCTCTTAAGAGTTCTCGCGACATGCTCCCTACTTAGCCCGAGGGCTCTGCTAAGATCCCTAGCGCTCTGGGGGCCCCTAGACTCGATAAGCTCCATGATCTTTATCTCGGTCTCTGTGAGGTCACCTGGCCTCTGCTCGGGCCAGCCCGCCTCACTGACGACCATGAACTGCTCCATTCTTTTTCGAGCCTTCATTAATAGATAAGTAAAGACGACTGTCTGGACTAGGAAGAGGGTCGAGAAGATTATTGCAAGTATCTCGAACTGGCTCATTGGACTCGGCCCTCCTATCGTGTGATATCACGTGGCGTCACGCTGCTTATCAGGTTAGCTGCCTCCTCGACCATGCCCTTCTTGAGGAGATCTGCTGCCTCGATTATCGCCGAGACCGCCTCATCGCCCAGAACGCCGAGATACCTAAGGAGGAAGAGCGTGTATATGCTCCGCTTAATATTGTCTATAGCCTGCCTCATGGTTCGGGCATATGCTCCCTTGCTAACCCCCCTTACCCTAGCCTTCTCCCGGATGGTCATCTTTCTCCCGAGATTTGCGGATCCCAGCTCTATCAGTAGAACCTCGAGCTGCGGCTCGGTCAGGTATGAGAGCTTTAGGAGGGACTTCAAGACATGTTTCTCGGGGATCTGGACGCCGCTCTTCTCGAGAAAAGCGAGGACGGAACTTCTCATGCAATCCTCCCGTGCGTTATACAGATTCGTAGACTATTGAGGATTATTTTTCTTGGGCCTCTGGGCCGAGATCATACCATGATAATCTCGTCGGAATATTCTCCTCGCCTATTGGGACGCGGGGCTGGGAGAGCCTATATCTTATCTGGTTCCCGAGCTTGTGCTTCTCGAGATAGCCCCTCTCAGCGAGCCTGGCCAGGTATGTTGACGCGGTGCTGAGCGTTATCGGCTCCCTGTACTCCGTCATATAAGCCTCCACAACATCCCTTGAGGTGAAGTATCCGAAGGGGAAGTATTTCGCGAGGATTCTAGCGAGCTTGCCGAGCTTGCTATTCTCATAATACTGCTCCTCGTTCTGCTCCTTACCCGTGAGTCCTCCATAAAGCTCTAGGAGATCGGCCATCTGCATTAACTTCTCCCTACTTAGCCTGCCCTCGAAGATCAGGACCAGCTTGTCTCCATTATCATCAACCATCTCAAGCCTGATCTTCTTCCTCCCGCCCTGCCCCGCCATTCCATGCTAGCTTCCACGCCCCGGATATATCTCCTTTGAGAGCTGTGGATGGACATCTTACTCCTAGGATAATACCGTGGAAATCGGCATGGATTACTCGGGCGCTGATCTTATCTGCTCTAGGATGGATATGGCCATCCATAGCTGAGTTCGCGTGAAGACTGGTAAGTTCGGGTCGTTCATGATACCCTCTATCATCTCGATGGCGTTCGCGGCCCTAACCGCCGGCTTATACCGTTCATCAAACAGCGCGTCGGCAGCCTCTTTCGCCACCCTCCGAATATTCCTTGGAGTCGAGACGTCATTGGCTATGGATTCCAAGATCTGGACTACATTCTTCCTCTTTTCCTCCCAGCTCTGGGAAGCACCGCTAGCCATACTCCCCACCCCGAGAATAATATCCGAAGATTTCGTAAGCCGCTAATTCCGCGGCGCCCCTTTCTCAAAAAGTTTTCCCTAATGGATGGAATGAGTCCGCTAACCTAATATTGTTAGGGCCTCCTGCTTTCTCGGACTTGCTGGAGCTATTGAGCCATCCCCTAATAATCCTCGCTATCGCTTGGATAGTAATGTATCTTGTATTGAGGTTCTTAGTGGGGTGGAGCCCTAGAGGAGTTAAGCTCTATCCACTGGGCTTTATCGTGAGATCTGAGAGGGCTCTTGTAATCCTGGATAGGTTCTCCTCTAGGGCCCCAAGGCTTCTCAAGATAATGTCTGATGTCGGCATAGTCTTGGGCTTCGTAATGATGGGTGCCGCGATCTACCTGCTTTCTAGGAATCTCGCGACATACCTCTTCGCGCCATCGCAGGTTGGCCCCCAGAATATCGTCGTGCCTCTAGTCATAGGCGTGACTATAAGGCTGGAGCATTTGCCATACCTGCTCCTCGCGCTGGGGATTATACTTGTTACGCATGAGGGGATGCATGGGCTGATAGCGAGGGCTGAGGGGCTGAGGCTCAAGTCAACAGGCCTCTTCCTCTTCTACGTATTCCCCGGAGGATTTGTCGAGCCGGATGATGAGGAGTTCAAGAACGCCCCTGTTAGGGTTAGGGCGAGGGTTGCGGCTGGTGGGAGCCTCGCGAACCTCATAGTAGGGCTCATCGCCCTCCTCCTTATCTTCGGGGCCTTCATCCCCGTGGAGGCCGGGGTAATCGTCGCTGGCGTCGAGGAAGGGGCCAAGCTATCCGTAAATGATGTGATTTACAGCGTGAATGGCGTCCTGGTTAATAGCACGAGTCTCTACTGGAACATAACGGCGTCGGAGGCAATAGTGGTTGAGAGCAGTAGGGGGAGGCTTGTTTACGAGCTACGCGAGCCGATAAACATGCCAATAGCCCATGTGCTTAGGAGCCTAGGGATCACGCATGTGGCATTCTATTATCCGATGAGGATCAGCCTTGGAGACCCGATACTTGAGCACAGCCTCTATAGGCTCCTACTCTGGATCCAACTGCTCGGGATAAATGTCGCGATCTTTAACATGCTCCCGATCAGCTTCCTCGACGGCGGCCTCCTCGTAACAAGCCTCTTGGAGAGGCTGACAAAGAGCGAGAAGGCTATCAGGGGGGTGAGCACGGCCCTTACAATATTCTCCCTCGGCCTCATAGCGCTCAACATAGGATTTACGTTCAAGACTTTCGGCCTAGTCCAGATCTAGGCTCTCAGGGCATCCCTTATGCGCTGCTCTAGCTCGCAGGCCCTACATATCCTCCTGCTAGAGGGCTCACCGCATAGTTCGCATACCTGCTCGCCGCCATATCCAGCCCTCGTAATCAATCTCTCAAAGTTATTCAGGAATGAGAAGAGGGCCTCGGGCCTATTCGCGGAGTACCAGTTTAGGAAGCTCCTGACCCTATCTCTCATGGATGTGTGGGTATAGGGGCATGTGATTGTCTGGAATGGGATGCCTTGGAGGTAGGCGTAGAGCGCGACCTCTCGCTGGGGTGTTAGCCTGAATGGCGCGACTCTTGGTACTGCTCCGCCCTCCTCCCTCCTGAGGCCCACGGGCTTAATGTTGCCCTCCCCCTTGAGAAGGTTCAGAAGATATGTCTGAACCACGTCGTCGAGCGTGTGGGCAGTGGCTATCACCGTTGCGCCAAGCCTCCTCGCCGCAATGACAAGCGCCTTCCTCCTTAGGACGCCGCATATCGTGCATGGCTGAACCCCAACCTTCTCCGCGGCCCCTGATTCAACAGCCTCGCTTAAGCCGAACCCAAAGAGCTCCTTGAAGCTAAAGGACTTGAATGGAATGCCGAGGCTCGAGGAGAAGCTCTCCGCGGCTTTCATCGCCTCGCTCCTATAGCCCTCAATCCCCTCATCTATCGTAACCGCGTAGAGTCTCGCGTGTGGAAAGTCCCGCTCTATCAGGCTTAGTATCTTGAGTAGGCTCAGGCTATCCTTGCCGCCCGAGACGGCCACAAGTATCCGATCATCATACCTTAAGAGATCGTACTTGGAGATGGTCCTCCTAACCCTGTCAACCATGCTTGAGCAAAAGCACTGGGCGCAGAGTCGCTCTCCAGAGTATCGCCTAAAGTAGACAGGCCGCTTCTCACCACAGAACGTGCAGGCGCCAGCCGCCTCCAAGCATCCAACTTCAATCATCAGGCCACGAACCTTGAGAGTATGAGAGAAGGGGTGCCAGCACCCGGCTTTCGCGGGGGCTCCCGCACCCCACTACTCGCCAGGCGGGAGGGGGCTTGACTTCCAGGTTCGGAATGGGTCTGGGTATTTCCCCCCTCCCTATGACCGGCACCCCAGCCTATTACGCCTACAAGTAGGCTTTAATCCTTTTTCACCTCGCGGAGAAGCCTACATATGTATTTAACTCGGGGCTTAGGAGGGTTTTCTAGAGGGGCTGAGAATTGGGTTTTTCCGGCGGAGGTGCTGGGGTCTTTGCCCGCATGCAGATTGCCGGTCAAGGAGACCTACTAACCTCTCTCCTACAGCTTATCTGGCTCCTTTTCCTGATGCTTTTCATCCTTTATCCGAATTTCTCCCAGAGGCTTCAGCTATCCTACATCCTGAAGGATCTTGAGAGGAAGCTCTATGGGCTTAAGCGGATCAGGGAGGAGGTTAGAAGTAGGACCATAGAGACTCTTCGAAGATACTCTGAGGGGAACATGGATTTGGAGAGGGAGCTTGATCAGATCCTCCTATCCTTCGCGATAACCCCGGAGTCCATGGACCCCTATGGCATCGTGTATAAGCTCGAGCACATAGTCAACACTTGGGAGGATACTTTCGAGGAGAGTGTTAAGAGGCTTTGCCCAAGGGCTGATAGGGAGAGGATGAAGACCCTGACGAACCTCGTTGAGGTTGCTAGGGGGATAGACTACCTCTATAGGGTTGTCAGGCACTATTACCTCTTGGGCAAGAAGACCTCGAACATATACATCGTGCTCCAGATCCAGATGCTGATGCCTCAGCTGATGGAGATTGCCGAGGCATATAGGCAGGCCTGTTACGCGTTTATGCAAGGCCAGCCGGTGGGAGACGGCGTTGGGGTCCTAGCCGCCGCGAAGCTCGTTGAGGGGTTGGAGAAGAGGACATACGAGGTTGCGAAGGACACCATAGTTCACGAGCTCGTGATGGATGGCAGGAGGCTCTTCGTCCTTAGGGCTGCTGGGCCGGGAGGGGCTGTCGGGAAGCCGGCTGACGGCATAATTAAGATAATCGAGAATGAGGGGGAGCGTGTTAAGGCTATAGTGATGATAGATGCTGCCCTCAAGCTCGAGGGCGAGGACACGGGAAAAGTTGTCGAGGGTATTGGCGCCGCTATTGGCGGAATAGGCGTGGACAAGTTCAAGATAGAGGAGATAGCGAAGAAGTATAACATCCCGCTCTACGCGTTCGTGATCTACGAGTCTATAGGGGAGGCGATAACCCCAATGAGGGAGAGCATTGCGAAGGCGGCTGAAGAGGTCGTGGAGCGTGTTAAGAACATAATCAGGAGCAAGGTCGAGGAAGGAGCCTCCGTGATCATCGCCGGGATAGGAAATACTGTTGGGATAGGATTAAGTTGAGGCTCCAAGCGGGATTATGCCTGGAGGAGGCGGGTAAAGTATGTTTCCAAGCAGCCGGGAGAGGCAGATCTTAAACCCCTTAACCTTTCTCAAGTGCTTGAGCTGCTCAACCATAAACTCCAGGCCGTTTAAGGAGGGGGACTATGTTTTCGGCGAGGTTGAGGAGAAGTGCCCGAAATGCGGCGGAGATAGGATGAAGATCGTGGGCATATATGTAAAGGAGCCGGAGCAGCGGGAAAAGAGGCAGAAGCAAACATTCTAAGATATTTCAGGTTATTATCTCACACCCATCCTCATAGACTATGACGGTGTGTTCTGCTTGGGCGACCGGCTCGCCGAGCCTCTCAACGAGGACTGGATACTGGTGTATTCTTCCGGACTTAACCAGCCTCTCATGAATATTCTTAACCCTCTCATAGTCATCTATCCATCTCACGGCGTATGGTAGGTTGCCGAACCTCTCAGCAAGATATTGAATAAGCCTCCTCTCATCTTCCCTGAGTTTTTGATAATTTGTTTTCTCCGGCTCCACACGGTATATGGTCGCCATCTTAGCTGAGACCACCTCGCCGGCCCCCCTCATGGTTGTCAGGAAGGGCTCGACGGCGTAGATGTGGCCCGCCTCAAGCCTGCCTGGACATGCCCCGCCGATGTTCGGTATAGTTGTACCCGCGTGAAGCTGATTCCGCCTTATCTCATGGCCCGTGAGATTTCTTATGGTCTTGAAGCCGAGCCTGCTCGCCGCCTCCTGCACCGTGAGCCCGATCCTCGAGACAGGGACACCGGCGCGCATGGCCCTTATCGCCTCCTGAAGGACTATTCTCGCAGCCTCCACCATCCGCTCAAGCTCAGGCGATAATGCTACCGTCGCGGCGGTATCAGCGATATAGCCGTCGAGGGATGCGCCGACGTCAACCTTGACGAGGCTTCTCGGCGGTATTCTCAGCTGGTCTCCGGGCGGCGATGTATAGTGGGCGGCCACCTCGTTTATGCCGATATTGCACGGGAATGCAGGCTTAGCTCCCTCCAGGCGTATAACTTCCTCGACAGCCTCGCAGATCTCGATGACGAGAGCAGCCTCTCTTATGAGCCTGCAAGCCTCCTCCCGAGCCCTTCTAGCTATCAAGCCCGCCTGCCTCAATCTATCCAAGGCATCCTCGCTCAGCAACTCTTTCCTATCCAGCTCTCCTTCTCAAAAGCCCACTAAATAAAAATAGCCGAGCTTATGGAGTCCCAACTTTCGACCTGCACTTGTCGCAGACCCGCTTGCCGCCGACCGCGTAGAGATTCTCCGTCTTCCTCCCGCAGATCTGACATCTAGGCATCCGCCACCACCCCCCGCTAGGAGGGTATTCTTTTGGAGCGGAAATAAGGATTACTGCATCTAGCATATATATTGCTGGTCTGTTAACGGGCTGTTCGAGGAGATGGCTGAGGCTGGCGGAGCTGGGGAAGAATTCATAGTCACGCCATGGAAGGTCGAGGGGAAAGTGGATTACGACAAGCTGATCGAGAGATTCGGGACAACGCCGATAGATGATGAGCTCCTCCGTAGGATCGGCAAGCTCGCCGGCGAGCTTAATCATCTCCTGAGGCGCCGGATCTTCTTCTCCCACCGAGACTTGGATAAGGTTCTAGATGACTGGGAGGCTGGGCGGGGATTTTTCCTCTATACGGGCAGAGGACCAAGCGGGCCCATGCATATAGGCCACATCCTGCCATTCTACCTCACGAAATGGCTTCAAGACAGGTTCGGGGTCAACGTCTACATACAGCTAACAGATGATGAGAAGTTCCTTGAGGAGGAGCGGGGCCTCACGCTCGAGGAGACGAGGGGCTGGGCCTATGAGAACGCCCTCGACATAGCGGCTGTGGGCTTTGACCCCGACAAGACTTTCATCTTCCAGGACACGGAGTATATCAGGAACATGTATCCAATGGCCCTGAAGGTGGCGAGGAAGGTCAACATGAGCTGGGTTAGAGCGGTCTTCGGATTCGATATGCAGACGAATATCGGAATGATCTTCTACCCAGCAATCCAGATAGTGCCATCACTCTTCGAGAAAAGGCGCTGCCTCATTCCATGCGCGATAGATCAGGACCCATACTGGAGGATACAGAGGGATATTGCTGAGAGCCTCGGCTATTATAAGGCCGCCGCGATCCATAGCAAGTTCCTGCCGCCGCTCACAGGCCCCACCGGCAAGATGAGCGCCAGCCAGCCGGAGTCCGCGATCTACCTTCACGAGGACGAGGAGTCGGTAAGGAGAAAGATTTGGAAAGCCTATTCAGGCGGGCAGCCGACCGCCGAGCTCCACCGCAAGCTAGGAGGAAACCCGGAAGTGGATGTCGCGTTCCAGTGGCTCTACTACTTCTTCGAGCCGGATGACGCGAGGCTGAGGAAGATAGAGGAGGATTACAGGTCAGGAGCACTTCTAACAGGAGAGCTGAAGTTAATCCTGACCGAGAAGGTCCTCAGGTTCCTCGAGGAGCATCGTGAGAAGAGAGAGGAGGCAAAAGAAAAGCTCCACCTATACAAGTATGATGGAGAACTAGCTAAAGAAATGTGGAAGAAGATACACGAGTGATGTTATTCTGGAGGATGGTTGCCTTTGCCCTATCTATGGAGGTTCAAGAAGTTTCCCGAGGGGGTCTTGGATCCAAGGCAATTGCGGATACTAGTTTTCCTGAGGAATAATGGTCCACATACCTCTGGCGACATAGCCCGGACTCTGGGGTACTCGGTCCAGTTCACGCGTAGAGCCCTGCAGATATTGAGGAAGATGGGAGCTGTCGAGGTCTATCTGAAGCCAACTAGAAGCTTGGAGGATTATGGCGAGTAGAATAAGGGGGTGCCGGCTCCAAGCTTTAACCCACTAAGGTTATATCTCCGGTGGGCTATGGAATGAATGGGGCGGCGGCAGGTAGGGCCGGGGAGCTAGCCCTTCCCTGTAACCCGAAATGGGCTACATGCGGGGGCCAGTAACCCGGGGGGCGCCTGCGAGGAGGAGGCCGCGGCTGCGGGCTCCGGGGGATGAGGGTGCGCCCACGCAGGGCCTCGTAGGGGGCTGCCCCACTCGTAGGGGTGGGCAACAGCCTCCGAGCACGCCGAACCGCGTTAGGCCCGGGAGGGAGCAGCGCTAAGGCGTGGCGGGGCCGCGCGTGGATCACGTGCCGGACTTCCTCCCGCTGCCCGTGGCCTCTTGTCCTCCTTGCCACCCCCGGGGGCTGCCGCCGCCCCTCAAAACCCCCAAAAAGAAGATATTTTACCAATCTCGTTCCCGGAATTGGCACCATGCTCTCGGATCGGGACTTCCAGAGAATAGTCAGGGAAATAGACTCCGTGAAGAATCTCGATGTTGTCAGGTTTGTCGAGGAATCATCGCCTTGGTTCAGGCTTCTTGACCGCTCCATCCAGCGTGTGGTCCAAATTCTAAGGGAGGCCGGGGTCTTCCACGTCTTTTACGGCCTTCGACCCCTCCCCCTTTACGGCGTCCCCTATATCGCGAGAGATAGAATCTTCGCTGTAAAGGCTGGTGAGGGCTTGGATAAGGTTGTGGAGGCTTTTAGGGGCCGTGGATTCGAGAAGGTTATCGGGCCACGTGACAGCATATCCCTCCTCGACCTACAGAACAATAATATGGTGATGCTCCTCGACTCGCCGAGGCCGCTTAAGTGGAGTGATGAGCTCGCTGGAAGATGCTTGGAGAGGATGGGGCTGACGATATTATCCCCGGAAGATTACGCCCTAAGCCTCATCTCGGGGAAAGCCGGCACCATGGAGATGGAGCTCGCCGCAAAGGTGATCTACGCCAACATGGATGGGCTCGATAAGACCTATCTCAAGAGGAGGGCCTCCGAGCTCTCGATCGGAGAATGCCTAAAAACGATTCTCGAAGGCGTCGAGGCGGCTAGTCGGCGATAAGCGTTCTGATTCTCAGGATCGCATCGCCGAACAATCTTTTAACCCTCTCGACGATGTCATCCTCGAGCCTGGCGACTATTATCAAGTCTGCATCACCATAAACCTCATCCACTTGATCCACCTCACTCCAGCTCAGCATCTCGGGCATCTTCTCCCTTACCGGGAACCTCGGGTCAAGGTTTAGGAGGATGTAGGCCTTCTGGGGCTTCAGGAGCTTCTGTAGGGCGAGTTCATCAACCTCCAAGTTCATGTTCCTGAGAACCTCCGCGATCTCTCTCGGCCCGAGTTCCCCTCCTTTCTGCTCAGCGAGTCTCGCGATCATAGAAGAGGCTTCTTGGAGCACGGCGTCATCCACATCGTTCTTGAGAGCCTTTTGGATAAGCTTCTTACTCAAGTAAGTTGTGGCCTCGAAATAAAGCTTGTCAAAGTCATGCTTCAGCTTTCCTGTTGGGACGTAGCCCTCAGGCGCCTTCAAGGCCATGGATTGATGGACCCCTGCACGGATAGTCTGGGCTTCCCTGCTTAATGGGTGCCTGAATGGGATCCTTATCCCCGTGAGCTTGGAGAATGTTTCATAGAGCTCTCTCAGCCTGTCTCGCCTAATCCTTAGGTTAAGACCATGGATGTCGATCAACGGCGCTGCGACCTCGTATAGGTCCGCTATCCCGTTCCTGTCACCTATGCCAAGAACCGAGACGTGGAGCTCATCTGCCCCCACTAGTGCCGCCTCAACCGTGTTCGCTGAAGCATAGCCATAATCATTATGGAAATGCGCTGAGAGAGGTGTTTTGCAGAGGGCCACGAGCCTCTCGAAGAACTCCCTCGCCTGCGGTGGAGTGAGCATCCCACATGTATCCGGGATGCTTACAACCGTCGCCCCGGCCTCTCCCAGGTCATCCACAAGCCTTGCTAAGGTCTCGATACCTCCATCCTCGCCAAGGTAATATCTCGAAGCATCCTCGATCGTTGCCCTTCTATATTTGAAGCCATATGAGGCCGCGAGCTCCAAGGCTTCCTCAAGCCTCCTCTTCGCCTCCTCAAAGCTCATCCCACCGAGCTTGAAGCGTCTATGAAGCTCTGTTGGTGCCAAGTAAACCCCCAAACCCTCTACATCATACTTCGCCGCCGCCTCGACATCCTGCCTATACGCCCTCCCGTGTAGTACAATCTCTACATCATAACTCCTGAGAATATCTATCACAGCCTCAACATCCTCACGAGTGGTTCTTGGGGGATAATCTATCGTCAGCTCAATCCGATCAACGCCCACGCAAGCCAGAAGCTCCGCGACCTTGGCCCTAACCTCGCGCTTAAACCGCTTATATAGCTCACCCTCCCTGAGAGTTGTATCGAGTATCTTCGGCAACTCTCGCCGCCAACCGGTCCCATCCACATCTTAAGCATTGATTAGAAAAACGAACCCGCTTAACGAGAATCGAGAAACATCT
Organism: Candidatus Wolframiiraptor allenii; assembly: GCA_023539495.1. Taxonomy (GTDB): domain Archaea; phylum Thermoproteota; class Nitrososphaeria_A; order Caldarchaeales; family Wolframiiraptoraceae; genus Wolframiiraptor; species Wolframiiraptor allenii. The sequence goes on from JAKCEV010000006.1 coordinate 23,563, forward strand.
CAATGAAATGATTTTTAGGAAGAGGGAGGCGGATATGAGCTAGGTGAACCATGGCAAACTTCCAAGTAATCTTCTCGGGGAATGAGGATGAGTTGTCCAGATTCATCCTAGCTTGGAAGATGGCCTCCGAGATCAAGAGATATGACGAGCTAAAGAACCAGATAGAGGAGCTTGAGAAGAGGCTTAAGGAGCTTAGGGACAAGATACTAGAGCTGGAGAATGAGAGGATAAAGCTTCAGAGAGAGGTCGCCGAGCTCACGGCTCTCAGGGAAAGCATGCGCAGAGAATTAACAGTACACAAAGAGGGTTAAAAGCCGATAGAAACAAGGAATGAAGCCGCAGCGCTACTCGAATATCTTCCTGTAGGGTTCGACAACGTCTTTAACAAAGGCATTTATTCCCTCGATTGTCTTGTGATGTAGGAGCATCTCCTTTAACACGTAGAAGGGTATCGTTGCTATGTGGACCCCGAGCTCCGCAACCTCTCTAACCTGCCTTGCATTTCTCATGCTCGAGGCGATCACCTCCGTCTTGAAGCCATAGTTCGAGAATATCTGCAGGATTGATCTCACGAGATCCACGCCGCTGTATATCCCGTTGTCATTCGCGAGCGCGGCCGCACTTCTCACCCGCCCATCCAGATAAGCCTTAGCCAATGAGTCGAGCTCAAGTGAAGATATTACCCTGCTCAGCTTCTCTGATTCCAGAATTCCCATTAGCTCAAAGTCATAGTAGTCTTCTTTCTTGTAGTCCTTGCCCCTCTTCATGCCCAGCTTGTCTCTTAGGTAGTCATCAATCCTACCCGCGAACGGGCTTACATACGCCGCGCCTGCCTTCGCCGCGAGCAGGGCTTGCTCCGGCGTCATGACCAAAGTCGCGTTCACTGGAATGCCAAGCTCGCTCAAAGTCCTTATAGCCATCAAGCCATCATAGATATTGCTCTCACCATCGAGGCTCGGGCATACCGGGATCTTTATCACAACCTCCCCATATCCGGCAAACTTTTCATAGAGGAGCTTAGCCTCCTTAACCATCTTCTCATATGATACGCTTATCACCTCTAAGCTGACCGGCCCGGGAGACGTTCTCAGAATCTCCTTGATATACTCCTCCATGTTTATTGATCCACCTCGCTTATCAACAGCCTGCTTTATCAGGGATGGATTCGTCGTAACCCCATCAATTATCCCCAGCGAAGTCGCGAACTTTATCTCCTCAATCTCAGCCGTGTCAAGAAAGATCTTCATCGAGGGAATGGGATTTTTATCACAATATTTAAGTTTTCTCAATCGCTGTTGGTCCCGCCGGCAGGATGTGTCGTCGGCATTATGGCAAGATTCATGACTATCTCCGCTATGTCCGCGCTATAATCCGCTATTCTCCTAATGCTCTCGAGAATGAGCCTCAGCCCCGTTAAGGTCTTGGCGTCAAGCCTCGAAGACAAGATTTCGTTCACGGCTTTTGACTCGAGCTCGTGAAACTTTTCAACTTCGTCGATCACGGCATTCGCTTGCTTCGAGCTCATCTTAAAGAGGGACTCAATTGATTTCTCATAGATTTTCAGTGAGAGTTCCGCGATTTCTACCACCTTATTTATGAGGTTTGAGGCGCTCGCGAGGTTCATGGACATCAAGAGCTTCGCTATCCTAGCCGCATGATCGGCGATCCTCTCCATGCTCTTGACTATTATCCTGTATCCGAGGCACTCCCTCGGGCTCATCCCCATATCCCTCATGAGAATCCTGTTCTCCACCGCCATCTTCAGTCCCCTTACGATGAAGAAGTATAGCCTGTCAACTTCATCATCCCTCTGGATCACATCCTTCGCGAGTGATGAGTCCTGAAGGCTTAGCGCCTTTAAAGCATCCATGCACATGGAGGCCACCATGGAGTGCATCCTGCTAATGGCATCCTTGACCGGGAACTCGACTAGGCCAAGCAAGCATCTAACAACCATGCAGTCCGTTGACTCCTCGACCGTCTCCAGCCCTATCAGCTTGCCCCTCATCACGGCCTTCAAATGCGCCTTATATTCATCAACCCTCTGCCCAAACTTCACCTTGATGACATCATAGCCCGCCAAGTAGCATGAGATGAACTCGCGGACTACCTCGCCGAGGGAGCTGGCTGAGGAAGCATCTATAAACGCCTCGGCAGGCCTATTGATCTTGCCGCCACCGGGGATCAAAAGCAGGCTCATATCCGGCTGCCTCACAATCTGGACATAGTCACCCGGTTTAAGGCCCAGGTTCTCAGCCCAATCCTTCGGGAGAGAAACTATATAGGTAGAGCCCCCAGTAATCTGAACCCGCCTCAACTCCACATTAGACCTCATCTCACCTAAATAGATTACCAGAAACTCAATATAACCCTATATTTGGAGATTTGGAAAAGACCCTGCTCAAAGAAGAGCAACGAGCTATCTTGAAGATCGTCAGGCTTCATATGAATGTATAGGGGGTGAAGGATGGTCCCGCGGGCAGGATTTGAACCTGCGGCCATCCGGTATCTGTCCGCCTGGTAGGCTGAGTGCCGCGCCTCTTTGGGCGCGGGCTACAGCCGGACGCTCTACCAGGCTGAGCTACCGCGGGGCTATCTTCTCACTTTTCCTAGGCTCTAATTAACTCTTTTGCGGCTTTTTCGTAGAATCTAAGGTCTAACCGCTTTGATTTCTCTCTTAGGCTACATGGTGATGAAAGGCTTTAGAGAGAGGAAGGCAGAAATCCAGTACCCCTAAGTACGTCATTTCTCCTTACGCTTTTTAGCTAGGTCTTGAGAAGAATTTCAGAAGTTGTCGAAGAATATGAGATTAAAGTGATCTACGTGAATGAGGATCATACATCCTCAAGGCGTCCATTAATTCAAGTGCATGAAGTCGGGTAGGATGTTTAACGTTAACCTTGTAAAGGGCATATAACATGTTGATGAGACCAATAACCCTGGGTCGCGGGAGGGGTAGGGGTAATGGGCCGGAGACCCGGCCTCGGGCTAAGCCTTCAAGAAAAGGGGATGCAGCTCCAAACCTTACCCATATTAAAGCGTAGGGGGAGGGAGGTCAGATTTAATAGGATCCACTGTTGAATGCTAGCTGGAGCCTGTGTTGATGCTCACGGGAGGAATAGGGTTTGAGCGCTGGAGCGCCTTCAATGAAGTACCTTATCGAGGCTAGGATCGAGGTTAATGGTGTCGTGGATAAGAATGATGTTGTTGGCGCTGTCTTCGGTCAGACGGAGGGGCTTTTCAGCAGCGAATTCGACCTCAGGGAGCTTCAAAAGAGCGGGAGAATAGGAAGGATAGAGATCACGGTCAACGTACAGGACAAGAAGACTATTGGCAGGATCATGGTGCCAACCGCGCTTGACAAGTACTCGACGGCGCTTATAGCAGCCATGATTGAGAGCATTGAGCGCGTGGGGCCATATACAGCGTCCGTTAAAATTGAAAGGATCCATGATCTCAGGGCCGAGAAACGCAGGAAGATCGTTGAGAGGGCTAGGGCCATACTCTACGAGTGGGAGAAGAGCAAGATCCCCGAGGAGGATGAGATCCTGAAAGAGCTCGAGGAATCGTTGTTAAGGGCGAAGATGATTGAGCTGGGGCCGGAAAGGATTCCAGCGGGCCCGGATGCGGAGAAGAGTGATGAGCTGATAATAGTCGAGGGAAGAGCCGATGTGATAAATCTGCTCAGACACGGTTACACGAACGTCGTAGCGGTTGAGGGGGTAAAGATACCCGAATACGTTAAAAGTCTCGCCGGTAGGAAGAGGAGGGTCATAGCCTTCTTGGATGGGGATAGGGGCGGAGACATGATACTTTATCAGCTACATAGCTCCGGCGTGAAGATCGATGAGGTTGCCCGAGCGCCTTATGGTAAAGAGGTTGAAGGATTGACGGGGAAAGAGATCTCGGACGCCCTTCACCGCGCCGTGCCACTTGAGGAGGCCTTGAAGGGCTTGAAGATGCCTAAGGCCGTGGAGAGGGAGCGCGTCGAGCTTCCTGAGGGGATCAAGAGATATGTTGAAGAGGTTAAGGAGAGGCTTATGGCTATCTTGCTGGATGAGGGTTTGAACGAGCTCAAGAGGGTGCCGGTGAGCGAGCTGGCCCAGGAGCTCGAGAACTATAAGGACTCCGTGAAATACGTGGTCTTTGATGGAATAGTCACGCAGAGGCTTGTCGATATACTCTCCGGGAGGCCGGATGAGGTCTATTTGATAGGCGTCAGGATGGGAGACATCTCGAAGCCCGCCGACAACGTCAGGATCATGACATTCAACCAGCTCTAACTCCTTCTCAGAGGCATCTTGTATCTGAGCAGGGCGACTATGCCGCCGAGGCCAGCAATCTTCTCCGATGCCTCGAGACCGTCCACGAGCACATGGAGCTCCAGCCTGCCTCTCTCAGCCTGCTCCAAAAGCTTCTCCAGCCTCTCATTCTCCAAATTTTCCCAGAGATAGGATTCCGCCACGAGAATCCTCTCCACGGCTCCGAAGCTCCAGGCTTCATAAACTTCATCAAGGCCTATCGCGACCCTCTCCGGATCACCCGACATTACCCTAATGAAGTTCTCCACCTCCATCATATCCCTGAATGGCTTCAATTCCCTCAGGTACTCGGGTATCGCACTAGACCTCAGGGCCTCTCTTATGCCGGCCTCGCCCCCTATCGAGATATTCAAAGATCCTATAACCCTGTTCAAGAGATCCTTTTCACGCCTCCTGAGGTACGCGAGGAACCTCTCGACAAATATTCTCGGGCCGATGAGGAGTATTCCAGTCTCAGGCAGACCCTTAATCACCTCGACAACCTCATCGAAGAACCTCTCCAGCTCCTGTTCGCCCCATTGAATCGATTTATCGGCTCTCGGCAGGCTCTTCGAGTATGCTATCTTTACACCCCTGCTCGAGAACTCAGCAACTGCGAGGTCTTCGTCATCAAGAGAAACGCAGATGACCATGCTCTCCTTCTTCCCCTCATAGCTTTTCGCGAAGGAGCGGAGTCTCTCGAAATCCCTTTGAGACTCTATCTTGAGGGGGTTGCCGGGATAGATCGTAAGCGTGTGATGCTTTCCGATAAGATCTAGATCACGGCTCTCGTAAACTATCCTCCCCGAGAGCCTGATCCTCCTCATGAGCGGGTCCGCCGCCTTGGACTCTACCTCAATCCCGAGGGTCACCTGAATCCTCTCGCTATCCATCCTACCACTCGCCCTCTCCTTCTTCAGCTCCCTAGAGGTCTTCGAGTAGACTATATCACCCGGCTTCACAAGCCTGAACAAGTTTATCAGGTCTAGGCTGCTCTCAGGTACCAGCTCGACTTTCCTCTTAACAGCATCAACACGCACCACGTACATTAAACTACTATTCTCTGGGCATGATTCACCATGTTTTAAGGATAAAAATGGTGCTGGATGGCGGAGGGTTTAAAGAATTGATGCGGCTATGCTGTTCCTGGAAAGCTTTTATAACCTATGATGTATATGGATGCTGAGTTATGTCGTCTAAGAGGCTTGAGAGGTCTGTGAGGAATAAGGTCCTCGCGGGGGTTATAGGTGGGCTTGGGGAATATCTTGGCGTCGATGCAACCCTTCTCAGGATTGTAGCGGTGATCCTCCTCATACTCTTGCCTGTGCTCATGGTGATACTCTATGTCCTTGGGGTTCTGTTGATGCCAAAGGCGGGTGAGGAGAAGCCACCGATAGCGAGCTTCGACATTTCGCGGCACGCGAGCCTGATAATCGGTCTCGTTCTCATAATCATAGGCGCGGCCATGCTCGGCTCAGCCACGGCCCTAACAATCTCCTGGATCTTCCATCCAGTCGGAATAATACACGCCATCCAAGCAGCCCTAGCAGCGGTCCTAATAATAATCGGGCTAGTGATAATGCTCCCGAGCCTTAGAAGCCTCTAGGCATAGAATCTCGAATAGGAAAAATTGGTGGAATGGAGGGTTATCCGCCTGGAGAGCCGTGGAAGGGCACATCCCTCCATATCATATCCCATTCATCCTCATACGTCACGGCCTCAGCTCTTACTATAAAGTCTAGGATCCTTTTCAGCAGCTCATGATGCCTCCTCTCATCAGCTAGAATCGCGTTTAGGATGAGCCTGACCTTCTCGTCCCCGACCTGCGGCAGGATTTCCTCAATCCTCCTTATCAGCCTAGACTCATACTCAATATGCCTCTCTATGAGTTCTCTCTGTTCATGAAGTGTCTCGTGGCTCAGGGGCGGGCGGCTCCTCGTCAACATCATCTCAACTGCCTCATACATCTCCGCATGCTTCATCGAGTCATGCGATATCCCCTTCAGGACTGTGGCGACAGCCGGGCTGCCGATGCGGGGGAGAGACTCCTCCAAGGATCTGACGATCTCCCTCTCAACCTTGATCTGCTCGCGGATGAATTCTAAGAGCTTCTCCACAGAAGACATGGAACACGCCTCGGAGGTAACGCTGTCGCCCTGAAATAAATGTGTTATTGCATAGCGCGGAAACCTTATTACCCATAGGATGAGACTAATCTTCATGAGCGGCATTAGTGAGGATGGGCTTCTCAAACTGATCTATTGTTGCGGGGTTTTGGAGGAGCGGGTGGCAGAGGCCTATAGGCACATGGCGGAGCGGGCTGGGGATCTCATCTTGAGAGCCGTGCTGGGTTATGTGGCGGATGACTCGCGGAAGCACGCGGATGCGCTGAGGAACATGGCCGCGGCCCTAGGCGCGGGGGCACCGGATCCGGAGGAGTGCAGGCGGGTTGCTGGAGAGCTCTGGGCCATAACGATGCGGGGAGTGGAGCGCGAGCTCGCTCAGACCAGCAGGCTCTCAAGAGAAGACTTGGCATCCATAATAGAGTCACTAGCAGACTTGGAGAGCGCGGTCATGGAGGAATACCTGATGATGCTCCAGGCAGAGGCGATGAAGATGCTGTTGGAGGACAGGCCCGAGGCAAACTGCCTCAAGAAGATCATAGAGTGGATAGCAGAGGATGAGAAGAGGCATGCGCAGATACTAGAGGCGCTGAAAAGCAGATGATCACGCGGCATTCAACATGATTACCCAGTGGGTGGTGCGGGGGGTGGGATTCGAACCCACGAACCCCTGCGGGAGCGGGTCACCCATCTTGCAGGGGGATCTTGAGCCCGCCGCCGTTGACCAGGCTTGGCTACCCCCGCGCCCTCCCCCAGAAACTAATCCTCCCTCACCGGATATTTTAATTCAAACCCGTGTCTCGTCCCAGAGGTTTGAAGGTTTTTAAGGCTTGGTCGAAGCTTGTTTAGGGGCCTGATAATGCGGGATCCTAGAGGGGTCTCCTTGCTCAGGTACGAGATCGCTGGCATAGTATTCATAGTGTTTTTGGGGAGCTTCCTGCATTTCGCCTATGAGCTTTCGGGGTCGAGCCCGCTGGTCGCGGTAATCGCCGCGGTGAATGAGAGCGTATGGGAGCATCTTAAGCTAGCCTACTGGCCCGCCTTATTCTACATGATCTTGGAGCTGGTCTTCTTGAGAGGCCTGCCCAAGAACTTTGTGGCGGCTAAAACGGCCGGCATACTGATTATGCCCCTAGTAATCGTGGCAGGCTATTATCTCTACACAGCCTTCCTGCCGGAGAGCCTCGCGATTGATATCGGCCTCTTCATAGCCTCGATAGTGGCGGGGCAGATGGTCGGCTATAGCCTGATGGGCCGCGGCGGGGAGTATAGGTGGCTTAACCTCTTAGGCGCAGCGGCTCTAGTAATCATGGCAGTAGCATTCATGGTATTCACATTCTACGCCCCCCACATAGACCTCTTTAGAGACCCCATCACGGGCAGCTACGGGCTTGCTTGAAGATTTTTGATGCACCGGCATTTCCCCAGCTTAGGAGATGCAGGTTTTCAGGCCCTACATGGACTGGTGGATGTCTGCGCGAGTATTGGATGACAGGCGGCTGGGAAAGCAGAGGGTGGAGGTGAAGCAAGTCATGATGGCCATTCTCCGCAGGATGAGCTTGATAAGGAATGGGAGGCGCGGTTGGCTCAACCACCCAATAGTCCTCATGTATTACAATGATGGCAGGCCTTATCTAAGGGACCTCATCGGCTACTTCAATGCCTGTGTTGAGGAGTGGAGGCGTCGTGGGATGAGAAGTTCGATCAGCTTATCCGATATAGAGCATCTGATTCTGGGCGTGGTATCAGCCGAGGGCCACCCGTTGACGCATGTGCATGAGGTGGAATATCGGCGGGTCCTGATACTGAAGGATCCAGGGCATTATTTGAGGGCTTTTCGGAAGGAGGAGGTGTTGGAGGTTTTTGAGACCGAGCCTGTGCTGATAAGCGGTGTCAATAGCTGGATTTTCAGGAATAGGAGGCTCTATGAGTCCGTGCTGAGGCGAGCTGTTAAAGTGGCTGAGCGGCTGGGGATAATATAGCCGAATTGGGGGAAAAATTGGATGAGATGTTAGAGGAGTCCATGGAGTAGCCAGAGCATGTAGAGGGGTATGAAGACTAGTGAGATGGTGTTCAGCAGCTTTATCAGGATGTGTAGTGATGGGCCGACCGTGTCCTTCAGAGGGTCTCCCACGGTGTCTCCGACGACCGCAGATTGGTGGGCTGGCGATCTCTTCCCACCTAGGTTCCCGGCCTCGATGAACTTCTTCGCGTTATCCCAGGTAGCGCCTCCCCACATCATCATTATCGCGAGTGGTATTGTTGAGGCGGTCGCACCGATTACGAGCGCGCCGACGCCCGGGCCCCCGAAGAGGAGGCCTATGATGAGCGGTGTCAGGATTATCGTCAGGCTCGGCGCCAGCATTCCGCGGAGGGCGTGTTCTGTTGCTATTGAGACGGCCCTATAGTAGTCCGGCTTACCGCTTCCGTCAAGCAGGCCGGGTATCTCCCTGAATTGCCTTCTAACCTCGTCAACTATCTTGAAGGCTGCCTGCGTGACCACCTTTAAGGCTATTCCGGAGAATAGATACGGTAGGAGGGCGCCGATCAGGGCAGCGATTATTATCCCCGGCTTGATTAGTATGAGCTCGTTGAAGAATGAGGCCATGGATTCTAGGAGGGCTGAAGGCGTTATCGTGGTTATCCCGACTTCCCTCGCCACATAGTCTTGGATGAATGCTTGGAAGAGGAGGAGCGTCGCTATTGTGGCCGAGCCCATGGCATAACCTTTCGTGAGAGCTTTCGTCGTGTTCCCGACAGCGTCTAGGGGCTCGAGGTTATCCCTTATCTCCTTGCTAAGCCCGGACATCTCGGCAATCCCAGCGGCGTTATCCGTTATCGGGCCGGCGCCATCCAAGGTCATCACGGTCCCGGTGAGCGAGAGCATCCCACGCGTGGCGAGCGCGGTCCCAAATACTCCCTTAATAAAATCGGTAAGCCATCCTCCCTCCATCCCGCCTATGGGCATGAGTTTTCCGAAGAGGAAAGAGATGCCAAGAGCCGCGGCTATGATGATTATCGGCTCAGCGACGGCCCTCATCCCGATCGAGAGGCCTCCAAGGATGTTTAGAGCCGGCCCGTTGGCGGAGATCTCAGCGAGCTCTCTAACAACCTTGCTCTTCATCCCGGTATACCTATTCGTCGTGAGGACGACTAGAGTTGCGCCTATTATGCCCGCGGCGCCTGCTCCAAGCATGTAGAGCCACTGGGCTGGGAAGAGCCAATAGACAACACCCGCGTACGCGATGATGGAGACTATAGCTGTCACGACTATGCCGAACGCAAATGGCTCGAACGGCTCCTTGAAGCTCTTGTATGAGAGGATTGCCGCGAGGCCGGCAACTGTCGAGATTACTCCAACGGCCCCTATCGCGAGCGGCAGCACCATGAAGAGCGGATCATGCGTTAGGACATAGAGGACCCATCCTATGATCATTCCTCCAAGGGTCTCGGCCGTGACGGATTCAAAGATGTCAGCACCTCTCCCCGCGCAGTCGCCAACATTATCCCCAACCTGGTCAGCGATGACCGCTGGGTTCCTCGGATCATCCTCCGGTATCCCGGCCTCAATCTTCCCAACTAGGTCGGCGCCTATATCCGCGGACTTGGTGTAGATCCCGCCGCCCAGCTGGGCGAAGAGGGCTGAGAGGCTTGCTCCGAAGGCAAAGCCCGCAAGAGCGTCGAGAACCATCCTGAACTCGATCATCTCGGGTAGGCCGGCAGCTAGGAGCGAGTAGGCGAGGAATAGGATCGCGAGCCCGAGCAGGCTTAAGCTATAGACCGAGAAGCCGAGCACCCCTCCGCCTAGGACTGCGACCCTTAGGGCTGCGAGGCTGCCGCGTTTAGCGGCCTCGGTAGTTCTGACATTGGTTCTTGTTGAGGCGTCCATGCTGAAGAATGCTGCCGCGACTGATGCGCCTCCGCCGATCAGGGTTGAGAGACCTGTGAGAAACGCCTCTCTAGCCGCTATCCCCGGCTCAACATTCATCGCGGCAGTATAGATCGTGTAGATCATAATGGCGATCACGATGGCTAGTCCAAGCGTGAAGAGCATTATCGTCCTGATCTGCTTGTTCATATAAGCCCTAGAGCCCTCCCTAATAGCTTCCCAGATCCTTATCATCTCCCTGCTCCCCATCGGGTATCTGCGGATGATCGTGTAGAGGAGTATGGCGGCAACGATGCCGATGAGGCCGAAGCCGATCGCCATGATAACGACCGTTAACGGTAGGCCGGAGAGCAACAT
>JAKCEV010000007.1 GCA_023539495.1 Candidatus Wolframiiraptor allenii
AGATATATGCGTTTTGAGAGATCCGGATCAGCCTAAGAGCTCGCTGTAAATCTCCTTCATCTTCTTGTAGGTGTTCTCGTCGATTTTGCCCTCCCCCCGGAGCTTCTCGAGCTTGGCTAAACACTCTGATATGCCCGCCCTTATCACGTTACTCTCGAAGAGGACTTTGCTCTCCACTTGGCTGGAGGCCGGCTCTACCCCGCTTTCTACCAAGGACTCCTGAATTCCGAGCCTCTTAAGCCCAGATACCAGCTCCTCATCGCTGACCCCACGAGACCCCTCTAGCAGGGAATACAGTCTAGAGGCGATCTCAAGCGCCTCTTCTCCAGCATAGGCTTGACCATCAAGTATGGCCGCTGGGAAGTCCATCACCCCAAACTTCGCCTTAAGCTCCTCTCGATAAGCCTCAAGCACGAAATATACATCAAGCTGAATAGTATCAGCTGCCCCTTGAATGATGCTAGTGGTGAGGACATAGGCTATAAAATCCCTTGAAGATGACGTGACCCTCGGGCCAAATCTTTCAATCAGGAGCCTTGTCACCCTATCTATGATTCTTAGCATCCTCTTTGAGCGCTCATCGCCCGCCAAGAAGAACTGAATTCTAAGCATTTCATCAATCGTGTTAGATCATCGCTATTAAGCCTTCTTTCCTCAGTATCATGAGAACTAGATATATCCAAGCGGGCTCGTTGCATTATATTGGGGGATGACCTCTACATGCTCGCGACGACGCTTGCTCTCATATCCTTAGCGGTTGCGATCACGGCCCTAATCTTGGCCATTAGGAGCTCCAAGAGAACAGCTGGCACGGGATCTGAGATGCTGGTAGCTGAAACTGGCCAAGGAGGGTTCGAGAAGGCTCAGGGGATTAAAGAGCTGCCCGTGAGGCGTGTTAATGCCTTGGCGGAGGCGGCGGTGATCCTCGGGGCCGAGGCTCTCGTGCTCTTTGATAATCAGGGACTTGTTGTCGAGACCTATAACATGGCCGAGGAGCATGGGGCTAGGGCAGCCGCCTCCCTCGCGGAGCTGATAAATGTTCTGAAAGGCTTGGGCTTTCCAACGAGGGCTATTATGTTCAAGGATGGCTCCGTAAGCCTTATAGTGGAGCTGGGGAGGGTGGGCGACGTGACGCCCTACTGCCTCGTGATGGGCGGCCCAAGGCTGATAACCGATATGGAGTATGCCCGAGAAATCCTGCAAGGATATGTTGAGGGCATTATCAGGGGGAGGTGAATTGGCGTGGAATCCGCGCGCTCAGAGCTCAAGTCCCTGATCGAGGACATCATGATCAGCTGTAGGGGATGGGTGGATGCAATAATCATAGTTTCACAGGATGGCGTGCCAGTGGCATATAGCGCCAATGTCGATATTGACCCGGAGTATGTCGCGGCAGCCACATCCTCGATAGCCGGGGCGACGGACGCGGTTCTAGAGCTCATCAACTCTAGGGGATTCGATGCGGTGGATGTGAAGCTTGGGGAGAAGCGCTATCTTCTCATCAGGAGGTATAGGGATTATTATGTCGTTGCAGTTACTAAGCCCAACCCGAACCTAGGCTTCATAAACCTAGTATTCGAGGCCTATCTCTCGAAATGAGGACCTATAAGATTGTCGTCACGGGGCCTTTCAACGCGGGGAAAACCACCCTCATAAAGACGCTATGCGGTAAGATACTGGAGTCTGATAGGAGGCTTCTCGTCGAGACGGTCAAGCAGACCACGACCGTGGCTCTAGACTTCGGGATACTGGAGATCGATGGACGACGTGTCAGGATATTCGGGACTCCGGGCCAGCGGAGGTTCTTCTTCATGTGGCGGGTTCTGGCCAAGGGGATGGATGGATACATACTCATGGTTGATTCCCAGGATCCGAGAAGCCTTCTGGACGCCGCATTCGTATACGACTACTTTAGGAGGACCTTCCCCGGCGTGCCACACGTTATCGCGGCGAATAAGGCTGATGGGGGAAACATGATCCCCGAGAAGGTGATGCGATATTCCCTCAAGGCTCCCCCAGAGATCCCGATAATACCGACTATCGCCCTCAACAGGGAGAGCGCGGTCAGCCTAGTGAAAACCCTACTGGATATGATCGAGTTTAGAGGAGGCAGCGGTGGCCTCCAGCCCTAACCTCCCCTCAAAACCACCATTGATCTCGACATCTCTATCTTCCCGCTCTCCCTCAGCCTCTTCAGGGCCCTGAATACCATGATCTTCGAAGCCGGGGTCTCGACAAATATCCTCCACAGCGGGTATACTCCCCCATGCTGCCTAAGGAGGCCGAGCACCTTATCGGCGATCGCAGCCTCGCCATCTTCATCCGCCCAAGCCCCCGCCCTAAAAGACTCGGCCTCAAAGCCCCCGGCACCTGCTCTAGAAGATCCCGCTGGGACCTCGATCTCCTTCACGGCTATCCCATATTTCCTCAGCACCTGCTCTGGGTTAGAGTAGTATGTGTACACCTCCTTAGCTACATCGCTTATCTCGATCATGCCCCTCTCCACGAGGGCTTTGAGTATTTTGGCCCTCCTCTCGATCTCGGCTATTATCTCCTCCTTTGTTTTAGCCGTCTTAGCAGCTATCTTCTCTAAGACCATGCTGTCCATGAAATTTGTCACGAACTGATCAGTCGCCGGATTCCACTCGGCGATCGTCACGTACTTCCCGTAATCAAGAACCTCCCAAACATATCTCATCCTCCTAGCATAAGTCCTACCATCGACCGGCCTAGGCAGGCGAACCCTCTCAACAAGCGCCACCGCATCCAAGAGAGGAATATGGCTAGGTGGAATATTCATCGGAGGGCTCACAAGCCTCTTCATCACAGACTCTATGCTCTCAGCGTGAATCGTCGAGAGGCCGCCATGGCCTGTATTGTGAAGGAGCACCGGCGTTGATCCGCCATAAAATGCCTCGGTCTCAGGAACGGAAAGATCATATACATATCCATCATAGTCCTCTTCGACCACCTCGAGCACTGGGGCTAGAGCTATATCGCTTTGAAGCAGCAGACCCAGCCTAGCCAAGAGCTTATGATCCTCATCATCAAATTCGCGTCTCCTCCTCTGCAGAATCCAATCTAAGACCTCTCGGGCTTTCTCCCTGCTGACAAACCTCCTTCTACCATTAAGCATTTGTGTGAGCCTCCGAGGCATGTTGGATGGGTTCAAACGCTTGTATAGGTTAATGATCGGCTTGAGAGGTACTAGATCCGCGCTAAGAGGCTTCAACCCATCCCTAAGCCGTGAAATATATACTGCATGGTATGAGCCGTAACGCGCATGATCCTCCCTAACAATATAAGAGTTTAAGCCCGCTACCCGCGCGAGCCAAGAGACCTCATATGCGAGCATAGCTTTCTTGGCGACATAACACCCGTCCTTTCCGTTCTTCACCCTTCTATGCGAATCTGCCGCATATCCGCTCAGGAATGCCTCAATTACCCTCCTAGGCGCGCACCACAGAAACCCTGGCACATGCTTTTCCTCCAATTTTCCTCCCATGAGCCTCTTGAAGAGCTCCGCGAGTATGGTCGAGTTGAAGGTTACTATGTGATAACTGCCCCTATCATCTATTGTCGGCTTGAGCTTGAATTTCTCCCAGAACACCCTGATTATCCTCTCCTCGATATCCCTTTCTCCTAGTCCTAGGCTGAAGCAGAGGCTCTTACCTCTATGCTCCTTCACGCAGCCATTAGCCAAGTAAACGCCCATAATGAATGCCAGGTCCTCGTCAACTTCTAAGACTGCTGGGATCCAGTTTCCGGTATACCATCTCCTTATCCTCAGGTTCTCCCTGGTATCGCGGGACCTCTCAACCTCCAAGTATGTTGCCAGGCTCACGGGGTTTCTACCCACTAAAGCTTTGATGCTCGGCGGGAGGCCATCAACGAAATCCTTACGTCGATCTCCCAGGATTTCTATTAGATCCAGCCTCGGATTCGGAGAATTCTCATCACGCCTCTTCAGGAAGCTTACGAGAACGTCTCCGCGCCTTAGCTCGCTGACCTTTTTCATCCTTATTGTTAGCGAGTCCTCGTCCAGCACGAAGACGCTATGTGATCCTGTGGCCCTAACCTCTCCACCAACATATCTTATCTTATAGATCTTGTTTGTCTTGTGTCTTAGAACGTATTGAATCGGTTTCCAGCAAGCCTCCCCACTCTTGCTAAGGGTCATTACCTCGAACCCATTAATGAATTTCGGCACCCTTTCCTCCGACGGCTCGTAGAATTGATCCACGAACTCCCCGATCCTGACGAGCCTCGGCTCCCCACACTGAACATCTCTTATCAGTATTGGCGTGTCCCAAGAGACGCTGGCTATGGCTTGGAATAGGACGAATGCTTCCTCTCCTCTTACCTCTCCAACTATGAGATAGTCCGGCCTATATCTGAGGCTTGTCCTGACTAGGTCGTAGAGGGTGATTTCTCCTGTTTTCTGTGCTCCGAGCCCGTAGCTTTCTCGCGTCACGAATCTTACCCAGTTTTCTGTTGGTATGTTTAGCTCGGCTGTCTCCTCGCATGTTACGATCTTCATTCTGGGCTTGACGAAGCACATGAGGGCGTTTAGGATCGTGGTTTTCCCACTCCCGGTTGCACCGGCTACAAGTATGTTCGCCTTATGCTCTATCAATAGCCAGAAGTATGCGGCCATCTCCGGGCTGAGGAGCCTTGACTGCAGCAGCTCTGTTATGCTGAACGGCTTCTCCCTGAACTTTCTTATCGTGAATGTGCTTCCGCGTGGCGAGATCTCCTCCCTGAATGTCGCGGCGAGCCTATGCTTGCCATAGATCATCGCGTCGAGTATTGGGAATGCTGATGAGATATGTTTCTCGGATTTGTGCGCTAGCTGGATTATGTAGTCGTCGAGGACGTCTCGATCCGTGAATATTATGTTCGTTGGGATGCTCTCGTAGTCCCTGTGCCAGACATATACAGGGATGTTTACGCCATCGCATGAGACGTCCTCGATCCTATAATCCTCCATTATTATGTTGAGGGGGCCGAATCCAGTCATATCCCTCTCGAGATAATAGAATAGCTTCTGCCTCGACTCCTCGTCGAATCTCCCGAGGGCCCGCTCGTATTTTTTCAGGAGCTTGTCAGCCGTCTCCAAGAGGATTCTCTTCGCATCCTCCTCCTCGCCCGGCTTCGGCGGCTCCAGCTCCTTCGAGAGTATATCCTTCAGCTTCTCCAGCGCCATGGCCTCCTGCGGCGTGAGCTGAACCTCTACGGCGAAGTATGTCGGCTCGGGGACCTCGCCTGGGGGTGTCGCGATAACGACCTCGGCCAAACCCTCCCTGATAGCATACCGGTCCAGCACCTCATACTCCTCTGGAACAGGCTTCACCTCTATGCCCTTCCAAGGGTTCGGCGGCTCCTCCAACTTTCCCCTCTTCTTCGCCAAGCCCACTCCTCGCTACTTATATTCTCATGCAGAGCAGATATATATTTCGACCGGCCGGGAGGCTGGTAGGGGAAGGATTATAAGCGGCTGAATACCTTCTATTTATTAACTGGAGATGGACGGTTTACCCTTCATTAACGAGTCATCGTTTCTCATCCTCCTGATAATAGTTCTGGCAGTTGTCTCGATCGCGCTCTCCGTCATCTCCCTTCTTCTCGTCAGGTCTACGGCTCGTAAGATAGCGAGCCCTCCTCAGCCTGCAGCTCCCAGTATGGCGGCTCCTCCAGCCCCTCCACCAACACCCTCCAAGCCGGCTGTTTCCAAGCCTGTTACGCCTAGGCCTGCTACAGCTGCTAAGCCTGCTGGCGTGGCTGCTAGGACTGAGGCTAAGCCCGCGCCGCCTCCGCCGAGGCCGCTTGAGAGCCTTGAGATTAGGCCCGCTGAGGCGGGCGAGGAGTTAGGGTTTGCCTCGCTGGAGGAGGTTGCATCCATGCTAGGCCTGAAGTCCGTGATACTCCTCAACCAGTCCGGGATACCGATTGACTCCTATAATGTTGGTGAGGATGATAGGGTTGCGGCCTCGGTCGCCGACTTCATCTCCCTTGTCCGGAGGCTTAACCCCGGGTTCAGCTACATGGTCTCGGAGGATGCTGAGAGGATAATGCTCTTTCTTGTTGGGAGGATTGGCGAGTCCGAGGTTTACGCGCTCACAGTTGGCGGTGGCTCGGAGTTCGGCGTGGAGGAGGTTAGGGATCTCCTGAGAGCATATTTGTCGGGGAGCTTGGGGAGGTTTAAGCGATGATCACGAGCGCTGAGGAGAGGCTGCTAGCCGGGCTTGTCCGCGCGATCAGGATGAATAGCCGCGGGTGGGTTGATGCCGTTGAGGCCGTCTCCGAGGATGGCGTGCCGATAGCCCATGAAAGCGATAACCCGAGCTTTAACTCGGAGTATGTTGCAGCGGCGGCTGCGGCTGTCTGCGGCGCCATATCCGCCGTGATAGAGCTCATGGGGGCCAAGGGGTATAAGAGGTTCAATATACAGCTTGATGATGGGAGGTTTATCCTGATCAGGCAGTATAGGGGGTATTATGTGGTCTGCTTGACAAGGCCAAACCCGAACCTCGGCTACGTGGAGCTCCTTCTCGAGGCCTATCTCTCGGAGTAGGCTTGCTGGGGGTGGCTTGAGACCTGGGCTTCATGGATAACATGTATGGCTTCTTCTACGCCAGTTTTAGGGGGCTTGGCTCCCTCCTCCTCAAGATCTTCCCGGGGATCCCCTCGAAGCTTGAGGCCGCCGTGATGAGAGTTCATCCGGAGGCTTATGCGGCTACCGTCGCCGGGATCACGGTCATAGCCGCCCTAGCCTGCGTGCCCCTGGCCTTTATCATGTATCTGGTTACTCGGAGCCTGTTCTCGCTGGCCGTCATGGCTGTGCCGCTGCTGGTCTTGTTGATGGGCGTCTTCTACCCCTATGCCCAGGCATCGTCCATCGCCTCGGTTTTCGAGAGCGAGGTCCCCTACGCGGCGACATATCTCGCCGTCATGGCGACCGGCGGAGTCCCGCCCTACACGAGCTTGAAGAGGCTTTCCAAGAGCGAGCTTATGCCGAATTTGGCCAAGATTGCTAGGGTTGCGGAGCTGAGGGTTGAGGCGACCGGCGAGGACCCGATCTCCGCAATAGAGGACATGGCCAGGAACATTCCATCGAAGGAGTATAGGGATCTTCTCATGGGCTATGTCTCGACGCTGAGGAGCGGCGGCGACGTGGTCCACTTCCTGATCAGGAAGACGGAGGTGATCTTTCAGGGCAGGACCGCGAATATGAGGATTGTCGGCGAGAGGCTTGGCATGCTCATGGAGTCATATGCGGCGACGGTCATGATGGTCTCCCTCGTCCTCTACATAATCTACATCGTCTCGAGGGCTCTTCCGAGCGAGTATTTCTCGTTCCCGGCCGAGCAGTTCGTGATCTTCGCCTACCTCATCATGCCCCTGATGGCCGGGATGTTCATCTACCTCGCCGACATCTCTCAGCCCAAGTATCCCTTCACGGATAAGAGGCCTTTCAGGGCTTTCCTCGCCGGGATGCCGGCCGGGATAATATTCATGATCCTCTTCGTTATGCCATTCTACGCTGAGCCGCTCAGGTATATCCCGCCATTCAGCCTGACCTCAGACCTGATTATCCAGCTTAGGAAGCTCATGGGCCTTGATATGGGCTATGAGGCGACTATAGGCCTCTGCCTCGGCTTCATAGTCCTGTTCCTGCCGGGCGCCATTGCCTGGGAGAAGTATGGCAAGGAGAACATGTCCGTCCTCCAGGGCTTGACGCGGTTCCTGAGGGACTTGACCGAGACCCGGAAGACGGGCATGAGCCCCGAGAAGTGTATCAGGACCCTCTCGGACAGGGATTATGGCGGGTTCACAAAACATCTCAAGCTCATGAGCAGGCAGATCGGCTGGGGGACCTCCCTCAGGGCCATTTACAGGGATTTTGAGAGAAGGGTTCATGGATGGCTCGCGAGGGCCGGCATGTTCATCCTGATAGACTCGATCGACGTCGGCGGAGGCGCTCCCGAGACCCTCGATACCTTGACAACATTCATGGAGGATTTGGAGGAGATGGAGAGGCAGAAAAGGGCCACCCTCAGACCCCTCATGCTCATACCATACATGACAGCCGTCATGCTCGTCGCCGTCGTGGTCATCCTCGTAGTCTTCATGAAGGGACTCCTCCAGATAGCGAGGATCTACATCTCGATATCAGAGTTCGTCCACATGTTCCTCCCACCCGTCGTGCTCGTGGCCGTTATAAGCGGCCTCGTAGCCGGAAAGATCGCCGACGGGACCCTAGCAGGAGGATTCAAGCACGCGATAATAATGTCCGCGATAACCCTGCTAGCCGTCTGGATAGCCGGAACCATGAGCGTCCAATTTATAACACTGCCAACCAGTATTAGCTAATTTTATCATGATAATGGCTAGGGGAGAAACCTTTTATCGGGGATAATTATCTATTTTTTATGATGTCTAGGAGCAGGTCTGGTATAAGCCCTGTCGTCGCCACGGTGATCCTCGTCGCCATCGCCATCGTCATCGCCATCGCAGTAGCATTCTGGGCAACAGGACTAGTAGGAATATTCACAAGATTTGAGAAACTGGAGATAACGTCAATATATGCTCAGGCAGCAGATGGTGGTGGGACCCAAGTTGTCTTGATTGTTAGAAATACTGGCTCCGCAGACGCAACAATAGATGATATCTATGTGAATGGGATACCATGCGCCGGCCAATGCAACATAAATCCCCCCAATCAGTTTATACGCATGCCTGTTGGGCATCAGCAGCAAATAATCGTAGGTAGCCCGCCTCCACAAGTTACCAATGGTCAATGGCGATCAGGCATCAGCTACGAGGTCGCAGTACATACAGCTTCTGGCAAAATGTATCCTGCAGCCGTTTTAATTCCTTAAATCTGTAATTTATAAAACCATCTTCTCTATATCTATTTTTCTTTTATTTCTTCGCACTATAAGGTTCTTAGATACTGGAATTGAGGCCCCAATTCGGCTTAACGTCCTCAATTCCTAATTATTTAAAAATAATAAGTTCTATTATACTCCTATTTTTACATGTTTCCCTTTTTTGAGGTATTCTTCTGCCCTTTTCTTGTCTGTTATGTGTAGTTCTACTGGCGCGTCCCATGGTAGCCCATAAACGTCAATCGCCTTCCCCAATATCTCACCATAGAGCCCTTTTCTATCTCTTGGGAGCTCACCTGCAACTATCAGGACATCTATGTCACTGAGGACTGTGGTCCTTTCTTCTGCAACTCCGCCAATCACATAGACCTCAACATCCCTGCCGAGAACATCTCTAGCAGCCCTGCAAACACTTTCGGCATACTCCCTCCATCTCCGGAGATGCTCAAAATGATACCTAACCCAGCTTGACATCCTTCACCACCTCATCTAATAAACGGATCAACTCATCAGCAACTTTTACTAAAGCCTCAACATCCTTCTGATCATAATCCACTTCACCATATCTCCCACCAATATAAGCCTCCTCAGCGAGGGCAAGCTCAGCCCTATACTCATATACAAACCTCCTTATTCTTTCTGATTGCTCCTCATAACCACTTTTCCTTAAATATTGTGCTAGGAACCCGAGAAGCTCCCTGAGCCCATGACCCCTAAACCTCTCCCCAAAAAGTTCATACAAGACCGCCTTAATGTAAAGCTGCATAGCCTGCTCCACGAAGAAGGCTGCTAGATCCGCGTCATCAACCTGATCCACCGCCTTGAGGAAGCCTAGAGCCCTCCTCTTCAGCTTGACAACATACTCGCCGCTCAAGCTCCCACAGTTGGATACTATGAAGAGCCCGCCCTTATTTCTTGGGGTCTATCCTGAAAATGGAGAAGAAATAAAATGTGGGGTGTTGTGATGTTTATGGCATGCTCGTCTCGGCGGTCTTCAGCTTAAATAGCATTGTGTCCCATATCTCCTCCCAAACGTCTCCGAGGTACTTGATCAATTGATTCCAGCCCATTACCTTCATCATATCGCATCTTGTTATGCGCCTGTCGCCTTCGCATACGCCCCTGACCACGAAATATTTGACATCGTCCCCATCCCTGAACGGTATTATGAAGGACTGCTCCGAGGTCCTCCTATCGCCATGGAGCCTTATGTTCAGCCGGCTTCCCAGCATCTCGACATCATCATAATAATCTTTCACTTTCAGGCGGGTCCCCAAGAAATAAGGGCAGGCATGTATTGGGATGGTATTGTGGGGGGCATGGCTGATTACGTGGATGTCTTCGAGGAGGCTGGCCTCCTTCAAGAGCTTATCGGGGTCTTGGATTACGTGGACTCGACGCTTGCCGCTGTTGAGAGATGCAGACCGCCATCAGTCATCGCTAGGACGCTTATCCATGATGACCTCAGGATGCTCGACGACTTCGCCAGAGAGTACCGTGGATACGTTGGCAAGGCGATGGACTACGTCCTCATGGAGCTGAGAAGCCTACTCTATGAAGTCCTCGGAGGTGAATGAAGGTGAGGAGGGCGTGTGTTGTGGAGCTGGTGGTTGATGAGGAGGCTGAGAAGAAGCTGAGACGGCTCTGCGACCTTTCATCGAAGCTATGGAACGAGGTCAACTATGTTAGGCTGAGGATGTGGCTCGAGAAGAAAGCCGCTGATAGGTGCGGTCACGGCCCAGACGATCATAAGGAAGAACGGTAATGCGTGGAAGACCTTCTTCGGGCTATTGGAGCTGAGGAGGGAGGGGAGGCTGCCGCCATTCATGAGGAAGGTTAGCCCGCCGGGATACAAGAAGAAGAACAAGTCTAGGACGTTGTGGACTGTCATTAGGAAAGACCAGTATGAGATGGATGGTGATAGGATTGTTCTTCAAGGTCTCGGCGCGATCGGATGGATAGAGGTGAAGTATAAGGGCATTATACATTTGAGAGGTGAGCGTGGAGAGCTCATGATACGCTATGACGCCGATAGAGGGAAGTGGTATGCTTACTATGCTTACATTGCTTTCTCCAAGATCTCCGAGAAGATGGTGAAAGGAGAATAGAAACCAGTACCACAGCAACCGAAAGGTAATCTGGCCGCTGGTGTGGACATCGGTATCAATAACCTGATGGCGATATATGTCGAGAATGGCTTGACGAGGCTCGTCAATGGTAGGCCGCTGAAGGCGATCTCATTCTATTGGAGGGAGAGGATCTCCAAGTATCAGTCGATGTTAAACAAGTATGGCCTGGAGACGTCTAAGAGGCTTAGACGGATGTATGCTAAGTGGCGGAGGCAGGTGAGACATTATATAGACACTAAGGTAAGGGAGGCCGTGGAATGGCTTTACGATGTCGGCATCTCCACGATGAAGGTCGGCTATCCAAAGGGCATTACGCAGGAGAACGGCGACTTCGATAACGTCCACGTCTGGACATATAGATACTTGTTGGGGCGGATAGCTGAGGTTGCCGAGGAATATGGAATCAATGTGATCTACATTGATGAGGCAGGCACCTCATCGAGATGCCGCTACATGGCGATGGCTGCGGTATAAGGGTATACCGAGGACTGTTCAAGTGTACGTGGCTGGGCAAGGTGTTTAATGCGGATCACGCAGCAGCGCGCAACATTTTAATGACGGCGACGTCGAATAATACCTCGATGACGCCAGTAACCCCTGAGCCCCGGAGAGGGGAGGGGGTAATGGCCGGAGACCCGGCCAAGGGCTGAACCTCCAGAAGGGGGGATGTAGCCCAAACCTCCCCACACCAAATGGGGAGGAGGTCAAATCCTTATTAGTTTGCCTCTCTGCCTATATTGCTCCAGCATGCTTCGGGGCCTAACATGTATCTCGAAGGGGTCGTTGACGCCAGCTTCCCAGAGCCTCGGCAAAACCTCCTCAACACTTTTATCGGTAACAATGAGCACATCAATATCGCTCGAATACGTGTAACGCCCCTCCGCAACAGAACCGAAGAGATAAACCTCAGCGCATGGATCAATCTCAAGCACCTTCCCCTTGATCAATTGGAGCCATTTATCAAGCTCTGCGAAAACCTTCTTCCTCCTCAAGGCTTCATCGATCAGGATCTTATCCGAGAAGGCCCATCACCTCCTCAACCACGGCCCTAACCCTCCTGTACTCCTCCTCCCTGAACTCCCTCAAAAAATAACGCGAGGAGATATAGGCATCCTCGAGGAAAGAGAGCTCCAAAGCCTTCTCCCTGATAAGCCTCCTAATATGAGGCTCATCTTCGCTCGAGACCGATGCGAGAATCTCGAGAAGCCTCCTAAGACTATGAGTCCTGGGATAATCGACGCCATGAAGGAGGAGCCGGGACTTGAGGAACAGCTGCAAGGCCTGCTCCAAGCTGAATATCGCGAGCCCATACATCCCCTCCTCAGCCTGATAATCCGCGGTCTTCAGAAACTCCCTAGCCCTCTTCTCCAAATGCTCAATCTCATCACGCTTAACCAAGAAGCCCACCAAGAGAATGCGAGATGAGAATGTTAAAACCCTTCCCCGCGAAAGAGGGGAGACCTAGAACCTCGGCCTTAACCCCCCTAGCTTCCTCAGCCTCGCGTACTCGTTCAGCTTCTTGTATACTGCCGAGTGGGGGGCGCCGTTTATCAGGTCTATCACAGCCTCTTCAGCCGCTCTAACATCCTCCTCCTCGCCGATGATGGCGACCGTGTCGCCGTAGATCGAGACATAAGTATTCGTGGTCTCCTCGATTATCCTCCGAGTTCTTCCCTCCCTGCCGATGAGCCTGGCCCTAACCCTGACGAGATTGTTCCTGCTCGGCTTAACATAATCCGCGATATCTATCACGCTGAGGACAACGCCGTCCTCGAAGAGCCTGAAAGCCCTCTCGGGCGAGAAGCCCCTGCCAATAGCCTGAACAACATCCCTAGCCTTGAATAGGGCAACGGGGTCACCACCCTCCTCAGGCCTCCTAGCAAGCCTAATCCTAACAGACCCGCTCCCGCTATCAACCTCGAGAACAACGCCCAGAGCCCCCTCAATTCTCTTCTTCACAGATCCCTGCGGCCCAATCAGGACACCAACCCTCTCCCGCGGAATATTCAACATGAACTCGGGCTCAGGCCGAAACTCCGCGCTCAACCCATGCCCTCCCCGGAGACAATCTCGCCCAATTTTTTACTTTTTATAATCCCCCAACTCAAATCATCGAGAATAAGCCTCGATAACGACAAGAGGGGGTCATGTCAAACCACCCCGTCTCGTGAACATAACAAGACAGGTCTGCTTTAAGGCTTAAGATCGCCGGCGAGTGAGTAGTAGGTGAATGAGGACGGCTGAAGTCCTGGAGAGGCTTGGATACGACTACTTCTCCTTCGAGATTCCACCCGAGCTTCCCGAGATCTCTGATATCAGGTTTGGTGATCTTATCCCGGGGCTCGAGAAATCGGATTCCCCTATCTGTAGGAGGATTGCTGGTCAGAGGCTTTACATGCATCAAGTTAGGGCGATGGAGGCTCTTAGGAGGGGTGAGAACCTCGTCTTGAAGTCCGGCACGGGATCCGGGAAGACTGAGGCATGGTTTCTGAGGGTGGCCCTAGATGATGTGAGCGCCCTCGCGGTCTATCCAACACTCGCGCTTGCAAATGACCAGCTCAATAGGCTGCGGGAATATGGTTCAGCGCTCGGCTTCAGGGTAATGGCCTTGGATGCCGTGAAGCGCGACGAGCTCGTGAAGAGCATCGGGTATCGCGGGCTCAGGAGGGAGATCGCCGAGTCGAGGATCATGATAACGAACCCAGCATTCCTCCTCAACGAGCTTAAGAAGATGGGCGCGGGGAAAGCCTCCCTATTGAGGCCATTCCTCGAGAAAGCCGGGATGATCGTCATAGACGACTTCGACTTCTATGGCCCAAGATCAATCGCGCTGCTATTCAGCATGATCAAGCTCCTCCTCAAGCTCACGAATCCCGGCATGCAGCTCGCCTTCATGACAGCGGCCCTCGCGAACCCGGAGGAGGTCGCCGAATACCTCACATCGATAAATGGCAGGAAAACAGTCATAGTTGATGGCAAGCCGTTTCACCCGAGAAACCTAGTCTACATCGTGTTGGGAAAAAGCCTTACAGCCGTCTGGGAGAGGGTTAGAGCCGCGCTCGCTGACAAGATGGAGATGCTCGGCGACGATGTCAGAAGGGCGCTCAGCGATTTCCAGCAGTTCAAGAGGTATTACTTCAGGGTGCTGGATGCGGCTCGGGGGCTCGGCGTCGAGATACCTGACGCGTCACTCGACGTGGCCGAGATACTCGAGCATTATCTGGAGGGTGAGGGGGTCACGATTGTTTTCACGAGGAATATCGCGAGGGCTGAGGAGATTGCCAGGAGGGTGAGGCTCAGGGCTGGCGAGGGCGCGGGAATAGCCTCGCATCACCATCTCCTCTCCAAGAGGTTTAGGGAGGAGGTTGAGGAAGGCGCGAGAGCTGGGAGGATAAGGGTCATAGTCTCGCCTAGGACCCTCAGCCAGGGGATAGATATAGGCCTTGTTAAGAGGGTGGTGCATGTCGGGCTACCGGACTCCCTCAGGGAGTTCAAGCAGCGTGAGGGGAGGAAGGGTAGGAGGCTGGAGATAGAGGAGACGGAGACCGTGATAATCCCGCAGGGGGCATGGGATCATGAGCTCCTCTCAAGGGGCGTCGAGGCTCTAAGGAAGTGGATGGAGCTTCCACAGGAGAAGGTGATCGTCAATAGGGACAACATGTATGGCAGGCTCTTCGAGGCATTATTCAAGTATGTCTCGCCATCGCTCAGACAGGAGCTCACGCAGGATGAGCTAAGACTCCTCAGGGAGCTCGGCCTCGAGTCTGATGGAGAGCTGACTAGGAGGGGTAAGATGACTTGGCTCAAGATGAACTTCTACGAGTTCGCCCCCGCCTATGGGATAAAGCGGATAAGGGTCTCGAGGCTCGGCGACCAAGAATACCTAGAAGACGTCTCGCACGTGGATCTGGTCGAGAAGTTCCAGATAGGATGCATAGACTATAGCAGCGATGGGGTCGTCGTGGAGCATAAGCTTGGCGGGAGAAGCTCGAGGACCGTTACAGCGGTTTATGTCGAGGATCTTAGCGAGGGGGTTTTGAGGAGGCATGACACGCTCGCCCAGGTACTCGAGGAATATGAGAAGGCGAAGTGGAAGTGGGGGGAGAGGCCCGACCTCAGGAGAGACTACTTCGCAGGCAAGATCCACACGGATGTCAGGTGCGTCGTCCACGCGCCGAGCAACGGCTTCGGCCTATACACGAAGATACCGAATAGGGCGATCTGGAGGATAATATCGGATAGGAGGCTCATCAAGGTCATAGGGGAGAGGACCATCGCGGTCAGGGAGGGCAGGACCATAGAGGTCCCGGCGCCGACGAACGGCATCTACAGCGACTATACATATGGGATAAGCTTCGAGGTTAGCCCTGACGAGGATCCAGAGCTCCTCAGGCTTGGCCTCGCATTCCTCATAATAGCCCTCAGGAGGATTCTCGGGGTAGCCTTCGACACGATAAAATACGATATCATGATCATGGGCGAGAGGAAGGTTGTTGGAATGCATGAGACCGAGAGCGCCGGGCTCCTTCCAAAGATAGACTGGCAGGATCTCGCGGAGAAGATTAGAGGATATGAGCCGGATGAGCTTGACGAGGTCTTCTTGGAGGAGGTTGATGAGCTCGCCTACTCGAGCTTCATCACGCTAAAGCTCGACTGGGATCTTGTCAAGAGGCAGGCGCTCAAGATCCTGGACTACCTCCTCCTGCGGGAGAGGCTGAGGGTTGAATTGGCTGGCAGGAGCATCACGATCCCGAAGCCCTCGAGGGCGCTGAAGCTCGCATCAATCGCCGCGGCATCCATACTACTTAGGGAGGATTTGAGGAGCGGCCTATACGGGGTCGCGATATTCGATGGCGAGGATACTCTAGCATCCGCTGGATTCTACGAGCTCGGCGCGCCGGACCAGTCGCATTCAAGCCTCCTAACATATCTCAACTCACTCATAGATCAGGGCTTCAGCATCATAGTCTATGACTTGAGGGCTGTTGGCAGGGCGCTCGAGGAGGCTGGCCTAGCATCCCTCAAGATAATGCTGGAGGGTCTCCGAGCATCGAATAGGCTAATAGAGGCTGGTAGGGAGCTCGTGGAAGCCCTTGGAGAGCCGGTGTCGCTGGAGCTCTTCGAGGAGCTCATGGGCCTCGAGAAGAAGGTTAGGCTCCAAGACCTAATCTACGCAGCAGAGGAGGAGAAGAGGAGGATACCGAGGATCTCGTTCTTGAGGAGTATTCCAAGGAGGCTTGCCCAGAGGCTTACCGAGCTTCTGGAGGCCGAGGCTAGGAGCGCATACCTGGCGCATCTGGTCGCGGGGGAGCTTCGCGGCGCGAGATCCTAGCGGCCCGCCTCGAGGCGCTTCTGGAGCGCCTTCTTCTCCGCCTCTATCAGGAGCTCTATCAGCCTCATTGACTCGCCGCGCTCCTCCTCCAGTATCCTTGTTATCTCCTTTAACGTCAGGCCTCGCGCTGAGAGGGCTATCGCGGCCGCCCTACCATACTTTGAGACTAGGACGGCGTTCCTCTTCAGCTCCGCCATTATCCTCCGCTCCTTCCTGTTTATCGGCTTCCCCCTTCTCGCGATGAGTCCCAAGACCTCCTCCCTCGAGTGCTTTGTCAGCCCGATGAGCTTCGATCCGCAGACGGGGCACTTAGGCTCCTCTGGAAGCTCCTTCACCGCCAACTGCTCATAGTATTCATAGCATTCTGTGCAGACCGCGAGCCATGGCTCGCCGAGAAGCCTTCCTCGAACCGCCATTAAGACGACCCTCTTCATCCGCTCCGGCGTCGAGACCTCTCCCTCGCTCTCAAACCTGCTAAGAGTGAGCTTTGCCAGGGGCGATGGGTCGCCGCTCGGCGACCTCCAGAAGTGAACGTGAAGCCCGCCCTCGACAATCTGCCTGAGGATCATCCTCGCCCTCTCGGGATCATAATCATGGAAGATCGTGTAGTTCATGGTCTCCCGGTATACCGGGGTATCCCTGAGGGCCTCGGCGAGCTGATTGATGTTCAGATCCGCTAGGCTCGCCTCATGCTCTATCACGCCCATCTTCCTCGCCACATGAACGAGCCTCCGCTTGAAGAGCGTGGACCCCTCTATGCTCCTCCTCAAAACCTCGTCGAAGTTCTCCAAGACCTCCTGCATCGCCTTGAAGACGGCGTCCCCGGAGATCAGGCTGGATCTGAGCGCTATCCTGTATGGGTCCTGCTGGGCCCTGATTGGCGCTCCAAGCTTCTCGGAGAGATGGTGGCTTATCAGCCTCTGGATAGTCCGATTCACCTTGAGCCCGCCATGTATGTGGATGATCACGTATTCGCCTGCCTCCTCTATCACGATGTCGCGGTCGGTTGGCACGGGTATCCCGCGCCTCAGATGGGCCTCCACCTCCTTTAGGGCCTTGAGGATGATCTGCGCGTCCACGTTATACCTACCCGCGATATCCCTCGCGATGAGCTCCCTCGGCTCGCCGGCGAGGATCCTATCTCGATACTCCCTCCTCAGGGCGCCGACCTCCATCGCCACCTCATAGGGAACCGGTATCTCCTCTCCAACCCAGCTCGGGATCGCCCCCTCATAATCCTCCAGAGGCGCGACGTAGATCCTGTCTCCGCCAACATGGTGGATCTCCCAAGCCCTCCCCATCAGGATGAATCTCGTGCCGGGCTCACCATACTCCGCGACGAACTCCTCGTCGAGTATTCCAACGGGCTCCCCGCTCGACTCGTCTACCACTATGTATTGCCTCTCCTCCGGGATCATGGAGAGATTGTTGAAGTAGTAGTCGTAGAGGGCTCGGCTATCCCTCGGCTTAACCACCTCGTCGTCCCTCAGATCCGCTACCCCGAGGCTCCTCATGTGCTCGATGACCTGCCTTAGCTCCTCAAGCTCCAGATCCCTATAGTTGTAGGATCTCCTGATTATCTCGAGGATCTCAGAGACCCCGATCCTGCCATATTCTATGAGGAGGCCGGCGACCTGGTGCATGAGCGCGTCATAGCATTTCACCGGTATCTCGGGCTTCTCGAGGAGCTCGAGCATCGCCCTCCTCGCTATCACCATGGCCTCGAGCGCGTCATCCGAGTCTATGGCTATCACCACGCCCTTCGCGGTCCTCCCAACGCCATGGCCGCTCCTCCCAACCCTCTGGATAAGCCGCGTAACCTCCCTAGGCGAATTATACTGGATCACGAGGTCTATTCTCCCCACGTCTATGCCGAGCTCTAGGGATGATGTGCAGACTATGCCGGCCAGCTTCCCAGTCTTCAACGCCTCCTCGGTCGAGATCCTTGTCGTCTTCGATAACGAGCCATGATGTATCCCTATGCGCATCTGCTCATCCCAGACCCTGAACCTGTTCGTCAGTATCTCGGCGAGCGGCCTGGTATTCGTGAAGATCAGGGTGGAGTTATGGGACTCGACCAGCTCCCTTATCACCCGCAGCCTCGCGGCCACATCCGGGTAAACCCCTATGCTCTCGGCGAGAACCCTATCCTCCTCATCGGGGTCTGGGTAAAGGACCGTTATGCTCATGCTCCTCGCCACCGGCACCTTAACTATCTCGCAGCCCCTGCCGACACCGGCCAAGAACCCCGCGATGGACTCAGGCTCACCTATCGTCGCGGATAATCCTATCCTCTGAAAATCCCTCTCCGTGATCCTAGCCAGCCTCTCGAGGCCGACGGAGAGCTGGGCGCCCCGCTTATCGGTCGCAAGCTCATGAGCCTCGTCAATTATAACCCAGCGCACGCTCCTGAGATGGCTCCTCAGAACCCTGCCTGTTAAGATGACCTGGAGGGTCTCGGGCGTTGTTATCAGGATGTCGGGCGGCTCAAGCGTCTGGATCCTCCTCTCCCTCGGGCCTGTATCACCATGCCTGACAGCGATCCTGAGGTCAAGCCTCTGCGCCCACCACTCGATCCTCTCCAGCAGGTCCCTATTCAAGGCCCTGAGAGGCGTTATGTAGATGACCTTGATTCCGGGGGACCTCGCCTCCACTAGGAGCTTGCTCAGGATTGGGAGGAGGGCGGCCTCCGTCTTACCAGTCCCAGTCGGCGCCATGAGAAGGAGGTTCCTGCCGGCTAGGATCTTGGGTATCGCCTCCCGCTGAGGCTCCGTGAGATGCTTGAACCTCTCCCTGAAGAGGGCCGCGACAGGCTTAGCCAGCATCCCGAGAACAATCTCCTCATCGAGTAGCGACATAATCCTCCAGCCTTTCCAGCAACCATGAGTGATCTGAGCCCGAGGAAATAAGTATGTATCGGCTTGAAGCCTGGGCTGGAGAAAAGCCTAGAACTCAGCCCCGAATCATGTTAGGGAAGGAAAAATAAAGGGGGATCATGCTTCGGCGCCTTAGCGCGGGACATGTAGCCCCTCGACGCGCTCAATATTCTTCAGGCTCGTGATTCCAGCCATGTGGCGGCTCACCATGAGGATCGTGGCCCAGGTTAGCGTGACCGCCGCTGTCATCGCGACCCCTATCGTTGCCATTTCATGGAGCATTATCTGGATGCTCGCGGGGCTCGTCATCGCGGTCAGGAATGGGGGCCATGGGACAAGTTCTCCATGCCAAGCATGCTCGAGCGCCAGCAGGATTGATCCTCCCCAGAGAAGCGCGTTGAGAATCCATAGCTTCAGCCTCTCAGCCAGGCCTCGAGCCGTCCTCCGGACAACCGAGGTTGCCACGGCGAGGATCATTGGAACGAGGAAGCACGCCATATGCTCTCCCCTTGTAACACCATTGATGTAGTCGAGTAACACCAATATAAGCCTTCCCAGAAAGACTTATCTCGAGATCAGCATATCGCCATAGCCGCCATGTGGCTCCTGATCCTAGCCTTCGCGGCCGCCATCATCACCCCGCTATGGTATTCAATGGCCGATGATGACCGGTATATGCTCAGGCTTCTCTGCCTCATCCTCTGGGGGGCCACGATAATGGCCTTCATAGACCGTGTAGTTGGATACCTGATGAAGGGGGGCGAGTTCATGGAGCTGACGCCAGAGGCCGCGGCGCTGGGCTTCATAATGCTGTTAGCAGCCCTGATAATATGGGAGATAATATTGCTGGTGAAAGATCCGAGAGGCATACTGCGTAAGGGACGTGGCCAAGTGAAAGAGACATGATCCCGATGCTCGTGATGGCGCGTTGCTACTCCTTTCCACCGAGCTCCTCATACAGCTTCTTTCTATTTGCCTCTAGGAGGTTCTCGTTAAACCCCATGTAGGCGGCTGCCGTGCGTACTCTCACGCCGCATGTATCCGCCCAATCCATCACGGGTCTCACCCTATCCCTCCACTCCAAGTCCCGAAGAAGATGATGATCTAAGATCATTTCCTGGAGGAATCCTCCGCCGATGATCTCAGACATGTTTCTTATCGATTCCCTGAAAACATTATCCCCCAGCCTGTATCCGAGCATGTATGTCATGGGCCCATCGCAGACCAGTATATCAGGCCTATTGTCCAAGATGAACTTCACCTGATCTCTGGAGACGAAGCCCTCCACATCTGACGAGTGTATGAGCTTCTCGCCGCGATCTACTATGAGGACCTCGACCACGTAGCCAAGCCTTGGATCATCTCCATGCTCAACCGGGCTGGAGAACCTGACCCTGCATCCACCGATCCTCAGCTCCCGGGAGTCCGCGACCTCAACCCTCGCATCAAGCCTCCTCAACCTCTCAAGGAAGATTCCCGCCCTAGTCCTCTGGCTGAAGTTTATCATGTGCTCCGGATCCTTCAGGAGAATCCTCTTGCCTCTCAGCCATCCAATATCCTCCCCCGGCCTTGGGAAATGATCATAATGATAATGCGTGATTATTATCAGGTCCGCCTCGGATGCCTCACGCTCTATGGCCCGCTTATGTTCTCTCAGCCTCTCAAGCTCTATTGGATGCGGCTTCAGTCCATATCTCCATGGCCCGAGAGCGGCTCCCGGATCAATAATGATCCGCGCGTCATCAGTCTCTACCAGCGTGCACATGCTCCGGGTCCCCATGCTATCGAATGCAAGAAACTTCACCCTCATTTCTCCTCAGCAACCTTGGAGCCGCATAATGGGCAGTAAATGGAGTCTGATGGTATCTGGCCACCACATGATGGGCATTCGATAAGCTCTATCTCCTCCTCGGCCACCTCGGCCTCCGGCCTCACGGCCTCCTCCACCGCCGCCACCTCAACCTCGCGCTCAACCTCCCGCTCAGCCCTGAGATCTGTGATGAGAAGGGCCAGCGCCGGGGATGCTATGAGGCCTAAAACCCAGTAAGGCCAATCAAAATACATCTGGGATGATGCGGCCAAGAATAATCCCGAGAGATAGTTCGTCAAGAATGCTGCAGCGAAGCCCGAGACTGGAGGTATGATGGAATAACGACCGCGAATCATCAAGCCCGAAATGATTCCGGAGACAATCGCGGCGAACATGATTATGATAACGAGGATTATGTATGAGCTCGTTAAAGTTGATAGCAAGTAGGGTAACAGGAAGAATAGGTAGGAGATTATTGAGACGGCGACAAGCCTACCAATCAACTCCCAATACACCAACCACTGAACACCATTTTATAGATTATGGTTGATGCACTTCCCACGCGGCACAGGCTTCCGAGCCACAATCCTCCAGTAAGATCCATGAACCATCATTGTCAGACTCATCGATTATCATCCCTCGGGCAATTCATGTTTCTCATACTCCGGCAATGCGGATCAAAGTTTTTATCCCAAGCTTTGCTCCGGGGTGCGAGGATGCTGGAAGCAATAGTCTCCGGCCTGCTTACATTTTTTCTGGCGCCAGCGGCGATTATACTGGGGAGGCGGCTTAGGGTCGTGGGCGTGGACGTCCATAAGCCTTGGAGGCCCATCGTCCCTAAGACCGGCGGCCTCGCGATAATCCTCGGCGCGACCGCCGGCATGATCCTCGGAGCACATGCAAGCGGGTTCCAGCTCTTCATACCGGTAATCCTCTCCTGCCTAGTCGCCGCCTCCATAGGCCTTGTAGAGGATCTACGGGAGGAGATAGATCCAAGGCTCAAGCCCCTCCTGCTCATCTTCGCATCCCTACCTGTTCTTGTCTTGGGAGCATATTCTCCTAGGCCGCTCATCCCATTCCTCGGGAAGACGAGGCTCTACAGGGTGTATCCCGTGCTAGTCATGGCATCATATCCGGTGATCTGCAACGCCGTCAATAGCCTCGATGTCCTTAATGGGTCGGCGCTCCTAACATCCATTCCCTTCCTCATAATGAGCTCTGTGATCTTCTATATGCGGGGTGATCTCCAGCTCCTCATCCTGAGCCTGATATTCCTCGCGGCCGCCGTGGCCATGCTTCCCTACAACATGTATCCGGCTAGGACGTTCATAGGCAACTCCGGGAGCCTCTTCATCGGGGCAGGGATAACTTCCATAGCCATAATGGGAAGCATTGAGGTGGCGGCGATAATAGCCCTCATGCCCCAGATAATGAACGAGATGTATGTGTTATTCTCCATTCGCGGGCTCAAATCGGCCAAGAATATCGGCAGGAGACCCGTCGTGGTTGAGAATGGCATGTTGGCGGCCTCCGAGGACCCGGATGCGCCGATAACGCTCCTGAGGATGATCTGCGCCGGCATTAAGGTTGATGAGAGAAGGGCTGTCTATGCCATGGCCCTGATCTCCGCCTTCGCCGCGTTCCTCGGATTCCTCACTCACATCCTGCTATTGGGGGGCTGAGAGAGAATGGGCTTGGCGAGAAACATCCTCATGATAATTATTCTACTGACCCTGGTTTGGGCAATATTCCTCTTTGCAAGCTACGTGATCACGGCTACAGTGCTCTATACGCTAGAGCTCCCCGGAGACACGATTACAAGCATCGCAAGGGTTGTGCTTGGAATCATAATCGCCGGAGCATGGATCCTAGGATGGTATAAGCTAACCAAGCTCTGGCTATACAGGGTCCTACTAGCCGGAAGGCGGGGAAACCACTCCAATTAAAAATAGAAACATAAACTAAGGAAAAAGAACTTAGCATCCTCCCTTTATTAGGTTGTCTCGGGATAGCATGTCTTCGCCTCACTCTTGCCACATAAATACTGTTGACGGTCTATGAAGTGAACCTTCTCCTCGACATGCTACTTATCCTTTTTAGCATAATCATCGATATCTTGAGACCATTCTCTCCAGCTCTATCTCTTATCTCCCTGCTATCAGGTCCATAGGTGGTAAGAATTTCAACCTTCCATCCACCATACTCCTTAAGAGCTTTATAACGTCTAGCGTCATGTCCACCTCTCACCACCTCCTCCCTGATTGGTTTCACGCCTTCTTCATCCTTGGTCCACCCTTCTCCTTCCCCTCTTGGAAATGCGTTCCGGTAAAATGCTTAATACCAGTAGTATTGAGGGGGAGGAGACTTGAAGACCATAATTATTCTCGTGGCAATCCTCTCAGCCCTCCTACCGCTCGCCTCGCAACAGGCCGCGATGCTCATCACGATAGATCGGGGCGGGGTCGCAGAGGCCCATCTGAGCCTGAGCGCCGTCGAGGGCTTGAATGAGGTTAGGCTGCCTGCTGAGCCTATCCCAGAAACCATCTGGATCCGGGTGAACGGGGAGTATGTGGCCCCGATCTACGAGAATGGCGTCCTGTACTTCTTCTCGCGGGCCCCGGGAGACGCTGAGATAGACTACATGATCAACATCTCCGCGAGGAATGATATTCTCAGCTTCGAGGTTAATTGGGGGAACCTCACGAGGCTAAGGATACCCCCACAGGTGATCCTGCTAACGGTCCCGAGGAACATAACTGGGATGGAGTATGTTGAGGGCGATCTCGTGATAGAGTTCTATGGCCCGGAGAGGATAGAGTATGCCGTGAGGACATTCCAGCCAACAACCACGGCAACCAAGACAGGGGCGGCCACCATTACCAAGGAATCCATTACAACTATAACGTCCCTAGGGGCCTCCACGGCGGCCTCGACAACCACTATGGGAACAGGGATCATTGGGGGTCCCACCACGGCCACAATGGCCCAGGCCACGGGCACCTATACCATTACTGGGCCTCCTGGGATAAGTCAGGTCATGATTATTGTGGGTTTAGCTGCTCTCATGGCGATCGCGGTGGCCGCGGCCGTCGCCTATTCAAGATCAAGGAGTAGGGGCCTGCCTCACGAGGATCATTCCCTGACGGGGCTCGATAGGATGATCTTGGAGGCCATCGGGAATGCTGGCGGCTCCATCCTCCAAGGGGAGCTCCAGGCCTCACTTAACCTCCCGAAGACCACGTTATGGAGGCGTGTCAGGAGGCTTGAGAAGCTCGGATACATACAGATCGTGAAGGAAGGAGCCTTCAACAGGCTGATACTGCTCAAGAAGCCCGACTAAAATGGCCTCAAGGTTTTCGGCCAAGTTCCTAGCAATGGAACCATTTGGAACCGGGATTCCCAAAATTCCCTAAAATTATGAAACCACCCTGCAATATTCGGTGATCATGCGGTGATGAAAGCGAAGTTGAGCTTCCAGGCAATTGCTGTCGCGCTTCTCCTCCTGCTTGCAGTAGTTCCCATTATGGCTGCATATGGCCAGGCGAACCTCGACCCTTCCAGCAAGGAGCTTGAGAAGCTGAGGCTGCGGGCCCAAGTCCTGCAAGGCACCCTGAATAAAGCATTGGATACGCCATGTATCCCGGACTCGTTGAGGGGTGAGGTTAAGGCGCTGGCCTCCATGAACACCTCAACACTATCCGAGGATGATCTAAGAAAGTTCATCGCAGAGGCCGAAGCCCTTCTAACAGAAGTCAGAGGATACCTGTCGAGGTGTAATGTGATACTCCATCAGGAGGATGTCGCCTTAAGCCTCCTCAAGAGGGCTGAGGAGAGGTTGAACACGACGCTGGCAAGGGTGAACATGACGCGGGATGAGGCTGAAAGGGTCAAGGAGCTTATCAAGGAGAGGACTAGAGGAAATATGACCGTCAGAGATGTCGCGCAGCTCATGAAGAAGGTTAGAGAGATGCTGAGACATAGGTGGGCCGCGAGGCTCTCCGACGAGATGATAAATTATACCGAGAACATGAGAGTATCCGGCGCCATATTCGGCCTAATGAATGCCCTGAATGCCTCGAGCAAGGTCCTAGCGGTTCTTGAGAGGGTTAGGGAGAGGCTCATTGAGGTTAATGCATCGGAGAGGGCTGTCGAGGCGATAGAGCGTAATATAGAGAGGATAGCGGCGGCGAGGGAGGTCTTGAGGCAGCTGATCGAGAGGATGGCCGCCGGACACCCGCCTGGAAGGATCACGCCACCCGGCCCGCCTGGAAATGTCACACCCGGAAACATCACACGCGAGAGGTCTAGGGAGCTGGAGTCAGCCGCGAGGGAGAGGGCCATTAAGATGATCGACGAGTGCATTGACAGGCTCCAGGAGCTCAGGGACAAGGCCCTCAAGATGAACCTAACGGATCTTGCGCGTGAAATAAATGCAACAATAACAAGCCTGAGGGTGCTCAGGGATAGGGTAGCATCCGGTGAGCTAAACCTGAAGGAGCTGACGGATACCATAGCATCCGCCAAAGGAGTGATCAAGCATGCCGAGGAGAGCATTGAGAAGGTGGCTATACCTCATAAGGGCGGGAGAAAGTGATGCCGACGCCCCCGATAACTTCGCCGACATCGCTAGGCCCATCACCACCAATGCCGCCGAAGGGAGGCACTAAGCCGCAACCTCCTTTCCTTTTTCTAAACCTCCTACATACCCGCAATGTGGGATAGGTTTATGCTTGCCTGGGAAAATATTGGCTCAGAAAATAGGGTTGCTGCCGGCTTTTAGAGCTATGAAGGCTCGTGGGCCAGCTCACCCCATTTTTGTTATCTTAATTTTAAACTTTCCGCCTTCGTGTGTAAGAAGCTTAAGAGCGGGCAATTCGCTTGTGAGGCTGATTAGGCTTGCGGAGGGATTTGAGCATCGGCGTTGTCGGTGTCGGCTCTTGGGGTAGAAATCATGTTAGGGTGTTGAGGTCGCTCGGCGTAATCGTGGCCGCCGTATGCGATGTTAACGAGGAGCGGGCGAGGAACGTGGCGAGGGAGTATGGTGTGGGGAGATACTACACGAGCCTTGACGCTATGTTAAGCCGGGAGAGCCTTGACGCCGTGACGATCTGCACGCCCTCGGTAACCCATGCGGACTGTGCTGTTAAGGCTCTTGAGATAGGCCTCCACACCTTCGTCGAGAAGCCCCTAGCATCAAATGTCGAGGGATGCTTGAGGATAGTTGACGCGATGAGGTCGAGCGGCAGGATAGTCATGACCGGGTTCATCGAGAGGTTTAACCCGGCGGTCAGGAAGGCTATGGAGCTCCTCGAGACCGATGAGATAGGGGAGATACTGATGATCCATGGTAGGAGGATTGGCTGGTGGCCCGAGAGGATCGGGGATGTGGGGGTGGTCAAGGACACGGCGATCCACGACATAGATCTCACGAGATTCATCCTGAAGAAGGATCCAACGCAGGTTTACGCGAGAGGTGGGAGACATTTTCACAAGCTCGAGGACCATGTCCAGGCGATACTCTCGTTCGAGAACGGCTCGAAGGCGGCGTTCATAGAGGCTAACTGGCTCACTCCGAGGAAGAAGAGGGAGATGGAGCTTACTGGGAGCGGCGGCGTCATCTCGATAAAGTTCCTAACACAAGAGGTCTCGCTCGAGAAGGCTGACATGGTGATCGAGCCGATAGTGAAGCAGGAGGAGCCGCTCAAGCTCGAGCTCCAGCACTTCGTGGAGTGCGTGTCAAGCGGTGGTAGGCCGCTTGCTGACGCCTTTGACGGGTTAAAGGCGGTGGCCATCGCCGAGGCAATACTCGAGTCCATCGAGACGGGACGCGTTATCGAGCTTGACCTGAAAAACATCGTGTAGGGAGGAGGGCCTGGCATGGCCTCGGAAGTCTGGACTATTAGATGGGTTGATGGTGTTGTGGAGATCCTTGATCAGAGGCTTCTGCCTCATAGGGTGAAGTATCTCCGCCTCAGGACTGCGAGGCAGGTGGCCAGGGCCATAAGGGATATGGCGATTAGGGGTGCTCCAGCGATAGGCGTCGCCGCCGCGATGGGGATAGCGCTAACGGCATACCACTCGAGGGCGAAATCCCGTGAAAAGCTCCTAGAACAGCTTAGGAGAAGCTATGATGTTTTGAGGAGCAGCAGGCCTACGGCCGTGAACCTCTTCTGGGCCCTTGACAGGATAATGAGGCTCGCCGAGTCACTTGGCAGCGTCGAGGAAATCAGGTCAAGGCTTGTTGAGGAGGCCCTGAGGATAATGGAGGAGGATGTTGAGGCGAATATGAGGATAGGGGAGAATGGCGCGAGGCTCATAGAGGATGGAGACCGGATACTGACCCACTGTAATGCTGGAGCCTTGGCGACGGCGGGCTATGGGACTGCCCTCGGCGTGATAAGGGCTGCACATGCACAGGGCAAGAAGATCATGGTCTATGCATGTGAGACGAGGCCAAAGCTTCAGGGGGCCAGGCTTACTACATGGGAGCTCCTGAGAGATGGGATTCCCGTCAAGCTGATAACGGATAACATGGCAGCATTCCTCATGCAGCGCGGGGAGGTGGATAAGGTGATCGTCGGGGCTGACAGGATACTCGCGAGGACCGGCCACGTAATAAACAAGATCGGGACCCTATGCCACGCGATATGCGCGAAATACCATGGGATACCGTTCCTCGTGGCCGCACCCACCTCAACGATAGACTTCAAGAGCAGGCTCGAGGACGTGGTCATAGAGGAGAGGGATCCGAGGGAGGTTCTTTACGTGAATGGCAGGAGGATAGCGCCGGAGGGCATCGAGGCCTGGAACCCCGCCTTCGACATAACACCACCCGAGCTCGTCACATACATAATCACCGAGAAGGGCGTTTACAGGCCGGATGAGCTTAGAGGAATAGGTTCAGGAGAGTTATCAGGAGAATAGTGGCGACCCCTATCGCGAGGGATTTCAGGCCTGATACTATCATGCTGCTCCTCGCGATCCTTCCCAGGAATAGGCCTAGGGCGAATAAGAAGCCTAGGGAGAGTCCTAGAGAGATGTAGAAGGCGAGATGTGGGGTCAGCGAGCCGGAGAGAACGGCGAAGTATGGCGATAATGGGACCAGGCCTGCCATAAGCGCCGCGAGCGCGTCCACTATCGCCGAGAAGACCGCAGCCCTCTTCCTCGCCTCCGCTATAATCGAGTTGTCGAGCTTCATGAGCATGGCCTCCTCGAGCTCTCTTATCCTCCTCTCCTGCTCAGCCTTCTCAGCCATGTATGTCCCGCTCACGCCTGAGACCGCCATGGCTATTAGGGCGCCGACGCCGGCGGCGACGATATTGCCCGCGCTGGCCTCACCGAGCAGCGTCGAGCCGAGAACTATCCCGAGAACAGTCACTATTCCATCAAACGCGTTCATGACAGCATATCTCCTAGAGAACTCACCAGCGCCCGAATACCTCGTTATCCTCGATATGGAGCCCCTTAGCAGCCTGAACATCTCAAGCTCACCCCTCCCTACTCGAAGACCACCTCATCCACGCTATGGATCGCGCCGCCCAACTCCCTCACCCGCTCCCTCAGCGCCTCGAAGTCTATATCCCTCCCCTCAACAGTGATCTTCACGGTATCCGTCTCAGCATCAACCTCCATGACCACCGCCGAGACCTTCTTCACGCCCTCAACCTCGGAAAGCGATCTACAGAACTCGATTAGATCTGGAACATGGGGCTTTAACACATCGAGGACAAGCCTAGACAATGAGGGGCGTTTAGACACCCTCTATTCACCCGACCTAGATATCGCCTATGAAACCGGGTTAAAAAGATTAGGTCCTATGCTTAAAACGGCGGCGAGCAAAAGAGCCTGAAACCTTTAATCCCGCTCGTGGGAGAATCAAATTACGGGGCAGGTGCGGCGATCCATTCCTCTCTTGGCAATTCCCTAATTATTAGTACACAACCTTCCCCAAAACAATCTGTTTACCAAGATTCTCTCCTTCCCCGCTCCCGATGCCCGTCCACCTCCTGATGATGATCATATGAGAAGTCTCATGTTACTGGTATTAGGTCTGGTATTGGTGATGTTTTGCCTGGTTTTAGCTGTATTGCGTATAGTGGTGTTCTGGGTTTTATTCCGTAGAGTAGGAGGCACCCATGTTCTCGTGTTATCTTTAGGTGCATGTCTGATATTGGGGCGAGCCTCTCAACAATCCACGGCATAATTGGTTTAACGAGCCAAAACATTAAAGAATGATATTCTCTTATTATATCCTGAGCTATGGCTAGCTGTTTTAATCCCTCCTCACCAGCTGTCCGAACGATTCTATCAACCCCTATATTCGCGATTACCGGGTTACCTGTTTTCTCGACAATTTCTATACCAAATTCTATGATCTGCCTACTTGTATCCTCAACGTTCCTAAGATCAACTTCTATTATGTTTCTCTCTTTCTTAATTAGCGCACCCTTCTCATAAAATATGTGAAAACGTTCTAGAAATAGTTGCTCGCTTATACCATAGTAGCTGTTCATTTCCTTCACTAGGTCCGGGCTGATCCCTCCGCTTGGAATTGTTAAATCATGTCTTCCCTTGAGGACGAAGCTTGCTATCGCAGGAGCAATTATCACGTTATATTCCCAGGGGGTAAGCCTAGGGTCGATTTCGAAGAGAACCGTTGATCCACGTGGATATCCCCCTATCTCGCGGTCTAGGTCCGGTATCCCGGTCGTGTAGGCTCCGGGCGGATCAGGCGGCAGCCAGGTCTCGGGAGCCGCCTGCCATGCAGGCTTCTCGAGCCTAGGAATCTTCACCGGGGATATCACTGTGAGGCCTTCATGGATTGTGCAGACCAGCCGTGGGAATATTATGTCTGCTCCTCTTAGTTTCAGGATCTCTAGGCGGCGTAGCGGCCTTCCCTCGAAATATCCTCTCTCAAGATGTATTACTGCGTCTGCGACGTATTCCTCGAAGTCGAGTGGCCCTGTTAATGGGTCACCTTCTTTGATGAGTATCGTGGTGCATTTGAGGTTCTCGACTATCTTTGAGAGGAGTGTTTGTAGGAGTATTCGTGTCTCGAGGGGGTCCTTGAATTGTTGTTTTAATGCTGTTATGGAGTCTATTATGAGCCTCTTGGCGCCCATCTTCTCAATTTGTTCGAGGATCATGTCTATGGCCGTCGCGGCCCCAGCCTCCATCGTGACCGGCATCCAGATGTGTTTGAATAATCCCTTCTCCTCGAGCTTTTCAAAGTCCATTCCAAGCCTCTTGGCGAGCTGGAGGAATCTTTCTCTGCTCTCGTAGACTGAAATGTATATGCCCGGCTCGCCAGCCTCCAATGCTCCGCGATAGATGAATGTCATCCCCATTATCGTCTTGCCCGACCCGGGCTTACCCGAGACCAGTATGAGCCCGCCTCTAGGAAATCCTGGAATAGCATCGTCAAGACCCGGTATACATGTTTTGATGAAGATCTCGTTATCCTTCATGTGTTGATCACCTTCGATAGGGTGGCTTGATAGCCCTCCTCATCCTCTCCGCGGCCTCCTCACCACCCTTCTCCAAGAGTTCTATAAACTTGTCGGGGTCTAGGCCCTCCATGTAGCCGTTTTCATTCAGCCATCGGGCGACAAGCCTCATAAGCATCTCGGCGCCACTTCCAAGAAGCTCCCTCAAAACCTTATAAAACCTGCCAGGATCCTCGTAAAAGACCTCATACATGTCCCTGCCGAGCCTTCTCTCAACATGAAACCTAAGAGCCATAACGCTAGTAGGGCCTAGGAGGGACTCAAAGGCCCTAGAAATGAAAAGTTTAAATACTTCCCCCCCAAGGCCCTTCCCACCAGCTTGCATACCTCCTCAAAAATATATTGATGTCTGATTTAAATTAGTTTTCATGAAGAGCTGTGACAGAGCGGGTGCATTATGTACGTGCAGCGTTATTCGGCCACACCGTTAATCATCTCTAAAACGTGAACATTTCTCTTGGATTGGGAATAATCTCCCAGCTCCACAGTTATCCCTATAAACCCCGTAAAGCCTTCCTCGCAACTATCTCCTTCCCGCCGCTCAGCCTCTTATACACATACCTGTAGCCATCTACATCCATTATGCCCTTCCTTCTCAGCTCCTCAATGAAGCTCTCCGGCAACTCGTCGGCAAAACACCACTCGCCCTCACCGCTTGGATAACTCCTCCACTTAACTTCCGATAATGTCACTGGGATCTCCTCCTTGGATTGCTCCGCGCTAGGTCTTCTCACCTTGTCCTCCATGATCTCCTTAAGGCCTTTCAGGAGCTTGAGCTCCTCCTCAAGCATCCTGATCCTTGAGTCGAGGTACTCGATCAGCTGCTTAAGCTTCTCCTCGCTCATCCTACCTCCTCCAGGATGTCATATACTCTCAGGTGCATCTTCCCATCAATCTTGACTAGCGATCCTAGGACCTTGAGCTCCTTGCCCTTCTTCCAGACGCTCCTCGACGCCGGCGGGGCGTCATAGAAGTCCATTGGGACGGAAGCCCTGAACCTATCGTTCACCACTACCACCGCGGCCCCGGGGTACATTTCCTCGACATAGACCCTATACACCTTCGCATCCCCGCTATACAATCCCATCCTCTTCTTCTCCAGTATCCTCCTGCCGGCGGGATACAGCCTCTCATCCTCCTCGAGGATTGCCCCGGACTTGACGAGCCTCCTGATTGCGCTCCTGACCGTCGCAGGGTCGAACCCCTCATACTCCAAATCCTCTACTAGTAGTGGTATCGAGACCCCCCTCTCGCCGGCCTTGAGGACGCGCCTGTAGACATTCTTCGCCACGCCCTTTATGATCGTCTGGAACCCCCTATACATTAGCCTCTCCTCATCCGGCTCAACGATCGATATCTCCTCCATCGAGGGCCTAGCTTCCCCAACCTCCCTGATGGGCTCAATGGCAGCCGGCTCGACAGGCTCCTCCCTAACCGGCTCCGCGCCCTTAGCCTTCTCCTCAAACATCTTAACGTGGGGCTCGGCAGGGATCTTTAGGGCCTCCGCCTTCACGGGCTCAGCCTCCTCCTTCATGACCTCCATTATTGTGGCCTGTTCAAGCCTCCTCGCCATGAGCTCCTCGAGCTCCCTGTCCGCCTCCTCCATGTATCCCGCCTCCATGGGCCTTGGCTCGGGCCATATCCTGTGCTTCGCCTCGCCGAGCGACTTGTTCAGCCTATCCATTATGGCCCTCATCTTCCTCAATCTTGCGGTGGCGCCCATCAGGTATGCCATGTCGAGGGTCTTATCCGCCACGAGTATCACGCATCTCCCGACCTTAACCCTCCCAGTCCTACCCCTCCTCTGGATGAACCTTATCTCGCTGGGAACAGGCTCATAGAACACGACGAGCTCAACCTCTGGAATATCAAGACCCTCCTCACCTATGCTCGTCGAGACCAATATGCTGAGATCGCCCCTCCTGAACCTCTCGAGGATCTCAAGCTGCTGTTTCTGCGACAATGCCGGGGCCTTGTCAAGAGCCCTCCTACCCCTCCTGCCCTGCCCGACGAATATCTCGGCCCTCAACCCCTCGGCCTTCAGGACGTCGACTATGTGCTGGGCGCTATCCCTATACTGCGTGAAGACTATTATCCTGCTGCCGGGCGCCCTTCGAAGCTGATCTTTAACGACCTCTATTAGGACTGGTATCTTTGGATGCTCCTCCAGCCTCTCCCTCCTCATCCTCTCGACAAGCTCCCTCCACCTCGGATCCCTTGCCAGCCTCCTATGGCTCTGCCTCCCCCTCTCCTCCATAACCTTCTCCAAGAAGTTCCTGAAGGCATACTGGCCCTGGCTTAGCAACAGGTCTATGGCATGATAGATTATCAATGCCATGCTCTGGTGCACCAGTAAACCCCACATTCTCCCTCTCTCCTCATCGAGCATATTCACCCCTATCTCATACCTCAGCATGTCTCCTACCTCTAGGAGATCCCTCCTGAAGACGTGCTCTGGATCCTTCTTTATCAGGCCGGCCATCATCAGCTTGGCCAGCTGCTCGTTTAACATCTCCCTCAGGATCTTGACATATTCGCCGTAGCTCTGGGGCGGATCAACGACCTTATACTCGGTCTCAACCCCGTGGACATATGGTTTGACGTCTGGATCCATCTCGCTCCGATACTCTATATGCTCTATGTAGAGCTTCTCGAGTATCTCCCTAACCTTCTTCTCCTGGCCTCCGGGCGATGCCGTCAGGGCGAGTATGACCGGGCATGGGCTCTGCGACATATACGCCTCCGCGACCCTCGTGTATGCATACTCCTTCCTAGCCCTATGGGCCTCATCGAATATCAGTAGGCTGAAGTCCCTCAAGCTCAGGCCGAGCTCAAGATCATTCCTAACAACCTCGGGCGTCGCGAAGTAGATCTTGATGCTTGGATCCCTCCACCAGTATAGCCTGTATTCCGGCTCAAGCTGGCCTGTCAATATCTTTGCCTCGGATGGCTTGACCCTCAACAGCTCCAAGATCCGCTGATAATGCTGGTGGACCAGGGGCCTCGTCGGGGCCATCATCAATATCTTCATCCACGGGTAGTTGAGGAGATAGTATGCGGCCACGTATGCGGCTATAACCGTCTTGCCTAGGGCCGTCGGCAGGACTACAAGCGTGTTCCTGCCAAGGGCCGACTCCGCTATCCTAACCTGATACTCCCTAACCTGCACCCTATCCCATCTTATCATGGGGTTTCCAAGTATCGGTGATGAGGCGGCTAATGCCCCCTGCTCCCCATGAGATGTTGCATTATCCACGCCTTCCCGCGCGATGAGTTGCTTGGCCCTCAAGAGCTCCTTCACGAGCCTGATATGCTTACATTCCTGCCTCCTGTAGGTATAATGTGGGCAGGTGCACGTGTAGTAA
Organism: Candidatus Wolframiiraptor allenii; assembly: GCA_023539495.1. Lineage (GTDB taxonomy): Archaea > Thermoproteota > Nitrososphaeria_A > Caldarchaeales > Wolframiiraptoraceae > Wolframiiraptor > Wolframiiraptor allenii. Next base: position 33,910 of record JAKCEV010000007.1, read on the forward strand.
TCGTCAGAGATTCTCCTGACTAGGTATGTTACGCCCGGCCTGCTCTCACTGGGGATGGCCCAAGTATCCAAGCCCGGTCACCTATATCTCGAAGACCTCCTCCCCTCCCGCACCCATCCTCCTCCTAGCGGCCATACTTCTCGGGTTCACCTCATCTATCCTGCTCATCAGG
>JAKCEV010000063.1 GCA_023539495.1 Candidatus Wolframiiraptor allenii
TACCATCCCAATACATGCCTGCCCTTATTTCTTGGGGACCTGCCTGAAAGTGGAAGATTACTATGGATTACTATTATGATGGTGTCGAGGTGCCGGGAAGCCGGCTAAACATAAGGTTCTATGGCAATGAGAAGACCTCGAAGCAGATCTTCATAATACCGTTCACGGAGGGGGAGAATGTCAAGTATTTCGTGGTGAGGGGTGCGGGATAATAGGGAGAAGACCCCATTAAACTCCCTATTTCTCTTCCACTTTCAGATACGTTTCCCCAAGAAATAAGGGGAGAAATAAGGGGGAGGCGTGTAACGGTATTATGCGAGGTGGGTTGGATGAGTGTTACAGCCGAGCGCGTGGCCGGTCTCGAGATAATGTTGATGGATGGATAACGCTACCCCAACACAGAGGCTATTATGAGCGGCAGGGTTATCGTCGCATCCCCGTAGACCGTTACCTTCCTCGCGCCAGCCTTGACCTTCATCCATGAAATCGCCTCATGGACCCGGGCGCCGCTGAGACTTCCATCATACTCACAGGCAGTAGTCAGGTAGATTGCATAGTCGAGGCCCTCCCTGAACTGATTCCACCATAGGGTGTGATGCTTCGAGATGCCGCCGCCAATCATCAGCGCCCCAGTCCTCTCCGCCTTGAAGATTATACCCGCCAGCTCATCAGCATCCTTGAAGAGGTTTAGCCTGAAGTCCCTATGCCTTTGCTGGAATAGCCAAAGCTGCGTCCCCACGGCTCCATCCATTATCCCCGGTACGAAGACCTTCACACCCCTCCTATGCGCCCAGTATAATATGCTCCCCTCATCCTGAATCTTCCCACCTATCAGCTCGCAGACCTCATAACTCGCCAGCTCCCTCAAACCCCTCGAATACGCCTCCTCGAGGACGCCCTGCATGAAACGCTCTATCGCCGGGCCATAGGAGTCCAATGGTATCAGGACGCTCCCAAGCCTATGTATCCCCCTGCCTCTCAGCTCATCATCATCCATCCAGAAGTCCCCATCATAATATTGGCCTAGAGACCTCGCTATATCATGATCTATTGCACCGCATGTCGTGACCACCACATCGAACATGCTCCGCCTAATTGCCTCCGCGATCACGCCCCTAAGACCCGTCGCGACCGGGGCGCCGACAAACGAGATAAACTTCACGCATTTCTCGTCCTCAATCATTTCCTTGAATATATTGACTGCGATGCCGAGATATTTGGCCGAAAAGCCCCCAGCCTCCCTAAACTGCTCAACAAGCTCTGAGACCTTTATCCCGGGAGATAGCCGAATATCCTTTACCGGCTTCATACCTACTCACGCCCAGAGGCCCTGAGAGACCTGAGACCATTTATGACTTCCTCAACAGTTGGAAGCGTCGATAATGCGAAGCAGATTTTCTCCAGCTCGGCGAGCTCTATTGCCAACCTGTCAACCTGCTCCCTCCTTGGCCCATGTATGATGATCAGTCTGGGCTTTATCGGGTAAAGCCTCGCCGCGACCATAGGAGACCTGCCGCGAGTCACGGAGGTGAATATTAGGGCCCTCATCGGGTTCCTACCAAAGAGATAGAGGAAGTCATATGCATCGAGGAGCTTTATGGCCTTTATGCTGTCTATGATCGTGTAACCGTAGATCGGCATATCAAGGAGACCTTCGCCCGCGAGGACTTCGCCCCCGACAGCTGAGACAACCTCCTTAACGGTTCTCGGGGACTCAAATTCGTCCAGATCTATCACGGCCGCGCTCAGGCTCCTATAGAAGACCGCGTATTTTCTCACCTGCTGCCCGCCCCTTAGCTCATCCGCCTCTATTAGTGCTTGGACGAACCTTCTCACGAAGCCTGTTCCCGGCGATTTCCGTCTATCATTCTCATAGTCGCTGAGGACTGAGGGCGAGATCTTCATGAGCCTCGCGACCTCGGCTTGGGTGAGCTCGAAGAGCGACCTCCACTTTCTCATAACCCGGCCCGGGCTCTCCGAGAGAATTATCTCACCCGCGATCCTTCTCATCAGCTCCTCCTTCGATGCCTCCTCCATGCGGGTCGTGAATAATTTCGGGAGGAGAGCTTTTGAACCTTTCTAAGAGAGGAAAATGAGATGCTGAAGAGGAGGGTGGGCGTGAGGGGGTGACAGGCGCGTGACGAGATGCGACATGGTCAGGAGGATGGGCTGGGATCAATTAATCGAGTATCTCAGGGATGTCTGGGAGGAGATGTGGGACGCGACGCTATTCAAGCTGAAGGCCGCCGAGGCAAGCATATCATAAGCATTATAACCCCCACATTTTTATTTTCCATTTTCAGAGGCCTTCCAAAGAAATAAGGGGAGGCTCTTCATGATGCTCTGTTGTGGGAGCATGAGGATCGTGGTGGGATGCCCGAGAAATTTATATTCGCGTAGCATTGTCTTTGATGCAGAGAGGGATGCCGTCGGATAGGGTATGGGTCAAGGTTCATCACTCGAAGACCGGTGAGACTGTGGTCGCCGTTTGCGATGAGGAGCTTCTTGGGAAGAAGATTGAGGTGAGCGAGGGCTTCACGGTGGAGGTGAGCGAAGCATTCTACGGCGGCGCTTTAATCGCGCGGGATGATCTCGACAAGTACATAATTCAGGCGAAGATCCTTAACTTGCTGGGCGAGACGGCGGTATCCTACATGGTGGAGAAGGGTGTTGTCCCGGAGGGGGCTGTTATCAGGGTTGGAAATATCCCGCATGTCCAGATATACTTCTAGCTCCTCTTAGATGGTTGTTTTAGACCCCGAGGGCTCTAGATATTGTCATGAGTTCTGGGCCTGTGGTTAGCGAACCCACGATAGCGCCCTTGCTGTTAGCGAGTATCCCGCTTCTAACGAACTTCACGCCATTATTCACGGTCCCCGGCACCACCTCGACCTTAAACAGCTCTGAGAGCATTTTCTCCTCTTCTTCTGATGCCTCGACAAAGACTAGGCCGCCGGTGTTCGTTATGACTGCGAGCGAGCCGACGTAGCTCCTATCCGCGATCCTTCCGGCCACGACCTCGACGCCTAGAGTATCCTTTATCGCCTTCATCGCACTCCTTGGGAGAATATCGCTCACGAGCGCCGCCTTATCATTCGCCAGAACGAGGTTTCCTATCGCCGTATATCTCCCCTCAACCACGGCGAGATTCATGTCGACGACATGCTTCTTAATTACGTCGAGCTCCTCCTCCAAGATTAGGTTTGATAGGATGAGGCCGTTGCTATTACCAGTCGCGAAGGCAGATAACAGTATTGAGCCGGCGATCGTCGTCGGGATAACCTCAACCTCGAGCACATCCCTTATCAGCTTCTTCTGCCTTGGCTTGAGCTGCGGCGGGACTAGGCAGATCCTCTCCGTCACTACTGAGAATAAGCCGACCTCAGCCGTCCCGAAGAACGTCTCAAGGTATATTCCATGTGATTTTACTGTGGCCTTGCTCATATGCTCCACCCGCGTTAGCCCTCAAGCGTCTTAACAGCCCCCTCATAGGCAATGGAGAAGTCGTAGATGTCGCCGATCTCTATATCTAGGTCAAGTAGCTTGGCCAGCGCCTCAACACCCCTCCTAGTCGCTAAGTAATCAGGGATCATGTCCCCGGCCTCGATCAGGAGGGAGAGGTTCTCCATGCCGAGCTCCCCGGCCATTAGTATAAGGAGGCCTGCCGCGCCCACTATCTGGCCCTCATACGGAACTGCATCAATTTTCTCGAGAGCCTGCTTGACGGATTCCTCGCTCGTCGAGGATAGGTATATCACCCTTGGATCGCTCACCTGATCTTTGCCATATCCTCCAAGGGTTATAACGGATCTGACACCAAGGTCCGCGGCAACCTCTATTATGCGCTGGCAGAACTCGTGCTGGCCATAATACGTGGAAGGCTGGGCATTACCATAGAGCAGGATTAATGGTCTCGGCGACTCGACAAGATAGAAGTCTGCAAAGTATGGAAGTATCCTGCCATCCCTAATGTAGCCGACTGATGGGAAGAATGGGGAGTAGAATCTGCATATCCTCCTCCCGCCGAGCTTCATTAGTAGGTAGGCTACAGCCGCCTTCGCGACCAGCCCGACCCCCGGAAGCCCCTCGATCAACACCGCGCCGGGAACCCTGATCTTCTCGGCGCCTGGCTCGAAAACAGCATCAGTCTCCACTCAGCCTACACCCCTTCACATCGAGAAGAAACAGGAGCCTTATTTTAGTATCTCCCAACATATCTTCCATATCCTCCCGGCCCGGGAGAGACTAAACTTTAGCTCTTTATCAGCCGCTCAGACCAAGCATCATGAGAGGGTTAGGAAACGATATAAATCAAGAAGATAGATGATCGTTATGGCGCGTTTCCTCGGCAGGAGGAGCAGGCTTCACGAGATTACGAGGCTTCTCGTTGATGTCGCCCTCGGCCGGATTAAGGCGGATCTCGTGATAAAGAATGGCGTTCTCGTGAACGTCAACTCGGGGGAGGTTCTCGATGGGATGGATGTCGCGGTTAAGGGAGATAGGATAGCTCTTATCGGCGATGCGAATCACTGCATAGGCCCCGACACCAAGGTATATGATGCTGGCGGGAAGTATCTCGTCCCCGGATTCCTCGATGCGCACGTCCACGTGGAAAGCAGCATGATTACCTTGACAGAGTTCGCGAGGGCCGTTCTCCCGAGGGGGACAACTACCGTTTTCATAGACCCGCATGAGATAGCTAACGTGCTTGGCCTAGAGGGTGTTAAGCTGATGCTCCAAGAGGCTGAGAATCTTCCGCTTAAGGTCTTCGTCACGGTTCCCTCATGCGTCCCGGCGAATCCATTGTTCGAGACCGCTGGGGCTGTTCTCGGGCCGAGGGAGATTGAGGAGGCGCTCTCATGGAATGGCGTGATAGCGCTCGGAGAGATGATGAATTACCCGGGAGTGCTCGCGGGCGATGAGGAGGTGCATGCCAAGATAGCCGCAGCCCTGAGGACCGGGAAGCTTGTGGAAGGACATGATGCCGGCCTCCTTGGGAGGGAGCTTGCCGCCTACTCGGCCGCCGGGATAACCTCAAGCCACGAGCTGACGACAAAGCGCGACGCGATTGAGAGACTTAGGCTCGGGATGTATGCCTACATGAGGGAGGGTTCCGCTTGGCTTGATGTGGCCGAGACTGTTAAGGCGATTACGGAGGCTGGCCTAGACTCTAGGCACGCGTGCCTCGTGACGGATGATAGGGAACCCGAGTCGCTAATCAAGCAGGGCCATATGGATCACGTCGTAAGGAGAGCGATAGAGGAAGGTGTTGACCCGGTTACCGCGATCCAGATGGCCACCTTGAATCCTGCGGAGCACTATGAGGTCGCTAGGGAAATTGGGAGCATCGCGCCGGCGAGGTTCGCGGACATTCTAGTGATCAGCAACCTCTCGAAGGTTAAAGTTGAGGCAGTCTTCGCCGATGGCAAGCTAATCGCGAAGGATGGCAGAATGCTAGTAGATCTACCGAGGCCATCATACCCTGAGAACGCCACGAGATCCGTGAGGCTGAAGAGAAGGCTTGAGCCGTGGGACTTCGAGATAAGGGCGCCAATTGAGAAGGGCGAGGTCAAGGTTAGGATAATCGAGGCAATCGAGGGAAACGTCCTGACAAGGCACATCGTGGATAGACTCGAAGTTAGGGGCGGCATCGTCCTCCCAGATCCTGACAGGTGGATCTACGAGCTCGCTGTCGTCGAGAGGCATAAGGGGACAGGGAACATAGGCCTCGGATTCGTGAAGGGGTTTGGCTTCAGGATTGGCGCGATCGCCACCACGGTCGCACATGATAGCCATAACATAATCGTGCTGGGATGTAATAGGGAGGATATGGCCCTGGCCGTAAATAGGCTCGCCGAGCTGGGAGGTGGGATAATAACTGTGAAAGATGGCGAAGTATTGTCAGCCGTGGAGCTGCCAATAGCCGGGCTCATGTCCACTGAACCCATTGAGGTCGTCGCGAAGAAGCTCGAGAAGATGTATGAGACTTGGAGAAAACTTGGATGTGAGTGGGTCTCACCATTCATGACGATCTCGCTCCTCGCGCTCGACGTGCTCCCGGAGCTGCGGCTGACCGATAAGGGCCTCCTAGACACTGTGAACTTCAAGTTCGTCAGCCTCTTTACCTAGCCCTGCCCGGACCCGGAATATTTCTGACCTCCTCCCCATTTTATATGGGGAGGTTTGAGCTACATTTCCTCTTTTTTG